>JAADEY010000019.1 GCA_013153145.1 Thermoproteota archaeon | reverse complement strand
TTCTGGCATATAACCACTATACCAGCCTTACCCTCCATACCATCACGCCTAATCCTCTCCATAGCAACCTTGTATATCCTCTCAACCATGTCGCGGAGTATGCGGGCCTCCTCGTCTAGGAACGCCTTTATCTGCTCGGGGCTCGTTATGTTTATCTTCGCGGTTATCTCCGGCTTCTCAACCTCTAGAGGCGCGTCAAGCAGCACTATGTATGCGTTCTCAACTCTCCTCGGCATGCCTGGGTGCACGACCTCCTTGTCGAGCACAATACCGTAAATGAGCTGGCTGTCCAGTAGGCTGCCGCCCTTCTTCTTCTCAATCTTTATCCTGTTCAGCGGCACCTTGTAGGTGCCGTCGGGCTGCTTCTCTGCGATGTGGAGTACGGCGTCGATCGCCATGTCGGTGAGCTTGTCGAGGGTTGCGCCCGAGCCTATGTACTTGCTGTAAATGCTTGTCTCTGCAACCTTCTTGAGTGCCTGGCGGTCCTCAACGTTTATCTTTACGCCGAGCTTGCTCAGCTCCTCCAGCGCGTGGTTCAGCGCCTTCTTGTAGCCCTCTATGATCACTGTCGGGTGTATGTTCTGGTCGAGGAGGGCCTCCGCCTTGTCGAGGAGCGTGCCGGCTAGTACGACCGCGCTCGTGGTGCCGTCTCCGACCTCGGCGTCCTGCGCCTTTGCGACCTCTACTAGGAGCTTTGCAGCCGGGTGCTGGATCTCCATCTCCTTGAGTATGGTTGCACCATCATTTGTTATGGTTACATCTCCGAAGCTGTCCACAAGCATCTTATCGAGACCCCTGGGTCCGAGGCTTGTACGCAATACCTCGGCGAGCACCTTTGCCGCCAGTATGTTGCTCCTTAGCGCCTCCCTGCCATAGGTTCGCTGGGTGCCCTCCTTGAGTATGAGTACAGGTATGCCGTAGAGCGCCATGGTCTTACACCCCTTGACCTCTGACTCCATCCGTTCATGCGGGCTATGCTTCTATATAAATCTTTCTCTCCGCATCGCCTCATAAAACCCCTACCGCCCGCAGAGAAGCACACGAGAACCGTGACACGCCCCTGCAGCATATGCGGATCAAGAGACGCGGTATACTACCAGAGCTTCTCCGGCGACTACCTCTGCATAGCCTGCCTAAGGAAGAGGCTCATAAAATACGTTAGAAAGGCCTTCAGCAAATATGAATTCAGCATACCACCCGGGGCCAGCATAATCCTCCTCATAACGCCAGCGCAAACCCCGATAAGACACGCTGTTGAGGAGATATTCGCTGCAGCGGAGAGGCCCTTCACGACAAAAATCACGACAAGCCTCATGAAGCCAGGGAGGGATATCGTTGAGGCCCAGAGAGAGGCTGTTGAGGAAGCCACGAAGAACGGGTATAGACTAGTAATGCTTTCAACCACCCTCGAGGAGAGGCTTCTAGAGCTACTAACAACACTAATGCGGAGACACAGTCTTGACCCCTCATGCAGGGGGCTCTACAGGCATGGAGACACCACAGTATTCAAGCCCTTCAGCTTCACATCACTACAAGACCTCTACGCCTACGCCGCAGCCACAGGGAAACTAAGCCATACGCCGCGCACACCATACCTCTACGAGCAACTCCTAGCAGCCGCATGGGGTGGACCAGAGCTAGCCTACTCGTATCGGCGTGTGCTGAGGAGGCTCTTGGAGGACGAGCCCTAGCGGCATAGCCACCGGTCTAGAGCCTTATCCTAACCCCCAGTTCTCTCAGGCTAATCCCCCTTCTCCGTATACTCTCCCTAATACCGAACCTCAACGCCTCAGCGTCTGCGCCATAGCTGTAGAACATGCCGAGCTGCTCCCATATCATCCTCGAGTCAAGGTATAGGCGCAGACGTGGCACACTCTTAACGCCAAGCTCCTCTCTAAACCCCTCATTAACCGACAAGTCAACCCCTATTACCTGTACACTCTCTATCCGCCTAGAGACATACTCCATGAACGACTTTATGTAGCGCTCCGGGTTCCTACGGGAATCATAGATGAATAAGAGCACTAGCCTATTACCCTTGAGCTCCCTCCTAAGCTCATCAACCCCCTGCACCTTTTTTGCCGGCACGGCTCCTCAACGCCTCCTCAACTATCTTGACTTCATCTGGTGTGAGGCGAACCTCCACGTCCAGGGGTGAGCGTGGAGCTGAAGGGGGCTTTATCCCCTGAGGGGTGACCAGGACAAGCCTCCTGTCACGTACCTCGAGGAGCTCCGTTGTCGTGGCTGTCTCGGTGAAGAAGCGGAGTTGCTCCTTGAAGTCGACGGCCTCCTTGAACTCTTTCTCGGATAACTCGTAGCCACAGACGATGCAGTGGAGGTCGGGGACTACTGCGGGGAACCCGCAGCGGGGACATGTGTAGGGTGGCGGGTTGCAGTGCGTCATCCATGTTGCCCGGAGCTGGGCTATGACATCGTCTAGCCCCTGCTTTGCAGCCTGCTCGTAGAGTCTCTGTATGTGTCTGCAGATGACCGACCTGCCGTAGGCTGCTATGAAGGATAGCTGCTCGGGTGTGTAATGCTCCTTCTTCTCGAGCAGGTATGCTGCGACATACATGTATAGTCTATCTTCATGCGCGAGTATCTTGTTCATCACGCTTGACGTAGAGGGCCTTGATGAGTATGCCTCAACTATAGCCTCCACGATGGGCTTCAGAATAGTCTTGCAGTCCTCCAGGCTTAAGCCGAGGAGATCCAGTCCAAGCCTCGAGTATATGCTTGGGGCTATGGAGTCGAGCATCGCGTCTACATTAACCCTCACACTCCGGTGTCGTCTACGCGTCCGTGTGGTCGTTGATCTCCTCGATCTACGCCTCCTCGCCATGACGACCACTACCCTTGAACCGTGATCTAGACTAATATCCCGGTAGGTCACCTAATTCTGGTCATGAAGGCCTCGGGCGGATGACGAGCCTAACCAGTCCTTACCCCCGTGCAGGGGATGCTGATGATGGTAGCCGCCGACGCCGCACCTTCTAAGAGAGTTATGAGGGTCTGCTCGCGGTAATGTCTTCATCCCATGCCGGTCTAGGGGGGCAAGTGACGTCATCCCCTGGCCGAATACTTGTCAACCATGATCTTTGCGAGTCTCCACCAGGCTATAAGCCATGTTAGGAACAATGCGAGGGCAAGCATGAACCTCGCTGCGGAAGAGAGAACCCCCGCGCCACTTATACTCTTTATAGCCTGTCCTATCGCCATTGTCGTCAATGTTAGGCCGAGCCACCCTATAAGCACCAGGAGCAGCGCCGGGGCCGCTGAGTCGAGTAGCCTCAGTACGCTCGTGCCTCAACACCCCCACTCCAGTCCAAGGGGAGGGGTTCAGCTGCCGGGTTCCCGGCATTCCCCCGGGGTTTCAGCACCCCTTTTTCATCGCATAGCCCAGGGGTGTTTTCCTCCAGGTATGGGAAGGTGGGGGTACGCTGGGGATAATTTCCTCTGGGGGTGCCGGGTGTTCTGTTACTGGTGCCGTGCATGGCTAGGGGCCCGGCTCATATCAAGGCGAGTCCCGGCAGTGTTGCTGAGCGTGTAGTTGTTGTTGGTGATCCCGCACGGGCAAGGTTCATTGCCGAGAACTTCCTCGAGGATGCCCGGCTCGTCAATGAGAATAGGGGCTACTATGTCTACACCGGCTACTATAAGGGTGGACGTGTCAGCGTCGCCGTCCACGGTATTGGAGGTCCTTCAGCCGCCATAGTCTTTGAGGAGCTCGCAATGCTTGGTGCTAAGGTGCTGATAAGGCTTGGCACGTGTGGAGGCATGATACCGGAGCTTGATGTAGGAGACTTCGTTGTTGCTGCTGGGGCTGCATACCTCTGCGGCGGAACCATAGGCTCATACGTGCCTGATGCATGCATGGCCGCCTCCCCGAGCCCCGACTTGACAGTAATGCTTGCAGAGGAGGCGGGGAAGAGGGGCAGGGTCTTCATAGGCCCCGTTTACAGCAGTGACGCGTTCTACGCAGAGACGAAGGACTTCGCGGAGAAGTGGAGCAGGAGAGGTATAATAGCCGTGGAGATGGAGGCTGCGACACTCTTCACCATTGGGTGGCTTAGGGGGCTGAGAACCGCCGCGATACTGGTAGTAGCGGATAACCTCGTCGTGCCGGGTAAAGAGGAGCTAAAGACACATGAAGAACTAGAATCATATGTCGCTAAGGCAACGGAGGCTGTTCTGGAGACACTCGTGAAGTATAAGCCCATGAGCTACGCGCCGCCAAGAAAATAGCCTCCACAACACACTCCCAGTCTATAGGATTGCCCCCCGGGGAAAGAAGAGGTGACGTGTTTTTGGATGAGCGTAAGGAGAATATGAGGAGAGCGGTTAGAGCCGCGACTGAGGGTACTGGGGCTAGGATAGTTGAGAGGCATTACCAGCAGATGAGGCTAACAGGTGGCTTCACCGAGAAGACCGATATAATAGCGGAGTCCCAAAGCTATAGGCTGACCGTGAGCATGACGAGCGAGAACATAAAGGTAACCCTACTGGTTAAGCAGGGCAGCAAGGAGAGCCTCAGCAGGATTGCATCAATGCTCGAGGACAAGGGGCTCATCGTAGCCGATGTTGATAAGGATAGACTTGTCGCCGGGTTGACGACGAGGAGTAGCCGTAGAGCCGAGGACATGATACGGGGCATGAGCGATGTATTAAGGAGGGTCTCGAGCAAGGGGAGCAGAAGGAGATGAAACTACTAGACATAGTTCGTAGAGGCGTTATCGGGCTCGACGATGTAGCCTCAGCAGATAATGAGGCGGGTATGGAGGAGTTCAGGGAGCTGGTTCTGGAGCCAGCACTCCCCCAGCTCACACTCCTCTTGACAGGAAAGAATACACTATTGCTCGACGGCGAGGCCTCCAGGCTTAGGCTTAACTCGCCGCATAACACATACCACGTGGACGTAGAACCCAAGAGGGCTCTGGGCAATAGGGTCTTAGAGGCGTTGTTACCGCTGAGGCCTGCTCCACCGAACTGGGTCATGGATCTCAAAGTACTCGTAGAGAGACATGAGAGGCTGCTAGACAGCATCGGTGCCTCCGCACCACCCTACGATTATCATGGACTTGTATGCGAGGGGAGGGAGTGCCGTAGGCTGGATTACACGGGTGGTGTCAGGCTTGTAGTACGTGATGCTGGTAGCGTTGAGCCTCTACGTACAGTCGAGCTCGGCATCTATAGGCCGGTGGTGGTCGGCTACCGTGCATATGCCTTATCAGTGTATAGGGTTAGGCGCCGCACGACTATCAGCTTCAACTTCATTGCCGTCAAAGGTGGCCTGAGGCCCTGGATACTAACCTGCCTAGAAGGTAAATGCACGTGCACTATTGACGAGTATGGCCGTGTCGAGTGCATTGAGGGGGGCATCGTAGCCCGGAGGGTGAAGGGTATACGCTTCTGGCACTCGATCATCGCCGCGCTCTACTCGAGGCTCCTGAACCGCCTGGAGAATGAATCTTCAACGTGGCTTCATATGCCACCATGTATGCTGATACTCGACCATAGGTTTGACGGCAAGGTGCTTGAGCTGCTCGTGTGGAACGCCTGCCCCTTTGAGGCGTCGGGCTGCATGCGGCTCCGGGGATACAAGGTGACTCGTGTATTGCTAAATGGCGTAGAGCATCCAAGGCCGGGAGAGAGTTATGAAGATGTATGCTTGTCCCTGGAAGCGTTCACCTTTACATGCCTAACGCTAAGAGTTAAGAGGGCGCCCCGCGTATTATTTGAGCGGAGGCGTGGGACAAGGCTATGCTAAGAGACGTCGTTGAGAAAGCTAAACGCATATCAACAAACTATAATGATATAGAGCAGGCAATAAGGGATGCCGAGAGCGTCGCCTCTAGGAGGGTTCCTGGCTGCAGGCTTGTAGTGCTCAGCGAGCCAAGACCGCTCTTCGTCATAGGCGATATCCACGGCGACTGGCCCACACTCCACAAGATAGCATCAAGGATAGATGCGGCTGTAGCGGAGAAGGGTCTAGGCCCGGAGGACTACTATATAGTCTTCCTAGGCGACTACATCGATAGAGGAGAGTACCAGATAGAGACCCTGCTGAGCGTTGCACTCGCATACACCATTATGGATAACGTAGTCGTACTGAGGGGCAATCATGAGCCACCTAAGGGCCTTGAGCCCTACCCCCACGACTTCCCATACCTCCTGCTGACTAGGCTCGGGCCGACAAAGGCGCGCCGCCTCTACAATCTCTGCATGGAGTTCTTCGACAAGCTACCCCTGGCAGCCAAGCTGCCCAAGATACTACTCATGCTACATGGTGGCCCCCCAATAGAGGAGGTTACGGAGAAAGCCGACCTACACAAACTACTCCGATGCCCCAACGGGCCCCCAGGCGACCGTGTCCTCGAAGAGATACTCTGGAATGACCCGACCGAGGATGCTGACGAGTGGCTTCCCTCGCCCCGTGGAGCCGGGTACCTCTGGGGCCCCATGGTGACTGATGCAGTGCTTGAGAGGGAGAACATAAAAGCTATAGTGAGGGCCCATGAGCCGTGCTTCAACGGATACAAGTTCAATCATGGTGGTAGGGTTCTCACGCTCTTCAGCTGCATATTACCACACTACGGTAACCAGGCTGCTGGGTACCTGCAGCTAGAGGAGCCATGGAGGCTTCGCGAGGAGAAAGCCGAGGTGCTACGGAGGTATGTGAGGCTCGTTGAGGCCGGCTAGGGATAGCTTAGAACCTCCCTCAGCTCGGGCATGGTTTTACGCAGGAACCTGCAAACCTCACATATCGCTTCCGGGCCTGCAGAGCCTTGCACGATTGCACGCTCTACGACCTCTGCTATCTTCCGCCTAGCCTTCTCATAGCCTAGGATGACCTCGGCTATACGGCTACCTCTCCTCTTCAGGACGTAGTTTGAGGCTGCAGCAGGCGTTATGCCTAGTATCTTTGCTGCACGATACGCCGTTAACCCATACTCCCTAACCATTATAATTACCATTGCAGCCCTTATTGCCGGCACAAGCCTCTTGGAGAAGAGCTCGCATGGCGCCACCACACTCTTACGCCCCACACCGCCCGTCATGATGTCCTCATTCCTCCCCGGGGAGATGTAAGCCAGATTAACATATGTTTAAATCATTTTTATCCCCACTGCTTACTTAACCCGCCGCCGGCCAGGCTTCACGAGGGGTAATCAGTGGAGGAAATGCTACGCGTCGAGATAACCAGGGAGCTGAGGGAGGCGCTGAGAGACGCGTTACGCGACATGAAGAACCCCGTTGACATGCACCTCTTCATAGCAGAGTCGGACTGCTATACATGTGGGGAAGCCGAGAAGCTAGTCAAAGCGGTTGTCGAGGAGGCCCCCAAGGGGAAAATCAGACTCCACGTACACATATGGCCACGTGACAAGGACGACTTCATAAAGTATAGGGTTGACCGTGCACCAACAATACTCCTGCTAGACGGCGGCATACGCTACCTAGGCCTACCCTGGGGGGAGGAGCTTAAGGGCTTCATAGAGACAATAATCCGTATATCCAACGGGGAGAGCGGCCTCGACAAGGAGACTATTAAGAAGATTGAGGAGCTGGGTGATCGTAAGGTCTACATAGAGGTTATAGTGACGCCTCCGTGCCCTTACTGCCCCTATGCAGCATTGATAGCTAACATGCTCGTGTATGAGGCACGGCGCAGGGGGTTCAAGGACTACTACTCGATAGTTGTTGAGGCGTTCGAGAACCCTGATATAGCTGATAGGTATGGAGTAGTGAATGTACCTGCTATAGCAGTGAACGGGCAGCTTGTCTACGTTGGTGTACCTTATGAGGATGAACTAGTCAGGAGGATCTTCATGGCTGCTAAGATGAGCGGGTGATGTGCAGGGAGGAGAGAGGGGCTCAGACAAATGCCTTCTCCTCATTAAGGGGTTCCTCGGCGACGGGAGTACACATCACTGCCCGCGTCTCCCTTCCTAGCCTCCTAGAACCTCTTGTATCTTCTTCTTTGCTATCTCAGCCACTACTCTTCCCTCTACGCGTCCACGTAGCTTCGGCATCACTAGGCCCATTACCTTGCTTAGCGCCCTCATGCCCTTAGCCCTTATCTCGTCCTTTAGCTTCTCTACCGCCTCGTCTACGAGTTTCTCGACTTCCTCGATGCTGACCCGCCTGGAGGCTACCTCCTCAATTATCTTGTTTATGTCATGGCTCGGTGTCTCTGCGGCCTTCCTAATTATCTCTTCAACCGCCTCCTTAGGTATACGGTGCTCTGCGAGCGCCTTCACTATCGCCTCTATGTCCTCATCCGTTATGTTGTCTATGTTTACTCCCTCACGGCGTAGGCTGCGTAGGAGGTTTGTGAATATTGATGCTATGTAGGTTGCCGGCACCTTGTCTGAGTACTTTGCTGCGAGCCTCTCGAAGAGGTCCAGCCTTAGCTCGTGGAGAAGCTGCTTTGCGAGTTGTTTTGAGAGGCCGTATCTCCTTGTAAGCTCCTCGAGCTTAACCATTGGGTGAACTGGCTTTATCTTCTCCGCCTCGGCGAGCACGTCCTCGGTTACCTCGAATGGGGGCACGTCCGTCTCGGGGTACATCCTAGCTGAGCCGGGTAGCGGCCTCATGTATCGTGTGGTGCCGTCGCTTAGTGCAGCCCTCGTCTCCGGGGGGACTCCCTTTGTCGCGTACTTTGCGCGGTCGAGGACAGCTTCTAGCGCCTTCCTTGCCTTCTTCTCCTCGTCGGCGACCAATACTACTGCATCCTTGTCCTTGTCGGCTGAGAGCTCCTTGTAGACCTCCGCTAGTTCCTCCTCCGATATACCGTAGGCTGGGAGCTCGTCTGAGTGGAATATGCCGCCTACCCCTCCCCAGAACCTGGCGTAGTCTGCTAGCTCTGTGCCGAAGCGCCTACCCGGCTCAACCTCTACGCCTAGTAGGCCGTGGAAGCCGGGTAGGCGTAGTGCGAGTACGCGGCCACCCTTCTTGATCACCTTCCTTATTATCTTGCACTTTGTCTTCTTGAATATACTAGTTACATCCTTGACTACGGCGTTCTCGGCTATGTACTCCTCGGTTACCCCCCTCCTCCGGAGCTCCTCCCGTATCTCTAGGAGCCTTGCCTGCCTTATCGCCTCATAGAACACTACCTTTGGGAGTAGGTCGAGTAGCTGCACACCCTTTATCTCGATCTTCGTCCCTCCCTTTATCGAGACGTTCAGGTCCTGTCTTATCGTGCCTATGCCTCTCTTCACGCGGCCGCTCAGCCTTAGGAGCTGGCCTATCGTGTGCGCTGTCTCGTATGCCTCCTCGGGGCTCGTTATGTCGGGCGCCGTTGAGATCTCTATCAGTGGTATGCCCATCCTGTCCAGCATATAGCTTGTAACTGTCCCCTTCTCGCCAGCCTTCCTGGCTGCGTCTTCCTCGACTGCTATGGTCTGTATCCCGATGCGCTTACCGCTTGGAAGGTCTATGTAGCCGCCGAGTGCGACTATGGCTGTGCGCTGGAACCCGGTCGTGTTTGATCCATCAATCACTATCTTCCTCATAACGTATATCTCGTCGACCGGCTTCGAGTTAAGCGCCTTGGCTATCGCGAGGGCTATCACTAGCGCCTCGCGGTTAAGCTCGTGAGGTGGCTCCTCATCGGCTTCGACTAGGCAGCTGCAGTTTAGGGGTGCATGGTACTCGTAGATTCTACCCTTCCTCCACTCGAAGAGCGCCGCGACGTCTACTTCGCCTAGCTCGCTCCTCGTCGGCCTGAGCCTGCGGTAGAAGATATCCTCCTCCGCCTCGCCGTGAACCAGCTTTGTCGGGCAGTTGCAGAACAGTTTGTGCCTTGTGTCTAGCTGCTGGTGTATCTCTAGGCCTACCTTGAGGCCCAGGCTACGGGGGTCGTAGCGGCTAGTGTCTAGCTTGGGGTCAACCATTGAGCGGCCACCTCGGGTAGAGGCGTAGGGTGAGGCGGGGATTGTATTCGCCTGCAAGGTTTTCGAGGAAGATGCGCCGTACTTCTTTCAGATCGTGTACGCGGTGGAGTATCCATGAGAGCTTCACGAACGCCGTTTCCGGGAGCATGTCGCCGCCCGGTATGACGCCCGCGGCTATTAGCTTCCTCCCGGTGGTGTAGACGTTCATGTTTACTCTGCCGAAGAGACACTGACTCGTCATTACTACCGCCACGCCCTCCTCCACCGCCCTCTTTATAGGCTCGATGAGCCACTCCCCCACATGGCCGAGCCCGGTACCCTCGAGGACAATGCCCCGATACCCCTTGTCGACGAGCACGTCTATTATCTCACCATACATGCCAGGATAGTATTTTATGAGTGCGACCTTACGCTCAAAGCCGTTCTCAAGCCTGAGCTCCTCCTCACCCCTCCGCCTAAGGGGCTTCATCAACATCTCTATCTTGTTCTCCTTCGGGACTATCCTTGCCAGGGGAGTCGAGTTTATCGATTGGAATGCATCGCGCCGACTGGTATGCATCTTCCTGACCTTGGTGCCCCTATGTGCTAGGGCGTAGCTGTCGCTTGGCTCTCCATGCATGACGACTGCCACCTCTGCGGCATCCGCCTTCGCAGCGAAGAGTACTGCTGCATGGAGGTTGAAGGCTGCATCCGAGCTAGGCCTGTCGCTGCTGCGCTGGGCGCCGACGAGCGCCACTGGTACTGGTAGTCCGCGTAGGGCGAAGGAGAGTGCGGCGGCGGTGTAGGCCATGGTGTCGGTGCCGTGCGTGATCACTATGCCGTTGAATCCCTCGGCTATGTGGCGCGCGACTCTCTCCGCGATCTTCTCCCAGAGCTCTGGCCTCATGTTCTCGCTTAGGATGTTGAATAATACCTCGGCTTCTATATCGGCTATGAACCCTATCTCCGGCACAGCCTCCAATATCTCCTCCGCGCTAAACGCCGGCTTCACGGCACCAGTCTCGTACTCGATCTTGCTAGCTATCGTACCGCCAGTACCTATTATCATTATCCTAGGCTTCGGGCCAGGTGGAGGCTGCTCCTCTATAAGGGGGATCACCGCTGGTGCTCCCGACCTCCTAGCCGCCTTCAGCACCTCCTCTCTTGTCGCGATGACACGTAGCCTAGTCCCGGGCGTCACACGCACACCAATATTGTAGCCATTATCAAGCTTGATGACGAGTATCGGTTTACCACTCAAAGCATACCTGGGCATGAGAACCCCACGGTACCGCGTGCCATCAGGCCTTGATACCTCGACGAGATCACCTGGCTTCGCGCCAGCCTCCTTCACAAGCTCTGCCGCAGGGCCTTCATACCCGTATAGGCTCGTCAAGACCAGACACCGAGGACTACATACGCCTCTTCTCTAGGAGTATGCAGGCTGAGAGGCAGACATTAAAAGAGGAGGTCTAAGCCACGCATCGAAACATCCATGGAGCCGTGTTCCTTCAGTGGGGTGATCAGCGCCTTATCCTCACAGCCTGCTGGCTCATGCGGCGGAGGTACCTTAGGTACTCGCGGCGGTTACGTACACGGGGGCATGGATTATCCTTCGGCTTTGGCGGTATCTTTGGTGTCTGCTTCCTAACCTTACCTGCCTTTGTCAGCGAGCCGTGGCTTGGCACTGCCGCTACACCAGAGCCCTTACCCGGCATTATAGGTTTTTATACTTTCCATAGTAAAGCCTGAAGCTACTATCAAGAAGCCTTGCAAGTACTACTGCCTCGTGAGGAGAGGACTCCATAATATGGACGAGGAGTACGTGGGGTGGCTCGTCACGCCAGGAGTATAGCTGAACCATGCGTCGGAGGATGAACTCTTCGTCTAGTGGTTGTGGCTTCAGACGCCTTAAGAAATAATGTAGTCGCGCTTGTGTCTTAAAAACACTGTTTGTATCTATGGTGTTCAGTCCTCCTTCTTGACTAGGACTATCTCTATGGTGCTGACGCGGGTCTGCCTGCCCTCGGGGTTCTGCAGCACCTGGCTGTCGATCTTTATCTCCTTGACGTCGACCTTGCCGGGCAGGAACCTCTTCCTCACTATCTCGACGGTGTCGACTGCCTTGCTTATGGCGCGGCCCCTAGCCTTTATCACAATCTCCTTGACGCCCTGGTTCAGCAGGGTTAGTGTTGCCAACACATAGTTCATGACGGGCTTCTTACCCACGAGGACGACATTGCTCGGCGTTGCGGACGCCTGGGACATGGCCAACCCCTCGCCTATTTCTCTTGGTCGTGTGCAGACTCCTTAACCCCAGTCGTATTTATGTTTTTGCATCTAGGCTTCGCCCCGCAGTACCCTTGGTACCTCACCTGCAACGCGGAGCGCCGTCACCCTGGCGTACTTCTCCTCCGCAAGCCTACCCGCCGCCCCAGTGACGTATGCCGCGAGACATGCAGCAATGTAGGGGTCGCGAACCCTGCACCAGAGGGCTGCTAGCACGCCTGCAAGGACATCACCCGTACCACCCACCGTCATCTGTGGTGTACCCGTCACATTGAGGCGGTACTTGCCATGCGGGGACGCCACTACATCTACCCAGCCCTTGAGCAAGACAACGGCATTATATCTCGCGGCGGCCTCCCTAGCAGCCTTAACCCTGTCCTCAAGTGTGTCGGGGATGCGGCTGCCAAGGAGCCTCGAAGCCTCGCCTAAGTGTGGTGTGAGTACAGCCTCCGTCTGGATGGGGCGTGGTGATGCCGACAGCGCGTAGAGGGCGTCCGCGTCGAGCACAAGCCTAGCCCTCATCTCCTCAAGTACACGGAGAAGTCTCGTGAAGGCCTCCAATGTCTCTGGCTCACGCCCCATTCCAGGACCGATGACGACGACATCCACGCCGGATGCTGTCTTGGCGAGCCTCTCCACGATAGCTGGTTGTAGTCGTTCGCCAGGTATCTCCATGGGGATTATCTCCGGGCTATAGGCGTCCCTAAGCACGGTCTTCGGCGCCGCCAGGTAGACGAGATCCGCGCCTGCCTCAAGGGCCGCGATCGCTGTGAGCCACGGCGCTCCATGATACTCTCTTGAGCCTCCAACCACGAGTACTCGGCCGTTAACCCCCTTATGGCCACGGGGATCCGGAGGGGGCAGCCTATACTTCACATCGCCTGGACCGACAAGCTTCTCTGCCTCCGGGGGCACCCCGATATCCGCGACGACTACGCGGCCAGCATAGCTCCGCCCAGGCTCACGGTAGAGCCCCGGTTTCGGGCAATGCATTGTAACGGTTACGTCAGCCTTGAATGCTGTGGGCTCGACACTGCCCGTGTCGGGCTCAACGCCGCTCGGCACGTCAATTGCGACCCTAACTGCATCAATGCTGTTTGCCCTAACAATCACTGTTAGGTATGGCTCGCTGAGTGGTGGTCTAAAGCCGGTTCCGAGCATCGCGTCAACCAATACATCGTATTCGCTTAGGCTGTTGATCCAGCGTCCATACCGCTCACGCACCCGTATGCTGAGCATGCGCGATACGATGCTGTAGTTCATCCTTGCCGCTGGATGTGCTATCCTTCTGGCCGACTCAACGAATAACACGTCAACCCGGTACCCCTTCAGAGCCAGGTGCCTAGCTGCAACCAGGCCGTCGCCAGCCTTCCCCCCAACACCAGCCAGTACTGCAACCCTTGCAGGCGGGGCGGCCAGCTCTTCCACAGCTCTTGCCACTGCAGCGCCGGCATTCTCCATCATTAGCTCCTCGGAGACTCCGAGCCACTTCGCATTCTCCTCAACAATCCTCATCTCACGTACACTGCAAACCTTAGCCAACGAGGCGACCCCTCCCGGGTGGTAACACATTGTTTCCGAGGAGGAATTTACGCTGCCAGGATTACTGCAGTGTTACTGGGCTCGCGTCTACATAGCAACATCCATGCCGCAGGAAGCAAGCCCCTGGGAAAATGACGTTGCGGAAGCTGAGCGGCGTCTATGAAGGCCTCTGCCCCAACTGCGGAGGCCCCTGCAGCGAGGAGAGGCTTAGCAAGGGGCTACCATGCAGGAAGTGCCTGCCACGCATACCAGCCGGTGATAGTAGGCATATAGGGGAGCTGCTGGCTGAGCGTGGCGTGCTAAGGCGATACGGCATAGTCTATAAGCTGCACGTACTCCTCCAAGAATTTGAGGACTTCTTCGAGAAGGCCACGGGCCATAAGCTTTGGCCGGTGCAGAAGCTCTGGGCCAGGAGGCTCCTCCGGGGGGAGAGCTTTGCGATCATCGCGCCGACCGGCGTGGGTAAGACGACGCTGCTGAGCGTGTACTGCCTATGGCTATACCGGTCCGGGAGGAGGCCGGTATACTACATACTACCCACAGAGAACCTCGTAAACCAGGTCTACGAGAAGCTGACGAAGTACGCTGAGAGGCTCGGAATAGACGCGAGGATAATCCGCTACCATTCCCACCTCCGTGCAGCCGAGAAACGTGAGGCGGTCAATGCGATAAAGGAGGGGGCCTATGACATCCTTGTCACCACGTCGAGTTTCCTGGCGAGACAGCAGGAGGGGCTCCTCCGGGGAGCTGTCTTCGAGGCGGTTATCGTTGACGATGTAGACGCTATGCTGAGGAGCCCGAAGTCCATAAAGAGGGTGCTTGTCGCACTCGGCTTCACCCCCGATGCCGTCGACTACGCCCTCAAGACTCTAAGACTCAGGCTCGATATACTCGCAGCCAAGGTACGCGGGAGGAAGAAGAAGGCCGAAATACTCCTACAAAGACTCATAGAGGCCGAAGCCAGGCTTGCAGACGCCATAGCAGAGTCTAACCCAGGCCAGCTAATAATAGCCTCCGCAACCGGCAGGGCTTACGGCCTACACTCGAAGATATTCAACAAGCTCCTAGGATTCGAGATAGGAAGGCTATACGACGCACTCAGAGAGGTCGACAACTTCCACCTAGAGCCTAGGAGGAGACCCATTGAAGAAGCTGCAGAGCTGATAGCAAGGCTTGGACCCGGGGGGATAGTATACTTCTCAACACTACATAGCGACGAGGAGGTAGAGGAGCTGGTAGCGAGGCTGTCCGAGAAGGGGATCAAGGCTGTCTACGCGAAGGCGGGCAGGAGCACCAAGGCATTAAAGATGTTCGCCTCCGGCGAGGCAGACGTGATCATAGGGAAGGCGAGCTACTATGGAACCATAGTCAGAGGAATAGACCTGCCATACAGGATAAAGTATGCAGTCTTCGTCGGCGTCCCTGTTAGAGCCCAGCCGCTAGACAAGGCCGTAAAGAACCCCCGGAGGCTCGTCAGGCTGGCCATAAGCATACTACCGGGCGATGAAGAGGTTAGGGAGGCTGTAAAGCTGCTCTCGAAGCTCACACCAAGCGAGCTACAGCTAGTGTACAGGATCATCCGGGATGACCTGCAGTGTAAGACGGATAACAGGGTCTGCAGGCTAGTGGGGATAGCGAGGGGACTCGCAGAGAAAATCCTTACAGTTGTAGGGAAGCTGCCGAAGCCTATCAGGGCGCAGGGTGCAGCCATAATAGAGGTTAACGGAGAACTCCTCTACGTGACACCGGATACAGCAACATTCGTCCAGGCAAGTGGGAGGACGAGCAGGCTCCTAAACGGTGGAATGACCCATGGAGTTGTAATAGTGATAGAGGAGAACCGGGAGCTAGTCGACCTGCTTGCAGAGCGTCTACAGCGTTTCATGGGCGGTCACGTGGCCTTCCAGCGCTATGACCCCGTCAAGGTCAGGGAGTCTCTCAGATTAGCAGAGGAGACTAGAAAAGGCAGGAAGATGAAGAAGGTGCACATAGAGACCTGCTGTATTATCGTGGAGTCACCCACAAAGGCTAAGACCATCGCCAACTTCTTCGGGAAGCCTGCAAAGAGGCGTGTAGGCCCGCTAATGGTCTATGAGGCTTCATTCTTCAACCCGCTTAACAACACACTATACATAGCATCGGTGACTGCAAGCATAGGCCATATCTATGACCTCACGATAGAGGAGAAGGGTGTACACGGCGTAGTAATAGACAATGAAGGCTATCACCCGGTATACGCGCCTATAAAGAGGTGCCTCAGCTGCGGCAAACAGTTCGCCGCAACACACACCGCATGCCCATACTGCGGCTCAACAAACATAGAGGACAAGTTCTCCGTCATTGAGGCGCTCAGGCAACTAGCATTAGAGAGCGGCAAAGTATACTTAGCCACCGACCCAGATGTCGAAGGCGAGAAGATAGCCTGGGACCTCTACCTCGCGCTCAGGCCATATGCAGAGGACATAGAGAGGATAGAGCTACACTCGATAACGCGCGGAGAACTCTACCGTGCACTCGCCAACCCACGCAGGATAAACCCTGCACTCGTTGCCGCACAGGTAGTGCGGAGGATAGAGGATCGCTGGATAGGCTTCTCGCTAAGCAGGCACATACAGGAGAAGTTTGGGAGACAGGGGCTTGGAGCCGGCAGAGTACAGACACCGGTGCTCGGCTGGATTATAGCCAGGTACCGTGAGTGGCGGCGGAGGCGCTGCTACGTACTCCTCTTAAGGCTTACGAGCAGGACGGCCATACGCCTATACATACATGGCCGTGATAAGCTTAGGGAGCTCGTAGAGGAGGCAAGCAACGGCGTAGCCGTAGAGCCACTAAGAATCGAGGAGGTTACCCTGAACCCGCCACCACCTTATACCACCGAGGAGCTGTTGTTTGACGCCTCCGCCCGGTACCGCTACACCGCCGAAAAGACAATGAAGCTGGCGCAGGAGCTCTTCGAGACAGGACTGATAACATACCATAGAACAGACTCGACCCACGTCTCGAGTACAGGGATAGAGGTTGCCAAGAAGTACCTGTCAGCCCACGGCCTCGCAGAGGAGTTCAAGCCGCGGGCCTGGGGGCCGCCGGGCCATCACGAGGCGATTAGACCTACAATGCCCCACGACCCGGAGGAGCTCAGGCAGGAGATAGCCGTAGGTAACGTATTCATAGGCGTTAGGCTGCGTGAGTCGCACTTCAGGCTGTATGAGCTGATATTCCGCAGGTTCATGGCGAGCCAGATGGTGCCAGCAGTGGTGAGGAGGGTTGATGCACGGGTGGTCATTGGGGATGTTGAGGCGAGGCTAACCGTCTACATAGATGCCGTGCGGCCCGGCTTCCTGAGGATGTACGACGCGGTTGTTATCGATAAGGAGTTCGGCAATATATTGGGGCGCCTGGTGAAGCCGCTAGAGGTTAGGACGTACAAGTCGTCTGAGGTAAGGCTATATACTCATGGAGACGTGGTCGCGCTGATGAAGAAGAATGGTATTGGCAGGCCCAGCACCTATGCCCGCACCCTCACAGTGCTGAGGCAGCACGGCTATGTTATAGAGAGCAAGTACCGGAAGTACCTGGTACCTACAAGGCTCGGTGTTAACGTGTACACTTACCTTGTAGACAACTTCAACAGGCTGGTGTCGCTCGAGAGGACGCGCATGCTCTACGAGAAGATGAGGAGTGTTGAGGAGGGTAGGGCTGATCCCGTGGAGCTTGTAGATGAGCTGTACAGAGAGCTGTACGAGCTGAGCCTACTGGAGCACCCGCTGGAGGTTGTGCAGGCTTCCGGCAGCCTCGCTGAGGCTGCTAAAGCACTCTCCTGACCTTTATCTCTATAAAGGAGACGAGCCTTGGGCCGACCCGCTCACTGTCTATCCTCACTGATACAAGCTCTAGGCTGTCCTCGAGCCTTGCTTTGAGAGCATTATATACGTCTACGGCCTTGCTTATGTTCTCTCCTCGCCCCTTGATTATTATCTCGTCCTTCCCCTCGTTGAATAGTAGGATTGCAGAAAGCACATAGTCCGAGACGCTCTTCCTACCGACTACAACGACATTATCCCTGGCTGCGGGCATATCGACACCCCAGTCCCATAAATACCCTCATACTCTAAGCGGGTTGTAAACACGCCTTTAAATGTCTTATGTATGTTTCTTGAGTTCTTTAACGTAGTCGCTCAGCTCGCTGAAGCAGTTGATTGCCTTGACGCTGAGGGTCGGTATGTTATCGTAGGGGTAGTAGAATGTGCAGGCACTCGGCGTTACGGGGCCCAACACCCGCCTACAATACTTCGCATTAACCTGTCTGTTCTTCAACGTTGCAAGTATCATGCCGTCCCTGCACATTATCACTACTTGTTTCTCACCTCTAGGCGTGATATTGACGACTCTACCTGCTCTTGTAAGTGCATTGATCACCTCCTTCCGCCCCCAGCAGGCTGCCTTGAATTCTATTGAGGCTGTGTCGGCGTATGGCCTTAGCAAGTCCTCGAGGAGGAACCACTTATCCATGCCTATAGCTATATGAACCCTCCTTGTGATCTCATCATGGTCGATGATCCTTGCCCAGTTCTTGCCCTCTAGCCTGGCGAGGAGGGATGCCAGTGAAGCCGTTGGTTTAACCGCGATCGTCACGAGCATGTAGTACCTACACTTCAAGGCGCCGCACCTCAGCCGGGGATAACCTCGTCACCCGTAGGTGCAGGCGTTTTCATCATTGGCACGCTGTGCAGCGGGGCCTTATTCGTGTTGGCGGGGCTCCGCATCACGGACCCTCATCACTTTTCAGGTAAGCCGTGGCGTCCTCATCGCCCCTTCTCTGGGGGTATATGATGAAGGGGAGCGTGTTAATAGGGGTTGGAGTCCTCTACCCTCTGAAGCACGCTTATCGCGTTGAGGACGATGATGCCCAGCAGCTTGGATGGTACATGGTAGTACTTGATGGATATATCGTCGTATGCTGTTAGGGGGATGACCTTCACTTCGTAGATCTCCTTTATCGGTATTTTCTCTTCGAGGAGTGACGGGTTCTCCATGAGCTCCTTGGGGGTCACCGTTACATGGTATAATCCGCCTTCCTTGGTCTTTACTAGTACCATGTATAGGCCGTCGCCACGTATTGGCTGGAAAGACGATGCAAACTCCTCCGATGACGCTACCTCGACTGCATCCCTCACCAGCGCCCAGCGCCATTCCCCGGTGTCCACGTCTATGAATTGGAATACGCGGTGACGGTGTCCTGGCTTCCTCATCTCCTTTAGCTTCGACTCAACCACTTTCTCTGGGAGTCCCGTCGCGTCAGCTAGCTCCTCCACGGTGAAGGCGAGTCCCTCCATGACCTCGGCGAGTATCTCGTCGACCTCTAGGCTCCAGAGCTTCTCCGGTGCATTGCGGAGCAGGTCTAGCGTGTAGAATAGCGCCGCCCCGGTGTTTGGCACTATTCTCTTGACCCCCGCCCTCAACTGTTCTATGAATCTCGCTGCAGCGTCCACGTCGAAGTACTCCCTTATGGTTTGTTCGATGGCTTCATCGTATAGTGGGCCCTCGCTTCTGGTGAACTTTCTCAGTATTGCGAAGGCGAGCTGGTAGTTCTTGACTATCTTTAGGAAGTAGCTTGTCCTCGGGATGATTGCGCGTATCCTCTCCCTAAGCTCCTCCGGTGTTAGGGATGCCAGGTCCTCTATCGGGTTATATCCCTGGGGAGGATGTATTGTGAAGCCCTGGTATGCTATCCTTACATGCGTCTCTATGTTCGCCTTGCTCGCCTCGGCTAGGAGCGCGTAGGCGAGCGTCCTTATCATCTTCTTCGCTGACGGCATTATGAATGCTATCTCGTCGTTCATCTGCTCGACTATGACGGTGTCCTCGTCCGGCACTATGGTTCTATACTTGATTATGCGGTCGCGTAGCTCACGCAGCTTCGCCGCTGCAGTCCCTGTGAGCATTATATTCGGTGGTAGCTTCAGCCCGTCGGCAACCAGCTCCCGTAATACTCTGCGCGACTCCTCGGCGACGAGGCTTGAGACTTCGGGGCCCTCGCCTCTCCAGTATGGTATGGTGGGTGTCTGGTTTGGCGCCTCCTCAACTATTATTGTCTGTGCGACCTCATCTATGCTTATGACTCTCCATGTTCTACCGCCTAGTTTGATCACACTGCCTATCCTTAGGCTTGTGAGGACATATTCTGTGTCTAGTTCGCCGACCACCCTTCCGGAGGAGGTCTTGACTGTGAAGGTGTCGCGGTTACTTATCAGCGTGAAGAACTCGGTGAAGCTCTTCTCCCACCACCTCCTCGACGTCGACTCGAAACGCCAGATCCTGTAGAAGCTCGGCCCAGCGGTGACGCGGCCTTTGCTGTCTACCTTTATCAGCTTGTTCTCGAGTAGCTTGTCCACGACTATCTTGAAGCGTTCCTCGTCGAGGCATGCTGCGAAGTAGTAGACGTTTCCGAGTATGTCCTTGATCTGCTCGAGAGTGTAGTCTCCGGAGAGGGCCATCCCGACAATACTCCGCGCCATGACGTCGAGCGGACAGTTCAACGGTGATGGCTTCTCGACTACGCCGCGTACGGCTAGCCTGGCCTCGGCCAACGCCTCTATGAGGTCTGCTGTATCGGTAGCTACTACGACTCCGCGCGTTACACCGCCTATCTCGTGGCCACTCCTGCCGAGGCGCTGTAGGAGTGACGACACAGTCCCCGTCGGCCTGAATAGTATTACCTTTCTCACCACGCCTATATCTATGCCGAGCTCCAGCGTCTTCGTACATATTATTACGTCGAGCTCGCCGTTCTTGGCCTTGTGCTCTATGTCCTCCTTCACAGCTGCAGACATTGATGCATGGTGCACTGCTATCCTGTAGTCGGATGCCTTGCGTAGTGCCTCATGCAGTCTCTCGGCAACATACTTCGAATTAACGAATATCAATGTCAGCGGCTCTATATGCTGTTTGAGTCTCTCAGCTATCCTCCTCCAGCTATGCTCTCCCGTGAACTCGGCGTACTCTATAGTCACTTCTATGGGCTTCCTCTCCGCCAGCTGGACCACGCTAAGGCTCCTCTTGGATGAGCCGGAGAAGACCCTGCCAACGAGCCTGGGATCGCCGGTGGTTGCTGAGAGGAGTATCAATTGGTAGTCTCCGGCGAGCCTGCGTAGCCTCTCCAGCAGTACCGCGAGCTGGGCGCCGCGCCTGCCGCCTACCAGCTCGTGAACCTCGTCGACGACGACCCACTTGACGTTTACATAGTGCCTTCTAAACTTGTGTGCCCAGTCGAGGTCTATCTCCAGGCTCTCCGGCGTTGTTATGAGTATATGCGGCGCGTGGCGTAGCCTCCTTGCACGCTCTATGTGTGGCACGTCTCCATGCTTCCTCGCTACGCGTAGGCCTAGTCTCTTGGCCCACCATGATATCCTGTGGTAGAGGTCGTTTATCAGTGCCCGTAGCGGGGTTATGTAGAGTATTGTTATCGGTTTCACCTCGACATGGCCGCGGATTATCTCGTCGAAGACCGGGAGTAGCGCGGCTTCTGTCTTCCCATACCCTGTAGGCGCCGTTATCACTATATTCATTCCCTTCCTTACAGCCTCTAATGCCTCCGCCTGTATCCTCGTTAGCCCGCTCCAGCCCCTCTCGCGGATTAGCTCGATTAGGCGTGGACTCATGCTGGACTCGAGGCTCTCAAGGCTCACCATTGCCGTCATTTGTCGCGGCATCATACCACCATTTCATACAGACATTACACCCTCTTGGAGCCCCCTTGCAACACACTTACATGTCACGGGGACACTTATTAGCCTAGAGCCCTCAGCGCCCTAATAAGGATGACCCATGTCGCGGCGCTACGAGTGCATAGTCTGTGGCCGTGTGTTCCCTGAGGGGCAGGGTATTGTTATAACGCGTGCGGGCGTCACCCTAGCATTTCACAGCAAGGCGTGCCTCGCGAAGTTCTTTAGGTTGATGGTTGAGAGGCTTCCGGAGAAGGAGTTCAAGAGGGTCGCCAAGGAGCTTATCGATGAATACAAGAAGATGAGGGCTAGGCAGGCGAAGTCCAAGATAATATAGTGGTTGCTCTCATCCCTGCTGCTTCTTTAGCTTCTCCAGGAAGGTGTCTAGCTGAACCCTCTCTGCGACTTGTAGCGCCTTTTTAACTGCTTCTTCCGGTGTGGATGCTGCCACATTGATTACTATGTTTGTGCCTTTGACCCGGAGCCGGTACCGCTTCTCGCCGAGCAGCTCATACTCCTCCACTATCTCTAGATCCTCGGGCTTCATGGCAGCCTCCCTACCTAGGCTAGTGAGCCGCACCGAGTGTTTAAGGGGGTTCCCCCACCATGCCGTGATAGGGTGGGCTGGTTGGCCGGTGTATGTAGGGTTGAGGAGGCTGCTAGGAGTATTCTTGCTGTGCTGAAGACTAGTAATGCATGCTTGTCTTCCCTCGATGTCTTGGCGCGGGCGGGGGTGTGTTCAAAGTTCATAGGGAGGCTGGCGCTGAGCATGCTGGTGCGTAGAGGCATGGTTAGGAGGGTGCCCGATTACGGGTCTAGGAGGATGTGTTTCGCTCCTGCATGACTTCCTGGAGTGTTTCCCTGAGCCCCTTGTAGGTTTCGCGTATATCTTCTGAGATCACTCTCGTCGCTGCTGTGACGGTCATGAAGTTCGTGTCGCCTACCCAGCGTGGGACGACGTGTATGTGTACATGTTTATCAACGCCTGCGCCTGCTGCTCTCCCGATGTTTACTCCTATATTGAAGCCGTCTGGCTTCATATGCCTCCTTATAACTTTCATTGCTAGGTTTACTAGCTTCATGAGCTCTAATAGTTCGTCTTCGTCGAGGTCCTCGAGGCTAGCCACATGCTTGTATGGGACGACCATTACGTGGCCTGCATTGTAGGGGTAGAGGTTCATTATAATGTATGCTTTCTCTCCGCGGTATAGTATTAGTGCTTCCTCATCACTTCTTTTGGGTGCCTCACAGAATATGCATGTTTTATCCTCTTTTTTCTTTGCGAACGATTTAACGTATCGTGCACGCCATGGGGCCCATAGGAGCTCGTAGCCGTGCAAGCATCCCTCCTAGTGCTAGTGAAGCCCTGCCAGGATTTTTATCAAGTTGAGTACTGGTTCGCCGCCGAACGCGATGTACAGCATGTATGCAGCCAGGATTAACGGTATCGCTGGCACTCCATAACTGCACCAGACTCTATCATTAGGCCTTATACACTGCTTCTCCAGGGCGTCCATCACTTCACGTCTTATGTCTTCGGGGTCAAGGTTTATGTCGTAGACCAGGCTGTAGTTGCAGAGGTTTAGTGGATACCACCAGCCCGGGTTCTCGAGTAGTTTCTTGACGGGCTTCGGCACTGCTATCAAGGGGTAGATTAGCTTGTATGGGAATGGGAGTCTCCGCAGGTCACGATGATTGAACAAGAGGTTGTATACGAACAACCCCAATACGATTAGTATTGATATGGAGACGTAGTAGAAGAAGGTCGCGAAGACAGGTGTGAAGGGGCCTCCTCCTGCTGGTATGGGGTAGGCTAGCGCTATTACTATGAATGCGAGGAGGTCTGCAAGGCCCTTGAAGCCTAGGAGGACGAAGGCTGCGAGCACTCCCAATACGAGCAGGTCTTCGAAGAGGTATATGGGGGCCAGCAACACCTTATGGATAGCTAGGATCTCGGAGATAGTTACAGGGATTGATAGGAGGATACCGGCTAAGAAGATGTAGACGTCGATCTCCCTCGATTTTAAATCCATTACTGATGCTACGAGCAGCAGTGCTGGCACTATTAGGTAGCGTAGGAGTAGGCAGTAGAGCTGCAGCGGCTGTACAGTCAATTACCTCACCAGGCTGTGCTGTGGCCTATGGGTTCTCGGGTGGGTGGTGCTGTGCCGCGAGTATGTATTAAGCTGCCATACTGTACCCGTGATTTTGGGAGGTTCAAAAGACTCGTCGCAGCAAGAACCTATACCGATGGCGGGAGGCGCTGCATCTGCTTTGAGGATGGACTGCAGAGACTAGTATGCTGTGGATCGAGCATCGATGCAATCTATAGATTTGTGGTGGTCTCTGACCGCATGAGTGGACTCAGGCTACGGGTGCCCCAGCCTGGTCTTAGGATTGGCGACTCAGTTGTATGGCTTAAATGGCAGGGCTCGAGCTTCTGCCTTGACGCCGAGGGTTTGAAGAGGGTTTGTCACTCCTCGGGGTCGGCAATACCGTAGTTCGTTATGACGAATACAGCTTCACCCTCCGGGAGGTGTGGTGCATCAACTACCCTCGCTATCCTCTTATTGCCCCTGCTCTTCCTAAGCTGCACTCTTACTCCCGGTGCATGGTAGAGGACGTGGCCTCCAACAGCCTGCGTCGGGTCGCCGTAGAAGACGTCGGGGCGTGCCATTACCTGGTTGGTGATGACTACTGCTATGTCGTATATCTCTGCGAGCCTGCCTAGCTGGTGTAGGTGCCGGTTGAGCTTCTGCTGTCTTGCTGCGAGGTTCTCCCTACCCGGGTACTCGGCTCTGAAGTGGCTTGTGACGGAGTCTACTATGACTAGTCTCACGTTCTGCTCGGGGGCTATGTTGAACAGCTCGTCAACTATTGCCATCTGGTGGTCGCTGTTAATAGCCCTTATGTAGAGGATGTTCTTCATTACCTCGTCGGGATCCAGGCCCCAGCGCTTGGCCATTGCCTCAATCCTCTCCCAGCGGAATGTGCCCTCCGTGTCGATGTAGACTGCTTTCACCGGTTTGTCGCCGGTGTAGAGGCCACCCTTGTCTATGGGTAGCTGGACGTTCACTGCAAGCTGGTGACATATCTGTGTCTTGCCTGTACCGAATTCTCCGAAGAACTCCGTTATGGTCTTTGTCTCGACCCCGCCTCCTAGGAGGTCGTCGAGGTTCCTGCTCCCGGTGGTTATCTTCTTCGCGTTCATTCTCTCTAGCTTGACCTCGTAGGCGGTCTTGAATGTTATGTGGAGCGCCTCTCTAGCCGCTCTGATTATCCTCTGGGCGGTGGCTATTGGTATGCCGGCTGCTGCGCTTAGCTCCTGTGGTGTTGCTACCGCGATAGCTTCAAGCGTCCCAAAGCCTGCATCTATTAGTTTCGATGCGGTTGCGGGGCCTACTCCGGGCAGGTCTCTTATCGTCTTTATTTGCTTACTACCTTTGGATGTGGGCATTACACTCTCCGGTTTGGAGGGCTGGGCGTTAATACCCTTATATAGGCTACCCTAGTTGGCCGAAACTATTCAAGGGGAAATGTTGTTATCCGTGCACCCATAGGCAGCGGGGTACGGAGATCGCTTTTGAAGAGCCTATTGCTACATGCAAAGGAGTTCTGCTATAGGCCCGTGAAGCCAGCCATAAAGGAGTACAGGGACGAGGTTAAGGAGGGCGAGGAGAAATGCTTCGAGAATGCACTGGTGGTATTCGTAACCGTGGAGGATCAAGACTCGGCTAACCCTAAGGGAGTAGTGAGTGCAGCTGTTGACGATATAGTCAAGCACCTTGAGAGAGTGAAGGCATCCAGCGTCATCATATACCCATACGCACACCTATCACCAAGGCTTGCCCCCCCACATGTAGCCGTCAAGGTACTTCGTCTTCTTGAGGAGGAGCTGAGCAGTGCATGTAAGGTAGACGTCCACCGTGCACCCTTCGGCTGGTACAAGGAGTTCAAGCTGCACTGCTACGGTCACCCCTTAGCCGAGCTCTCACGCACCTACACCGCACCCCCCGAGAGGAGGAGCTACGAGAAGAAGTACCTGGTATTGACCCCCGATGGTAAGGTATACGAGCCGGAGGAGTTCCTGGAGAAGGCTGACCCGGAGCTACGCATACTCATAGAGAAGGAGGCCCTCGGCAAGGAGCTTGGAGAGGCGGAGAACCCCGTCACTAGGCTTGCAGGGAAGTTTGGCTTTGAATGGGAGCCCTACTCCGACTATGGCCACATGAGGTACGAGCCACACGCCGCACTAATGCTTGAGGCAGTCGCGAGGTATTCTTGGCTTGTAGCGCAGAGACTAGGGATACCGGTTCTACGGGTCCATGGAACCAATATGTTCGACTTGTCTATAAAGGCTGTACGCGAACACGCCGAGCTATTCAGTGACAGGCTCTACGACATATGGGCTGACAAGAAGCATTTGATACTAAGGTATGCTGCATGCCACCAGCAGTTCGCCATACTCAAGGACTATATACTGAGCTACCGCGACCTACCATTAGGGATGTTCGAGGTTGCCGATAGCTACCGGTTCGAGCAGCCAGGCGAGCTGCTACTCTCATTTAGGCTGAGGAAGTTCCATATGCCCGACCTACATATATTGACGAAGGATGTTGACGAAGCGATAAAGATAGTTCGTGAAAAGGTACAGCCGGTGATTCATGAGGAGGCCTCTAAGCTTGGCAGGAGCTATGTCGCACTCTACAATGTCACGAGCAGCTTCTGGGAGGAGAGATTCAACGATATACTGGAGTTTGTTAAGAGGGATGGAAGGCCAGCACTAGTGTCGATAATACCGCCGCTCTACTACTGGGTGATAAACGTAGAGTATCACATCATAGACGCGGCGGGGAGGCCTAGGGAGATAGCAACGTTTCAGATAGATATAGGGAATGCGAAGAGGTTTGGAATCAAGTACGTTGATAGCGAGGATAAGGAGAGACACCCAGTGATAATACACACTGCGCTCATAGGCTCGATAGAGCGCTACATCTACATGGTGCTCGACACCGCCGTGCAGGAGTACCAGAAAGGGCGTACACCATCAATACCCGTCTGGCTATCACCGATACAAGTTAGGGTTATACCGGTGAAGCCACACGACGAGCAACTAGCCTTCGCCGAGGAAGTCCTCAACAAACTCCTCGAAGCAGGTGTCCGCGCAGACATTGATGACCGCGATATAAGCCTCGGACGCAGGATTAGGGATGCTGCCAGGGAGTGGATCCCCTTCATAGCAGTCATAGGCTCCAGGGAGGTCGAGACCAAAACCATTAACCTCACGGTACGCAAGACTAATGATCGTCTATCAGTAACCATCGATGAACTGCTGGCCATGCTTAGGAAGGAGCTTAAGGGGTACCCATTAGTGGAGCAGACCCTACCCGTAAGGGTGAGTCAGAGGCCCACACTAGCATACCTTGAAAAGAGTGTTTTCTCAGCTCGCTGAAGGCTCCTCATAGCCCATTACGGCAGCGGGCTCGGTTAATGGTCCTTCAGCATTCCCGCGTCCTACCATCTGTTTAGGATTCACCCTATAAGTGGCACCACGCCAAGAGACTAGCCTGGAGAACCAGATCATGTGCGGTATCGTTGGCCTCGTCTCAGCTGGTAATGATAACATACTCCCACTGCTCGTTAAGTGTCTCAAGAGGCTTGAGTACAGGGGGTATGATAGCGCAGGGTTCGCGTTCATAGATTCAGATAGTGGTAGGATAATCGTGGTCAAGGATAGGGGGAAGATAGATGAGGTTGTCGCTCGCTATGGCATTGTTGAAAGGTATGCTGCGAGGGTGGGAATAGCTCATACAAGGTGGGCTACCCACGGCCCGCCAAGCAAGGTTAACGCTCACCCACACGTAGACTGCGGAGGTACAATAGCCATCGTACATAATGGTATAATTAACAACTACCTGGAGCTCAGGAGGAAGCTGGCTGAGAAGGGGCATAAATTCAGAAGTGACACCGATACGGAGGTTATAGCACACCTCCTAGAGGATCTCTTAGACGAGAACAGCGACATGCTAGGCGCCATTCGGAAGGCAATGAACATCCTCCGTGGGAGCTACGCAGTCGTAGTGCTAAGCACCAGGGATCCATCAAGACTCTACTTCATGAAGAGGGTCAGCCCCCTCATAGTAGGCGTTGCTCCAAGCGTGAGCATCGTCGCGAGCGACATACCATCAATCATAGAGATAACTAGGCGCGTACTAGTACTACATGATGGCGAGTATGGCTTCATAGAGCCAGGCAGGGTCTATGTCGAGCACGATGGAAGACCCATAGACGCCTCCCAGAGGTTTAGGACTATAACGTGGAGTGTAAGTGATATTGAGAAGGCTGGTTATCCACACTACATGCTGAAGGAGATTATGGAGCAGCCGCGGGCCCTCTACGAGACTTACCTGGGTGTTCTCTCCGACCCGGCCCTGCATAAGGCAGTCGATCTCATTGATGAAGCCCGTACAGTCTTCGTAACGGGTGCTGGAACCAGCTTTCATGCAGGGCTTGCATTCCAATACTACATGTATAGGTACGCCGGAAGACCCGTTCTCACATTCATAGCCTCCGAGTTCTACGTCTACAGTAATGCTGCCGGTCAAGACGACGTACTCATCGCGATCAGTCAGAGCGGCGAGACCATTGACACACTCACGGCACTTAGATCATTCAAGCAGAGAGGGGCCCGTGTAATAGCGGTTTCAAACGTTGTTGAGAGCGCGATACCACGGGAATCCGACGTGAAGCTGTATACAAGGGCTGGACCCGAGATAGGAGTTGCAGCAACCAAGACCTACCTGACACAAGTGCTCGTATTGCAGGCATTAGTCTCGCAAATGACCGGTGACGGTTTCATCAAGCTTCTTGGTGATGCACACCGCGTCACGGCTAGGTCTCTGGCCAAGTTCCAAGTATTTATCGATAGACTTGCAAGGAAGCTCTACCGGAAAGAGCACATATATGTACTCGGCAGAGGCCTTGGGGCCTTCATGGCGTATGAAGGGGCCCTGAAGATTAAGGAGGTTAGTTATATTCATGCCGAGGCATACCCTGCCGGCGAGAGCAAGCATGGACCGATAGCACTTGTCGAGCCCGGGTTCCCCGTGATATTCATCGGGACTCCGCCTTCAGAGCTTGTAGAGAAGATAGCCGCAAACATAGAGGAGATGAGCGCGCGTGGCGCGGTAACCATACTTATCGGCACACAGCAGTACAGGGATGTTGATGCAGACTACAAGATAATACTTGATGTAGACGACGACATACTAGCCCCCTACGCGATTATGCCGCTGCTCCAGCTGCTCGCCTATAGGCTTGCAGTGCTACGCGGCTATGACCCCGACAAGCCCAGGAACCTGGCGAAAACAGTGACCGTGGAGTAGGGGGTGAGGCCCGGGAGGTGATGCTTGATGCAGGTCGTTGTGCTGGGTGGTGGTAATCCTAGGCAGTTAGGGCTGGTCTATAAGAGCTATAGCTCGAGGAGCCTTGTACCGCTGCCCGGCGGCAGGCTTATCGACCATATCTATGGAGCGTTTGAGGGGCTTGGCGTCGATGTCTGGTTTGTCTCCGACGACCCTAACGCCCTACGCTATGCCGCTGAACGAGGCATGCGGGTCATTGAACAGCGTGGCGAAGGTATTAGTGCTGCCATAAGGTCGGTTGTCTCAAGGCTTAGGGCTATATGTAGTCGGGAAGAGCTGGTGACAATTATATATGGCGATGTTTACGCGGAGCGCGAGTTCTACAGGCAGCCTATAGTCGGCGCTGAACGTGGACTCGTGCCTGGTATTGTCGTAACTGTGCCGGCCTATATACATGAGAGGTTTATGCGGATAGATGTTAACGACGTTGACCGGACTGTAATAGGTATAGGTGAAGGAGGCTTCGTGTATGCAGGCGCCTCGGTGCTGAGGTTTAGGGATCTTGAAGAGTGGAGTAGAGCCGCCGATATAGAGGGGTTCCTGCGCGGATTGAGGCGCCTCTATGCTATCGAGTGGCTCGGGCCATGGGTGGATATGGACACTCCATGGGATTACATGGTTGCTATAAGACTGCACCTGGACAGGCTGAGGGGTGTTTACATTAGTGATACTGCGAGGGTGAGCGATAGGGCCGTTATCGATGGCCCGGTATATGTAGATGATTCAGCCCGCATCGACCACTATGCGGTCCTCAAGGGACCGGTGTATGTTGGAAGGGGATGCCTTGTCGGTGTAAATGCCTTCCTACGTGACCATGCATTCCTTGCACCGGGAGCTGTGGTCGGCGCCTATACAGAGTTCAAGCGTTCCACTGCCCTTGATGCTGCGTATATTGCATCCCACTGCTACATCGCCGACTCCGTTGTAGGAGAATCTGCATCAGTAGCTCCCTTCACAGTGACTAGGAACATAGTCTATGATGTCTCCCGCGTTCCGGAGAGTGTGCGTATAACGACCTCGATGCCTCTTGAAAGACTTAAGCTCGGCGCAGTAATAACTGCTGGTGCCCATGTGGAGCCTCATGCAACACTGAAGCCGCTAACAATAGTGTGAAGGAGTTTAGAAGAGAGGGGTTCAGGGCTTTGGCCCGTCTTCATGGGCTTTTTAGCCTCGCAGCGCCCAGCTACTCCATCATCACCCGTGTCGAGAGATACTATTAGGATGCCTTCTTATGTCTCCGGCGGGAAAGGGTGGTCATGGCTGCCCAGCGTAGGAAGGGTAGCCGGGTGGTATTTCTCGGAAGGCATCTCATGGTTAAGGGAGAGTACGTTGACATGATACTCTCTGGTCGCAAACGTGCAACGATAAGGCTTGGGATAGTGAAGGTGAAGTATCCAGAGTTAATAGTGCATGGAGGGGGTAGGCCTATTGCAAAGGTTAAAGTGACTGATGTAGTCCATAAAAGGGTTTCAGAACTGACTGATGAGGATGCACGTGAAGACGGGTTTAATAATGTCAAGGAGCTCCTCGATGTACTCCGACGTGTCTACGGGGACGTGAAGCCGGACGACTACGTCACGATAATAAAGTTCCAGGTTACGCAGGATCTTTCAAAACTAGAGCCGGAGCACCCATATCTGGGGCTCGAACCAGCCGATGTAGCAAGGCTGGGCTTGAGGTACCTAAGGGGTGAGCTCAGCGATAAGGAGGCCGAGATTCTGCGAGACTTGACAGTGACGAGGAGTATTAGGGCTACCAGCATAAGGTTCTTCGGAACTATAGAGAAGAGGTGGATTATTCGTAGGCTACTTAAGCGTGTACTGCGGGAGCTTGTTCGTAGAGGCATATTGAGGAAGAGTGGAGGGAATCAATAGTGACTAAATGGCTGATTAAGTGCAGCAAGTGTGGTAACGAGCGGATACTCGAGGTTAGCTTCAATCTATACCTCGTCGGGGGAGGCAGGATATACCTATACTGCCCCCGTTGCAAGTCTAACCAGTTCCATGTAGTCGTAGCTAGGGTCGGCGAGCACGAGGCTCAGCAAGGAGAATAATCTTCATCCCCTCGGGTGTCTTCCCCGGGGTCTGGAGACCGTCGTTTCGTCACCACCTGCCGTGATGAGATAAGGGGTAACGACCTACCCTGGGGATGAGATAACCTGTCTCAGCTGAGCATCATTGGTTATCTAGCTTCTTTTCGTAGAATTGTTTTAGGAATGTATATGTCTCTCGTATGGTTGAGGGTGTGCTTGTGCCTATTATGTCGGCGCCAGCTTTGAGCATCAGTATTGCTTGTAGTGCTGAGCGTATGCCTCCGGCAGCCTTTATGCCGATCTTGCTCCTTACATTCATGTCTTCTAGTATCTTGTTTATTGCCGCCACATCCTCTGGTATTGTCTTTCTTGGGCCGAAACCCGTGCTTGTCTTTATGTAGTCGGCGCCAGCTTTAACGGCTATTTCTACTGCCTTGTAGAGTGTCTGGGGGTTTTGTGCGGTTACGGGTGTCTCTATGATTAGCTTTATTTTTACCCCTACATCGTGGCATAGCTCGGTTAGTGCTGCCGCCTCATTGTATACGTAATTGTAGTCCCCGAGGATGAGGCGTTGGTAGTTTATTACTGCATCCACCTCATCGGGTTCGTCTGCTAGCGCGCGTTCGAGCTCCTTTATTTTTGCCTCGAGGTGATGGTAGCCAAACGGGAAGCCTACGACTACTCCACGGATACCCTCGCTGTAGGTGTCTCTAAGGTAGTGGAGGAGAGACGGTGATACTATTATCCCTCTAAGTCCCAGTTCTGTTGCCTCCCTCACGGCTCTGTCTACATCATGCCTTGTCTGCCAGGGTTTTAGGACTGCATGGTCTATGCGCCTAAGTATTTCGTGTAGCGGTGGTATTTCCATCTTCATTCGATCCAGTCACCGGTCTCTATCTTCTCGGGTATGTATTTGAAGGCTAGGAACCGTAGCCCCTTGCCTGCAAGTGCTTCTATCTCCAGCTTTGCCTTCTTCTTGAGGAATATGTCTATCTCAGTCTTCCACTTGGGTGTCTGGAACCACTTGTAGGCTAGTAGCTCCTTTGCTCTTTTTATGTCGGCGTCTTTGGCCTTGATTATGAAGTTCCTGCGTTCTGCTTCTGTTAGGTATGGTTTCTTGCCTTTTGCGCCGAAGATGTCCGACATTGATACACCGAGGAAGCGTGCGGCTGGTGTTGCGAGTCTCTCGCTCTCGTAGGAGAGTGTTATTGAGCCTATCTTGAAGACGCTGTAGATGTACCATCCGTAAGGGTCTGCGTCCGTGAGTATGTAGACTGGTAGGCCTAGTTCCTCGTTTAGCCTGCGGACGAATCTGCGTGTGGCGCGGTCGGGCTGCCCGGCGCTTGTTATTAGTATTGCCTTGTACTTTCTCCAGAAGCCTATCCTGTGAAGCTGCTGGAAGACTGCGTCCTTCTCCACAACTAGTACAAATTCGGCGTCGACGTCAAGGAATTCTATGAGGTCGGGTGTTGACTCTATCGAGTAGGCTCCATGACCCATGCGGCTTAGATCTATGACGTCTCCACCGCTACGTATCCTCATATTTCCGACGACCTTGCCCTTCTCCTTGCTCAGTATCAGCATCTCCTCGCGAAGTAGCCCCGTCAGTACCTCTATGTCTCGGATCACCGCGTCTGATTCACGCTGTTCGTCCCACGTGTTCTCCTCGTGGCGCTTTCCCTTCTCATCCCTGAAGATGATCGTGTGCTTCCCTCTGTAGTATAGGTCACGGATGGTTGGGTACTCGTCTCTTGCGAGGGCCTCATATATTATCCTGGTCATGAGCAGTGTCTGCATGAATTTCTTTGCTTCGTGGAGGTCTAGGAAGCTTCTCTTTAGCTTCTCCGGGCCTAGCAGTAGTAGTTTTCGTGTTTCATCGTATATGGTGTTTTGCAGTGTTCTCTTGGGTAGGAGTAGTACTGGTGGCTTCCCCTTCATTATCTGGTCTATGAGCTTCTGGAACTTCTCCCTGAACACCTTTAATGCCTTTTTACGTGCCTGGGTGTCGACTATGTCTATGTACTCTGCTGTCATCTTGTGCTCACCCGGGTCTACTCTTCTATCTTTACTTCATAGCTGCTAATCATTTTTACTACATGTTCTTTGGGTACTCCGAGCTTTCTTACTATGCATTCAACTAGCTTCTCCTTCAACTGCTCCTCGGATACCTTGCCATCACCGGCTATCACGGCCAGGCTTCTCGTTATCTCGGGCATGTATTTCAGGAATGTTATTAGTCTGCGTCTAGTCTCTTGCTCCCTTTTCTTTTCGAGTATGTAGGCTCTGAGCTTCCTGGCGGCCTCTCTCACTGCGTTCTTTAACTCGTGCTCTATCTCTGACACGTCGGCAATGCTCTCCTTGCCTACACCCTTGTAGGGTATCTTGGTGCTGCAGATATGTGTCAGTACCACTAGCGGCGCTGGGAATGTTACCAGGTATTGTTTCCAGTCAAAATTGTTGGGGTCTACGACCTTCCAGGCGACGTCCGATTTCTCGTCATAGAGTAGTGGTATCTTGTTCGCGTATCTGAGGAGTATCGGTTCGCTGCTTGGCGGTATTTCTCCGCCATATGCTATTCCGACCTCGACTATGAATGGGTGTCCCTCGTACGCTTTAGGCTTCCTTGTGACTACTGTTACGAATTCCGGCGAGAATATTGCCTTGAGGCCTGCCTCTATGACCTCCTCGCCGAGCGGTGAGAGGGCGCTGGCGCTCGGGCTTCTGAAGCCCTTATACTCCTTTAGTTTAGCAGCTAGCTTCTCGAGCATCTTGTCGTTTAGCTTATGGGGGTCGAGGTTGGGGTCAAAGCCAGCTTCTTTCAGGAATTTGTCTGCTGTTTTTCTTCCAACTCCCTGGAAGGACTCTATGAGGAATTCTCTGAGCGTCTTTGCTTTCGAGTTCTTTATGAGGTATTTCAGCATCTCTATGTCTACTCCGTGCGGATGGGGCTTGGCCTCCTTGGGTCCCGGCGGCACCTTCTCTATGACTCTCGGGTAGATCGCGATACTCCCATCGGGTGTTATCAGTACTATTCTTGCGTATGGTGTTACTATTGCTGTCCTCTTTATGTATTCTTTTATCCTCCAGCCAGCTCTCTGCCAGTCTCCCCTGATTGTTATCTTGACTAGGGTGCCGTGCCAGTCGTTTGTTTTAGACCATGATCCCTTTCCGAGTACTATCGGTTTGTTTTTCTCTATGTCTATCTTGAGCTTGAAGTAGTAGATGCGCTTGGAGCCCAGTGGTGATGTGTATACTTCGACGGGTTCCCCGGTGGTCATCTGGGCGTAGAGGACAGCCATTTTCACTCCTAGGCCGAACCTGCCTCTAGACTGTCTAAGCTTGTACTTTGAGCTATAGAGTACCTGTGCAAACGCGTAGGGTACGTGCTTGGGGTCGATGCCTATACCGTTGTCGAGTACTGCTACTGTGTATTTGTCTCTCGCCTCTCCGAACCTCCTTATTACGACTACTATGTCTGGCTTTATCCCGTGCACGTCCGTCGCGTCGAGGGCGTTCTCCACAAGCTCTCTCACGGTCTGGTATAGTGCTCTGGCGGGGTTGCTGAAGCCTGCTAGCTCCTTGTACTCGTAGAAGAAGCGTGATGGCGACATGCTCTTGAACGTCTCTTTTACTGCTGCGCGCTGCGGCATTGATCACTTTCCCTTCAGATTGCTTCTGTAAGGGGTTCTATAAGCGGTACCAGGGCATCCTAGGCGAAGAGTCTTCGCCTATAATATGTCTTGCCCCTATGAAATGGCTACCCACAACCACTTCGATATACCCGGAACCCGGTGCAAGGCGAGATGAACGCACCAAGCAGGAGGGTTAGAGGTCTCTCACCGATAATAGCCACACTAATACTCATCGCAGCCGCGCTCATAGGAGCTGCGATGGTGTATAGATACTTCGTCACAGCATCATACGTTGTAACTAATAAACCGGAGCTCGTGGTCGAGGATGCATCATATAATCCAACGTCCTACACGCTGTACCTAAGGCTATCAAATAGCGGCATGACAACCGTAAACATAACCGGCATTGTCGTTAAGGGGGCTGGCGGAACCGCATGCACTGTAAACGCGACTAGTTTGATAGGTAGAGTGCTCTCACCAAGTGATACACTAACCGCTATAATAACTGTGACGGGGTGTCAGCCGAGCTACATGTATGTAGAGTACAAGGTACCGGGTAGGAGCTACACCTACGTGACGAGGCCAGTACCCGTACTCATATACGGCTAACTCTCTCCGGTCAGGGTTTTTCACCTTGCAGGCGGCTACAAACACTATACCGGTTTATCACTGCACTAGGTCGAGCATCTCTGTTAAGCTCGACGAGTACATGATAGGGCCGGTCAAGGTTATCATAGGGTTGATGAACATGAAGCCCATATACTGTATTGATGAGCCCTCCCTAACTCCCAAGGATTATGATGTTGTACGTAAGCTCACCGATATCATAGTCTCTGTAGGATATGATACGCTTCCCTCGGGGGAGGAGCTGGTAAAGCTCTGCAGGCGATACAAGCTGCCATACCAGTACATCAGCGAGAAATTCATAGAGCTGCAATACTTCATTGAGAGGGAGATAAGTGGCTACGGGCCCCTCTACCCCTTGATAAGGGACGTTAACGTTGAAGAGATAGCAGTAGACGGGCCCTCGAGGCCAGTCTCCATCTTCCATAGGAGGTATCCCTTCGGGTGGCTTGACACTAACATAGTCTTACCGGCCAGCGAGGTTGACCGGCTGGTTCTTGTTCTCGCCAGGCGTGCTGGCAGGAGTCTGAGTATAGCCCACCCCTACGCTGAGGGCCTACTCCCCGAGGGGCACCGGCTTGCCGCAACCTATGCGCGTGAGGTATCCAGGTTCGGTTCCTCGCTCGTCATAAGGAAGCACTTGGAGGAGCCTATAAGCATCGTATCGCTGATACGTGACCGGGTGCTGAGTACTCTTACCGCTGCCTACCTCTGGCTACTACTCGACTTCAAAGCTGCAATGATAATTGCAGGGCCTGCAGCATCAGGTAAGACCACACTCCTGCAAGCCCTCCTAGGCCTTATACCCTCATTAGAGAGGATTGTGACCATTGAGGACACACCAGAGCTTAACCTATCACATCATCCCCGCTGGGACAGCCTCGTCACCCGATACTCCTATGCGAGGGGAGGAGAGGATATAGACCTATACAAGTTGGCAAAGTTTGCGCTCCGTAGGAGAGCAGACTACATTGTGATCGGCGAGGTTAGGGGTGAGGAGGCCAGAATACTACTCCACGCCGCTGCAAGCGGGCACGGTGCACTAGCAACATTCCACGCCGATACAGCCGAGTCAGCCATCATGAGGCTCAAGGCGCCACCCATCTCCATAGGTGACAGCTTCATACCATTGATATCGGCCATAGTGATAGTGAAGCGTTTACGTCGAGGCCTAGTTGGCGAGGAGGTTAGGAGGGTCTCAGAGATAGTTGAAATAATTGAGGAGAGCCGGGGACGGTGGAGCCTACACCGCGTGATAACCTGGAATCCAAGGAAGGACGACCACGAACCCTCCGACCCAAGGGAACTTGTCAAGAACTCCTACCGCCTGCGACGAATGGCCATGGCTTACGGACTGGCTGAAGAGTGGATCGTTCATGAACTTGAGAAAAGGGTTCGCCTACTCGAAGACATGCTGTCCAGGCAGCTAACAGACTACAGTGAAGTTGCAAGAAGAATTGATGAGTTAGCCGCAAACATGTTGATAGCAGCATTATCGAAGAAGGTGATGAAGCATGCTGAGACGGAGAAGTAAGACCCTAAGACTCAACAAAGTTAGAGTATTCCTCGAAACCCCCCTCTTCCTACTCTACGCACTCGCATACCACTCCGGCAGACTCAGCATAGTCGACGCTTTCCTCGGCCTCGTAGAGGATCGGAGCCTCTGCAAGATGCTTAAGAGCTACTGCCGCCTGGGAGACGAGCTCAAGGATCTAGTGAGGAGGAATATTGACCCAGGCACCGCGCTGCTGAGCATAGCAAAACGCGTCGACGAGCCTGTCAGCAGCCTCCTAGCAAGCTACGCACAAGTACTCAGGATAAGTGGTGATATGATAGACTTCCTCGAGACCTGGTCACAGACATTCCTTCACCGCGTCGATAGATTCATAGAAGATAGGGGGGAACTAGTCAATACACTTCTTGAAGTCGTAGTCCTCTCGTCTACCATGCTGATGCTGAGCATACTCTTCCTCAACCTAAACAGCATCGCGACAATCGCCACAATGACCCTTGCAATGGGAGGCTTGATGCTAGCGGCAGGATTCTACCTACAGACCCCCTCACTCAACATTTACCTAGGACTACCCGACAAGACAATGACCCTGCTCTCCTCAGTCTCCTGGGCACTCTCCCTGGCAGGCTATGCTGTCTACCTATACATGGGGCTCACACCAGCCCTAGCACTGCTCATCCCAGGACTCGTCATAGCCGTGTACATAATGTATAAAATTAGGATGGAGCTTAGGGTACTCGATGATATAACATCCTTCCTTGAAGTAATAGCTGATGAAGTTAGAACAGGGGTTAGACTGGATACGCAAGTTGTACTAGAGAGGCTGCGTGCAAACCCTCGCCTGCTCGCATTATCATATGTGTTGCGAACAGGGCTTGAGCCATCCTATGCTGTACGTGAAGACCCTCTAACGGGCATTGTGAAGAAGTTCCTAGCGGTGCTGGTTAGGAGTGGCGCAGAGGCGTCAAGAGCGATAACGACAGCCTCAAGCCTCCTATCGAGAATGAGAACCTTCATAACAGGCTTGAATAATAGGGGCTTGTTCTATGAGGTAATACTGGCTCTGGCAGTAATAGTAATGATAGCATCTATCAAGACCTATTGCAGCTATATGACCAAACCCCTCCTGCCCGGAGCCGCCTCAGAGGTAGGCACACAGTACGGCTTCATGCCTGGACTTGAGCAGATCATAAGTGTGCCCTCAGAGCCATTGCTCAAAATAACATTCATGAGCATTATAATAGTGCTGGACGCAGCCGCAGCCGCCATAGCCGCTGTGACGAGATCAAGCCCACTCCTAGCGCTCTCACCGCCCCTCATCTCACTCGCAGGCATCGCTGCAACAATGGTTACCCTCGCCTAGCACCTAGCCCTAATAGCCTCGGTATGGACTCTACATACGGCGGCGTCACGACACCCTTCTCAGTGATTATTGCTGTCACAAGCTCCGGCGGCGTTATATCGAAAGCCGGGTTATACGCCTTCACGCCCTCGGGTGCTATGCGTAGCCTCCCTAGAACCGTATAGACCTCCGATGGGTCACGCTCCTCAATGGGTATGCTAGGCCCCCGCAGGTTAGGGTCAAATGTTGATGTCGGGGCGGCAACATAGAATGGTATGCCATGCCTATTAGCCGCCAACGCTATCATGTATGTACCTATCTTGTTTGCAACATACCCGTCAACGGTTATCCTATCAGCTCCAACAACAACTTTATCTATCATGCCCTTACTCATAACGTAGCCAACCATGTTGTCCGTTATCAGAGTCACATCGACACCCTCCTTCATAAGCTCCCAGACAGTAAGCCTTGCACCCTGAAGGAGAGGTCTGGTCTCCGTGGCGAAGACCTTAATCCTCTTACCCTGCTCAACAGCCGCCCTAATAACGCCGAGGGCAGTTCCGTAACCCGCGGTTGCAAGCGCTCCAGCGTTACAATGAGTTAGAATTGTATCGCCATCCTCTATGAGTTCCGCGCCATACCTCCCTATAGCCATGTTCTGTCTTATATCCTCATAGTAGATCTCCTTCGCCTCAGCAAGGACAGCCTCAACAACCTCTGAGACCTTACTAGTGCCTGACGCCGCCTCAACAGCCCTACGCCACACCCTCTCAAGGGCCCAGAAGAGGTTATAGGCTGTAGGACGGGTAGATGCTAGTACCCTCTTCGCCTCCTCAAGCTTCTTCAACAACTCCTCCACTGTGCCTGCACCAGAGTATATGGCTGCAAGTGCCATGCCGAATGCTGCAGAGACACCGATCGCCGGCGCACCACGTATCTCCATATCCTTAATAGCCCTCGCAACCCTCCGGTAATCCGTCGTAGACCTATATACCTCCTCCCACGGCAGGAGACGCGTATCAAGCCACACAAACTTCCTCTCAGCATCATCAAACCAGAGCGGCTTAACCTTCAACCTAGACGCGATATCTTCCAATAAAGCCCACCCTCCAACACGGACAGGATGGTAGAGTGGAGGGAAAAGAAGGCTATGCAGAAGAGACTAAGGTTCAAGCCAGCCGGCACAACACTATACCCCATGGACGATGAAACAGCCGAGCAGGCAGCTAGACAACTAGGCTATACAAAGGAGACACTATCCAGAACCGGCATAACGCTCACAGAGGCACTATACCTCATCTACAAGGGGTACAAGATAGAGGTCAACGGCGAGGAAAAGAGCTTCAAGGAACTCCTAGCAGAATCTGCACGCACAAACCCCTATGCATGGGTCGAATTGGAGGTCTACATAGACCTTAGGAGAAGAGGCAGAATAATACACCGAGGACCAAGACCACACACCTTCCTAGTCAAGCGCAGAAAGAATGCGCCAGCCTACGACTACTACGTCCTAGTACTTGAAGAGAACCGGCTAATACCCCTAAGACAACTCACAGAATTCGTCGAGGAGGCAAGGAAGAACGACTGGACACCCCTACTAGCAATAGTCGACAGGTACGGGGACATAGTCTACTATACACCCATAATATTCCGCGCAGCACCAGGTGCCAGGGAGATACCTTGAAGCCGAGGCTGCCCCTCGAACCACTCCGAGGATTCAGGGATCTTCTACCGCCAGACTCGAAGCTACTCGCCGCACTGGCAGACATCTTCCGGGAGCTCGTAGAGCTGCAGGGGTACAGGTATGTTATACCGCCAACACTTGAACGCTTCCAGCTCTTCGCACTCAAATCCGGGGAGGAGATACGGAGGACAATGTATGTCTTCCGCGACAAGGCTGGCCGCGAGGTCGCAATGCGGCCGGAGGCAACCGCAAGCATCGCCAGAATATACTTGAAGCACTTGAGAGGAGAACCAAAACCAATAAGGCTATACTATATCGTCAACTGCTTCCGCTACGAGGAGCCCCAGTTCGCTAGGTACAGGGAGTTCTGGCAGGCAGGCGTAGAGCTACTGGGACTACCAGGCCTGGAGGCAGACATAGAGGTTGCAAAGATACTGCTGGACTACTATGAGAAACTCTCAATGCTCCCACACATAGAGGTCGTCGTCAACAATATAGCAATCTACAGGAAGCTGTTCAACAAATACAATGTACCTGAAGAGGAGCAGGACAGGATACTACACTACATGGATAAGAAAGAGTATGAGAAAGCAACAGAACTCCTGGAGAGACATGGCGACGAGCTTAGAGAGATAGTAAAATGCCTATGGGACAGCGGGAGCCCGGAGGAAGCGCTTGACAAGTGCAACGTGGAGCCATATAGCGACGAGGTAAAGAACCTACTAGTATTCGTAAAGTTGCTCCAAGCATACAAGCCAGCCGCGAAGATAAAGCCAGAGCTCTCCTTCGCGAGGGGCCTCGCATACTACGATGGAATAATATTCGAGGTGAAGGTTCCCGGCTTCCCTGTAAGCATAGCTGGCGGAGGGAGGTACAGCGGCCTAATAGCCCTCTACGGAGGCGAAGATGTGCCTGGCACCGGTTTCGCAATAGGACTAGATCGAACAGCGGCGGCACTCAGACACCTAGGCCTCGAGGAGAAGACAATAGAGAAGCCACCACACCGTGTCGCAGTCATCGTGATAGGTAGGGATCCACAAGCACTCCTACACGCCTATAGACTTCAACACAGCCTCACAGAAGCAGGCCTACCCGCCACGGTGGTGTATGCATCTAAGAAGGTGCTTAAGAAGCTCGGGAAGCTCGTCGAAGAGGGCTACACACACGCCGCAATAATAGGCTTGAAGGAGGCCAAGGAGGGCACGGTAACCCTCAGAGACCTTAGGGAGAGGCGTCAAACTAAATACAGCAGCGTGGAGGAAGCAGTGGCTGCATTATCCGCTGCAGAGACTAAACCAACGTAACACTAATTAAGCAAGTTGAGCGCCTAAACCAATGGAGTATACCATTAAAGGGGAGAGGTGGGGACAGCATGCACGTAGCCTCAAAGCTGCAGAGGGTCTCCGAGTACGAGTGGATGATCCCAAAAGGCGCTAAGCCCTGTATGCGCGTGCCAGCGATAATATTCGCTGACGACTACCTCCTAAAGAAGATGAAGGAGGACTTGACCCTCGAGCAGGCAGCCAATATAGCATGCCTACCAGGTATACAGGTCGCAAGCTATGTAATGCCAGACGGCCATCAGGGATACGGATTCCCCATCGGCGGAGTCGCCGCAACCGCCATAGACGAGGATGGTGTCATAAGCCCCGGAGGAGTCGGATACGACATCAACTGCGGCGTAAGGCTCCTAAGAACAAACCTCGACGCGGACGATGTGAGGCCCAAGCTAAGGGAGCTCATAGACGAACTCTTCCGGAACATCCCCAGCGGCCTAGGCAGGGGAGGAAGGATAAGGCTGAGCATACAGGAGCTTGACCGCGTGCTGGACGAAGGCGTCATGTGGGCTGTGCAGCGCGGCTATGGGTGGAGCGATGACCCCGAGCATATCGAGGAGAGGGGTAGCTGGAGCCTTGCAGACTCAAGCAAGGTCAGCATAAGGGCTAAGCGTAGGGGTGCACCGCAGCTAGGCACCCTTGGGAGCGGCAACCACTTCCTAGAGATACAGGTAGTCGAAAAGATCTATGACCCCGAGCGCGCCAAGGCATACGGGATAGACCATGAAGGCCAGGTAATGGTAATGATACATACGGGCTCTAGGGGCCTCGGCCACCAGGTTGCAAGCGACTACCTAATGATAATGGAGCGCGCAATGAGGAAGTATGGCGTAAGGGTGCCGGACAGGGAGCTGGCCAGCGTACCCTATAGTACACGTGAGGCGCAGGACTACCTACACGCAATGGCAGCCGCAGCCAACTATGCGTGGACGAACCGCCAGCTAGCAACATACTGGGTGAGGGAGAGCTTCAAGAAGGTCTTCCACCAGGACCCCGACAAGCTAGGCCTACAGATAGTATACGATGTGGCACACAACATAGCTAAGATAGAGGAGCACGACGTCAACGGGAAGCGGAAGAAGCTAATAGTACACCGTAAGGGCGCCACACGCGCATTCCCGCCAGGCAGCCCCGAGATACCAGCCGATCATAGACCCTACGGACAGGTAGTGCTCATACCCGGCAGCATGGGCACACCAAGCTACGTGCTAGCCGGCGTACCTGAAGGCGCCAGGACATGGTACACCGCGCCTCACGGCTCCGGCCGCTGGATGTCAAGAGAGAGAGCCGTCAGAACCTACAGGCCCTCAGAGATAGTCCAGCAGCTCGCCCAGCAGGGCATATTATTGAAGGCTGCGGTAAGAAGGATAATAGCCGAGGAGGCTCCAGGAGCATACAAGCCATCTGACAGAGTCGTGAAGGTTGCCGAGAAGGTCAAGATAGCAAAGATAGTGGCCAAGCTTAGGCCGCTAGGCGTCGTCAAGGGCTGAACAACTCAATAATTCTTTCAATGCATCCGGGGAGCCGAACCCAGCCTACTTTTGCCCCAAAAACACGCACTACGCGTGACTAGGCGTCGGCGAGGGAAACGGTATTGCGGCTACTCGAGGAAGGAGTCAACATCGAGGAGCTGACCAAGAAGGATATAGAGGATATGGCACAGCACTATGTACGCCATATAGATGACTACCTCCCAAACACCTACAAGAAGCTTTTAAACACCTTCATAAAGGATTTGAAAAACGCTATAAAGGCCCGGCACCGAAGACTCGTCGTCATAAGTGCAGACGACCCAGCAGTGCATGGTGTCCTCGGCGCCGCACTGCTACTACGGGTTGATAAGTACGTCCGCCGCCACGTAGCAGGGAAGGAAATCAATATACTCTACATGTTCCACGACGAGTTTAAGGACGCGAAGCTAAGAAAGGAGATCATAAAGCGGGCTATAAAGTCAAGGGCCGTTGTCTCGAAGATAACAATCGCCAGGTACGAGGAGAGCGACCGATACCTCGGCACAACATTCCAAGGCCTAGTCCTAGACCTTTACAATGATCTAAAACCAAACGATGTAGGCAGACTCGTAGATGTGGTTGAAGGCGGTGGTGTAATCGTATTCCTCATCCCGCCATGGGAGAAATGGGATACCTGGATGACGATATTCAAGAGGAACCTCCTCGTACCCGGCTACAAGACAACCCGCCACATTTTCATCAAATGGTTCAAGATGAAGTTGAAGCAGCATAAAGGAATATACATCTACGATGCCGTGGACGATGACATAATACACATGAAGCCTATCAAGGAGTCTGCATATACAAGACCCGAGATCCGAATACCCGATGAAACCATCTTTCCAAGAGAACTATATGAGCTCGCTTTGACGCAAGACCAGGTAAAGGTCATAAAGACTATAGAGGAGCTCGTAGAAGTCCCCAAGAAAAAGAGAAAAGCAATAGTAATAACAGCTGATAGGGGCCGCGGTAAGTCATGTGCAGTTGGAATAGCCGTTATAGGCTTAATCAAGGTATTCATGAAGCAGAAGAGAAAGGTCAGAGTACTCCTAACAGCGCCTAGCCCGACAAGCGTGCAGTCGTTCTTCGCCCTTGCACAGAAGGCGGCAGAGGCCGTGGGCTTAGATGCGTCAACCGTGGAACGGGGAGGCAAGATAATCGAGCTGTACAGTGATAGGTTCAGCATCGAGTACTGGAGCCCACTGGAGGCAACCAAGATACGCGGAGACATAGTAGTCGTCGACGAGGCTGCAGGCGTCTATGTACCACTACTACACAAGATTTGGAAGAGGCACCGTAGACTAATCTTCGCAACAACAATCCACGGCTACGAGGGCGCCGGCAGGGGCTTCTCGGTAAGGTTCCTATCAGCGATAAGGAGCGATCCGCGTACGGAGCTCATAGAAGTTGAAATGCATGAACCGATAAGATATGCTCCAAACGACCCGATAGAGGAGTGGCTGTTTAATGCACTGCTGCTAAACGCTGAGCCGGCCGAGCTCGACAAGGACGACCTCAAGGCGATTGAGGAGGGCAAGCTTGAATACTTGAAACTCGATCCAAACTGGCTCTTCAGCCCAGAGGGAGAGGAGACGCTTCGACAGCTCTTCGGCATATACGTTATAGCGCATTACCGCAACGAGCCCGACGACCTAGGCATACTTGCCGACGCACCACACCACCTCATTAGAGCCGTTAGGGTGCCCTCCGGCAAGATAGTATGCGCGGCACAGATAGCACGTGAGGGGGCCCTCGATGACGACACCATCGATGAGCTACTTCGCGGGGAGAAGATACCCGGCAACATCATCCCGGACCGTATGCTTAAGCACTTCAGAGTGAGAGAGTTCGGGAGGCTAGTGGGTTGGAGGATAGTACGCATAGCGACACACCCCAAGGTGCAGGGGAAGGGCATAGGCTCATTCATGCTCAAGAACGTCTATGAAGAGGCCAAGAGCCTCCAGAGGCTCGACTGGGTTGGAAGCGGCTTCGGCGTTAACGAGAAGCTGCTAAACTTCTGGCTCAAGAACGGGTTCCTGCCAGTCCACATGTCGCCGGATAGGAACCCTGTCAGCGGCGAATACACCATCCTAGTCCTCAACCCGATCTCTGATATCATGAAGCGGCTCACCGAGCTGGCTAATAGAGAGTTTAAGAGGAAGCTGATCGAGAGCCTTCACGATACCTACCATGACCTTGAGACGGAGGTAGCGATAATGATTATGAAGGCCGGTGAGCCAGTAAAGGTTTATGAGGATAGGAGGCCGCCGCTGAGCGAGATACAGGTTGATAGGCTCTGGATATACGCGTATGGCCCTATGACTTACGAGGCTATGTGCGACGTGATGCACGACTATGCTAGATTCTACTGGTATAGCTATCCTAAGACCGGCGGCCTACACTTGTCGTGGAAAGAGGAATACCTACTCACCGCCAAGGCGTTGCAGGGCAAGCCCTGGGGCAAGATAGCCGAGGAACTGAACACCAAACCATACAACTTAATGGTGCTAATGAAGCGTATAGCGCGCAGAGTGCTTGAGCATTATTATGGAAAGGATGAACGGTCACCCGTAGGTCTCGAGGCAACAGACTTGTTTAAGGAGCATGGCGGGGAGGAGCCTAGAGAGGCTCAACCCGAGCCCCAGAATTCCGAGCAGTAGTGACAAGTATCCTTGCATCAACCCCCCTCCTCGCCAGCTCCTCTCTAACTGATGTAAGCGTCTCCCTAGCCTCCTTCACAGAGTCATAGAAGCTGTATACCGCCGGCCCCCAACTACTCTGCCCAACGCCGAGCCCACCATGATCCTTCAGCAGCTTCACCGCTAGCTCAGCCTCCCTACACGCATAGACGCCTTTCTGGACGGGTGCAAATACTTTCCCATTAATCTTGTCGAGCTCCTCGACAGACTCGGCGAACTCCATGAAATCCCTCTCCACGACCGCCGGCAGGAGCCTCCTAAACACTATCTCGAGTGCACGATAATAGAGGCTCTCCGGGGGTTCGGGGAGGGATGCTAGGAGCCTCTCTTCCTCCTCACCGCTAACCCTCCACACAGAGCCGGGGATGACCACTCCTACGACCCAGTTCGAGGGGAACATGTAACGCGCAAGGAGGGTTGCCGGCCCACGGTAAGGCGGCTTAACACCCGCATCAACTATCAAGCCCCCATACCTATACCCCCAAAGCCCCACACCAGAGCGCACACCTATACCAAGCCTCCTCGCAGCACTAACGAGGTCTACGTCCGCCCCCTCAATGCGTGCAACACCGCTCAGTATTGCGAGTGTTAGCTGTGTCGTAGATCCAAGCCCTACATGTTCATCGACGCACTCCTTGAGCTCTATATCGACGCTCACGGAGAGCCCGAGGACGTCGAGAACCCTTCTAAGTATCTCACCAGCCCTACCCGCCTGGCATCCCCTTATGCGTGGAGAATCAGACCTCCTGAATACTATCCTATAGCCGGGCTTGTCGATATACAAGCCTAGACCGCCATACCGTCTCGGGCCGGTCGCCAGCCCGTAGAAGCCGAAGTGAAGCCTAGCGCCGGTGGTGACGACAACCCCCCTTGCAGCGGGCATCGCTCCTTACCTCTCCGGAACCGCTAAGCAGGCGCTTAATTTCCTCTCTCAGTTCATGACAGTTTACAACAAGTCTTACTGGCTTTACCCTGGCCAGGAGCCATGCATTCTCCAGGTCTAGCGGGCTACACTCTACACTGATCCTCTCCCAGCACTTGATCGCACCACGCATACACGCCTCCACGCATCTTGTGCACCCGATGCACTTCTGGTAGTCTATATGGGCTACTCCATCAGCCATATATATGGCTCCCGCGGGACACGTCTCCATGCATGAGCCGCAACCGTTGCAGAGACCATGCTCTATCATGCAGGGTAGTTCAGTCTCAACTACGGCCAACGCATCGGTGGGGAGTATGACTACCGGTATCATGTTCTTCACCGCCTGCAGTACCGCTGTGAGCGGCGGCGTGTCCGCGATGCCATGTCTTATCTTGGCGACCGTGTTGCTTGTTGCCGGGGCGACCACAACGAGGCTATAGAATCCGCCTGCGACCCTCCCCGCTAAGACGCCGCCGGATGCCGGCAACTCATAGTATATGTGTCTCGAATGCCTAATGAAGACGTCCAAGACACCATAGATCCTGGCAACCTCCAGGCCGGCAGCGGTAAACACCACGTCAGCCAATACATCCTTAGAGGTCTCCAGGAAGACCCCTGCCGAGCACCTCATGAAACACCCAGCACCAGTAACTACCCACAACACCCTCTTCATGGACGAACTACCCTCACACCCATCGCTTCGAGACCCGGCACGAGTACTCTGTCTACTAGTAGCTGCCCTATCCTCAACTTCGCCCTCTTTAGCGGCCAAGGTTCAACGGGCTTGCGGAGGCCGGGCTTGCTCCAGGGCCCTACCCGTGCCTTGAAATCCATTCCGAGCAACACAACCTCTCCAGTACCGCCGCCGTAGTGTCTTAGACAATGCAGAACCAGTGCTAAGGCCCTGTCACCATCGGTGAATCCCCCAATAACCACAGCTGCAACAGCCTTAACCTGAACAGTGTAGAGCACTCTCGTTAGATAGGGGGAGACAGCAACAACCATATCCATGTTATCGCCGTGTGAATGGACGACAACCCGTCCTCCTTCAGTATTGGCGCGCAGAATGCATGAAAGCGGTCCATCAAGATCAGTCACCACAATATCCGGCACAACGCCGTTATCAAGTAGGAGGCAGGATGACCCGTCAGCAGCAATCACGGCATCACAACCCCACACGTCATTGATTTGCCTTGCAAGTGTCGCAGCTGCACCGGTAACGCAGACCCTTCGAGATTCAAGGATAACGCCACAGACCTCCTCCATGCCAGCTGCACGGCCTCTAAGCAACGCCTCAAGCATAAGACTGTCCGCCAGCCTCCCTGCCTCAAGGTCGTCCTCCAGGCTGAAGCCGAGGAGTGATCTTATGACATCATACAGCTCAAGCCAATACACCTCGCCAGGCAAGGCATGCCTCGGCAGCCTGGAGAGCGGCTTCGTATACGAGGCCATAGCCGTCTTCAGAGGCCCCGACGGCATCTATGCTGCCCCAGTTGGAGTATGGATCGAGGAGGGGTCTTTCCGGGCACGCATATACCCTGGCAGCAGACTAGCAGAGTACTTCACAAGGGAGCACACGGTCTGCATCTGCTTCACCCTCGACCCGACATTGTTCTACAAGAGCCTAATACTGCACAGAATCGACGCAGAGCCGGGGTTATGCAGCCAGGCATACTGCCCGGCCAACTGCTCCCTAGCCGTAGAGTGCAGCATAGATGACAGGCCACGGCCCCCATGCACCGCCGTAGAGCCGGTCACGGTGAGGCTAACGCCGCTCTGCTGTAGACACGGCAGCCGCTGCACCGGCTACAGTAGGGTTCTCGGCTGCAGTATCGAGCTCCTAATAGCAGTTTCACGCATCACCTACTTCGCACGTATACGGGCATGCAGCGAAGCAGCAAAATGGTGCACACTCGGACGAGTAGCCCTAAACTGCATCAAACACACTGATAGACGCGGCACCATAGCCAGAGTCGCGGAGGAGGTGCTTAGGAGGGCCGTCGACCTTGCAGAGGCATCGTCTTGTCCGTGTAGGGATTGAAGGGCTCCGCTTCGAAGCTATACACTACACCTCAACACCATCCGAGAAGCCGAGGCTTCATGGCCACAGCTTCCGCGTTGACGTGGTAGTCGAGGGGTGGCCGGATAAACACGGTCTACTGATAGACTTCCGCAGCCTACGCAGCATACTAGAGGACAGGTTAAGGGAGTGGGACGAGGCAGTCATACTACCGGTAGACGCCTCGACGCGGTTCGAGGGGCCCTTCAGCGTGAAAGTCAAAAGGGTTAGAGGCGAGGCAACAACAGAGAACATCGCCTGCACAATACTCGATGAAACCCTCAACGCAATACTCGAGGCGGCAACCGGACTGGTTACGGGGGTTAGGGTAAGGGTTTGGGAGAGCTATGATAGGTATGCTGAGTGCATAGAGCTGCTCAAAGCCTACCCTCAAGATAATACTTCTGCGGATTCGTAGAGACGGAGGCCCCACCACCAACCCTGCTAAGCATGTAGCGGCGTACCGCGTCAACTACACGCAGCTCGCGCCGGGCGAGCGCGTCAACAAGGTCTATGAATATGGGTAGCCCTGTCGGGGACGAGGTGCATGCAAGGTGCTCGACGATGCCCTCCACAAGGCTTTCATCAACCCTCCTAGCTCCTATTTCGAGCTTCACGGCAAGAGGCATGCCGCGCAGCGGCTTATAATAGACCTCAACAAGTTCAATGCCCAGCGATGATGAGATAGTCTTACCGGCCACCACGTACTCGCCGCGACGCAGGATGATTGAAGCCGCATGTTTATCCGACAAGTCAATGCCGTACAGGGATAGTATGGAGGAGTAGCTCCTCTTAATGACCCCGACCAGGGCCTTTACACTACGTGTCAGCCTATCAACTAGCGCCCCTATGTCGTTGCAGTAGGTGCGCCAGGCGCCACGCGGCCTCCTGCTATATAGGCATTTGTAGGGAACTACCTCGCCGTCGAAGACTACAAGCTCGTAGCCGCCGTCCTCGACGTGTCTCAGAGCTTCTCGGCGTTCGATAAGCCGGGCGTATGCCGCCACATAGTCTTGGTCTAGTCCTCTCCTAGAGGCCAGCACGACATGGCTTGTATGCTGCTCTGCAAGCCTGCCGCCCCGTACCCCGAGAACTGCGCATCCTATGATCGAGATTGATAATCCTAGGAGGTCTATTGGCGAGGGGGGATAAGCTGTGTCGACTACAACAGAGTCTATAGTGTTTGCCGCTGAGCCACACTTATACCTCTTTATCAAATCGCCAAGTTTCTCCCTGAGCTTCTCAACCTCTATTGCTGCTGCATTGAATTCCCGGGAAAAATCTTTTACAAATTCCTCAACGCTATCGTATATGATCACGTCTTCGTCCAAGACTCCAGGTACCTCCTGAGCTCCTCTGCAAGCCCCTTCTTATCAAAGGGATAGCCTGGAGTATTCCTCACGAGCGGCTCAAGGTACCTATATGCGTCAGCTACTATGGTCTCAGCCTCCGCGGGTTCCACTCCAAGGCTAGCCGGGCTTGGCGTCTCGCCTAGGAGTTTGACAACAAGCCTCTTCACCGCCTCGACGGGGTCGCTGATCCCTAGTCCTAGATAGCTGACCGCCTCTACGAGGTCAGGGCCTGCATGTCTAGACACTATACTGGCCCAGAATGGTAGGAGCAGTGCAAGGCCGATGCCATGGTGTATATCTGGGTGATAGAAGCTTATTGGGTGCTCAAGGGCATGGAGCAGCGTGGTCCTCGAGAGGTCTATTGCGACACCGGCCATCATTGAGGCGTAGTGGAACCATTCACGGACACCGAGATCATTCCACCCCCTCTCATCGAGTAGTCTTAGGCCTCTCCCAATGGCTATCAACGCCTCCCTCGCGAACCCCCTTGATAACGTAGAGGCGTTGTTCGCTACGTAGCTTTCAATCGCGTGCGAGAAGGCGTCAACGACAGTCGCTCCTGCGAGAGGCTGGGGGAGTGTCCTGGTTAGGCGTGGATCAACCACCGCTATCTTCGGCTTAATCATGCCGGACACTATTGCTGCCTTGCTCTTAGTCTCTTCATCGCTTAGAACTGCGAAGCCGTCCACCTCGCTTCCAGTGCCATGCGTTGACGGGATCGCAACTAGTGGCACCGAGCCACGTATAGGCCTGGCTTTACGGTACAGCTCTGAGGGCTTCGCCTTAGACGCTATGCCTGCTGCTACAGCCTTTGCAACGTCTATAGCGCTCCCGCCACCAATACCTATCACGACGGTCGCACGGAACAATGATGCATCCCTATACGCCTCATCAGCCTGTGCCGTAGTCGGGTTTGTTGAGACGCATCTACAGACCTTGATCTCGGCGCCATACTTCTCGGCTGCCTCGCGGAGGCGGGGGATCCATCCATACCTCTCCATTGAGCCTCCACGCGTCGTCACTACGTACCATCTGCGGCCGAGGAGTGCGATATCCTCGAGCATTTCGTCGAAACATCCAATACCGAAGCATACATTGACGCCGTTTATACACATGCGGCACGTCTTCTTCATAACCCTATACCCCGTGTAACGCACCTAGTTGCAGCGCGGGGAACTATTTTATCCTCACATGTCTAGGCAGGTCTACGGTGACCGATTATTGTGGAAGTCCGGCTAGACCCCTGGGCCAGCGCGGTTAGGGTGGAGTACGAGAAGCTCTTCAAATACTTCGGCATAACACCCTTCACCGCCGAGCTAAAGGAGAAGGCCCGCAAGGCCTTCGGGGAGCTCCACCCATTGATAAGGAGGGGCGTCGTATTCGGCCACCGCGACTACGACAAGATAGTCGAGGCCTTCGCCAGGGGGGAGCCGGTTGCGCTGCTGACAGGGTTTATGCCGAGCGGGAGGTTTCACCTCGGCCACAAGATGGTCGCCGACCAGATAATATACTACCAGCGTGTGGGGTTCGAGACCTTCATAGTCCTTGCTGATGCCGAGGCGTATGCTGTTAGACGGCTCAGTAGGAGAGATGTAATAAACTACGGCCTCTACGAGTACGTCGCAAACCTCATAGCGCTTGGCCTGAGGAAGGAGAGGCTACACCTATACTTCCAGACCAACTACAAGACCCCATACTATAGGTTGTTGCAAATGTTCTCACGCAGGATAACAATGGCCGAGCTCGAAGCAATATACGGCTCTATGGAGCCATGCAAGGTTATGTCAGCGTTGGCGCAGGCCGCCGACATACTACACCCAGAGCTAGAATACTTCGGAGGCTTCAAACACGTTCTCGTACCCGTAGGGGCGGATCAAGACCCCCATATTAGGCTGTCCAGGGACATAGCTGATAGATACGAGCACGAACTAGGCTTGAGACGCCCCGCATCAACCTACCATAGATTCATCATAGGCCTCGACGGGAACAAGATGAGCAGCTCGCGTCCCGACTACGCCATATTCCTAACAGACCCGCCGGAGGAGGCGAGAAGAAAAGTGTTCAAGGCATTAACCGGGGGGCAGCCCACTATCAGGGAGCAGAGGGAGCTCGGAGGGCACCCCGAGAAGTGTAGCGTCTACGAGCTCTTCGTCTACCACCTAATAGACGATGACAACAAGCTACGCAAAATATACGAGGACTGCCGCTCAGGCAACCTGCTCTGTGGTGAGTGTAAGAGGCTAGCAGCAGACCTCCTCGAGAAGATGCTGAGCGAGCACCAGAGGAGGCTTGAGAAGGCTAAAGACCTGGTATACGAGTACGTGGAGCCACCCGATTTCTAAGCCCCGTCACCGTGTTAACCAATACGTACTTCATTGCCACATCCTGCCCTATAAAGCTCTCTACAACAGACTCCAACCTCCTCATAATCTTCGACAATCTATGCGGTGTCAGCGTCGATAGTAGCCTGCAGAGAGCATAGAACCTCGCCGCCGAGACAACGACAACGCCTTCGACGAAGCCCATTAGCTCTGGTGGCAGATCACCCGCAGCCACCACGACATATGCATGGTCGACGATCTCCATAACCGAGGATGCATACGCGAGTAGTAGCGCGGATAACCTTGCATAGAGGCTGGTCCCGGAGATGTCAACGTATTTGGATAGCGTCTCCATAGCCTTATCGAAGACCTTCATCCGAAGCTCGAGCAACGCCTTCTCGAGAAACCTCTTATACTCCCCGACATCAACAGCCCTAAGCTCCCCATCAACCAGCCTCACCATGCCATCACCGGTGCAGCTTGCAGCCGCCGACACTACCTCCCCCACACTCGCCGATACGAGCCTCATGTAGGTCTTCATAGGCGATGCCTGGCCACGCCCAATATCACTCATTATAGCTGACTTCAACCTCTCAAGAACAAACTCTATTACCTCATCAATACACCTACTCCGCCCCACCAATATTCATCGCCTTCCTCAGCACAGCTATCATCGCATCTATTGCTGCCTCCTTGCCCGTGAACTCGCCCGGCGGCATGTACTCGACCTCGACATTCTCTATCAAAGCTGCCTGGTTCGCGAGCTTCTTATCACCCGTAAAGAACACGACCCTACACTCCCTCGCCAGCCTACGGAGGAGCCTCAGTATATCATAGTCGTCGCGTGCCGGCTGCCTAAACACCCTCTCAGATGCCTTGACCGGCTTCTCGAGACCACGTCCAACTATCTCGTGCAGCACCAGTCTATCATCCCTCAACTCCCTAGCTATGATGTCTGCGAAGCCCTTGTACATCTGGTCGAAGACTGCACAGACCCTGCCACTCCTAGTTACCGGCGCCTCCTCGGGGCGGCGCTCAGCACCATAGCCCATGAGCTCTGAGAGCACCGATGCGTCAGCCTCGAGCAGCACCCTGCCCAGCTCCGCGACGATTATTCTGCCCCTGCCGATGCGTCTTGCAACATCTCTTATCTCTTCAACGAGCCTTGATGCATTATCGATGACCCGCACGCCGCCAGGGTATATGATTACTAGCTTCCGCCCGCTATTCATGCTACCTTACCACCATGACCGATACTGGCGCGTTCACTATGAGGGCTAGGGCCACACTGCCTATCAATAGGTCTTCGTTCAACGTGTTCCCCCTGGCACCCATAATGACTATATCGTAGCCGCCCTCAGTGACCTCCCTGATAACCTCGTTAGCCACGCTGGAGTAGGGGTTCGGCTTCCGTATCTTCAACTCTAGCTCGACCCCGCTGCGCTCCGCGAGCCTCCTCACGTAGTCCTCTATACCCTTCCCGGCCTCGGGCGTCTCCTGGACGTATAGGACCGTTATCTTGGATCCATACCTCTTGGCAAAGTCTATGGCTACCTCGAGCGCCCTCTTGCTGTGCTCCGAGCCATCAAACGGCACCAGTATCCTCCTGAACAGGAAGCTTATGGTATACATGGGCTCGGGGGTGTACATCACAGACCCCTTCTTCCAGGGGCTTGCCTCGACGAGTAGCGTATGTAGGTTACCCTGCTAGCCGTCCAGTCCTTAAAAGAGTCTACCCCTCCTAAGGCCCAGGGTCTCGTCCGTGAGTCTTATCGACTCGCTAGCCGTCGCGAGGCCTGTTATAGCCCTTATTGCGTCTATGTTCTCTGGTACAACGATGGACTCCTGATGAACTGCCTGTATCCAGTACAGCTCGCTCCCGTTTAGCGTCACGCTATCCCTCCAGACGATTAGCTCGGGTATATCATACCTCTTCCTGCCGATGTCCCTCGCCGCCTCAACTATATCCGCCGTGCTCTTGAACCCCTCATTGCTGTCAACCAGCACTATTCTCGGGGTCTCCTCGAGCAGCTTGACTACATCGTCGACGCTGCTTGGCGGGTTCTTGAGCTCCGCATAGACTATGTGCACATGCATCAGCGTCGTTGGTACAACGACAGCAGCAGTCACTATATCCAGCCACGGTAGCACTGTCTTCACGTCCAGAGCATGATGGCTTGGTATGCTGGCGGGGTTAGGCACTATCGCGTTCACGGGGCCCCTCTTAACCTCCTTCGGGTCAGCAGCCCTCCTCACAATCGTTGCCCTCACACGTCCAAGTCCATACGCCTTGTTCAGCGTACATAGGATGCGTAGCAGGCCGGTCGTGTTACATGAGACGACCCTGACACTACCCCTCCCCCTGGCATCGTCGAAGTTGCAGAAGGAGTTGAACGATACCTCGGCGACGTCTGCAGACTCGCCACCCTGGAAGATCATCTTTAAGCCATGCTTCTCGTAGACGGGCTTATACTTGGCCCCGATGCCTGCAGGTGTCGCGTCAACGACCACGTCAATGGACTCCAATAAATCCTCTAGACAACCGGCTACCCTGAAACCAGCCTCACGGAATAATCCGAGCCTCTCCGAGAGCGTGTAGACGGGTATACCCTTGGAGGCCGCTATCCTCGCCTCGTAGTCGGGCTTCGTCTTCACTATACCGACGAGCTCCATGTCCGGCTGCTTCAGTATTGCGTCCGCAACCCTCTTGCCAATGGTTCCATAGCCTACAACACCGACCTTCACGGCCAACTTACTCCTCACCCCACCCGAGATGCTTCCTTGCAGATAGCTCCAGAGCCTTAAGTGCTGGGAGCTCCTCGCCTGCCAGGAAGAGTAGCAGTGCGCCGCCACCCGTGCTAACGTGGTAGAGTGCTGTGCTGGGCTTCCTCACCTCCGAAATCACGCTGGAGAGGTGGCCGCCGCCTATAATCACGTAGGCCCTTGTGCTCAGCGCTGCCTCGAGTATACCTATGGTCCCCTTCCTGAACCTCGGATCCTCAATGACACCCGCTGGCCCACGCAGCACAATGACCTTCGAGTCCTTCATCAGCTCTCCGTACATGCTGACGGTTGCCGGCCCCACGTCCCTTATAAGGTGCTTTATCGCCCCCACGGTCTCCACCTTTATCTCGCCGTCCTCCGTCAATGTCACGAAGTCTATCGGCGTCTCTATTGGCGCTCCCTTTAGGAGTATGTATCTCGCCCTAGGTATGAGTGATAGGAGGCCCTTCTCCTCAAGCATCCTCCTATTAACAGCCCCTATGTCAACCCCCTTGGCCGCCAGGAAGACCTCAGCCACGAGCCCCGTCGTCAGTATGCGGTCGGCTGCACGGCCCGCATGGAGGTGCTCAATAATCCTCAATGTATCCCTGACCTTCCCCCCGCCTAGGACGAATACGCGTGGCCTCTCGGCTGGCGATGCAAGGAACCTTAGCGCATTCACCTCCCTCTCCATAAGCCTGCCAGCCGCCGACGGCAGCACCATCGGGAAGCCTACTATGCTGGGCTGGCTTCGGTGTGCAGCCGCAAACGCATCATTTATATAGTAGTTGAATAGTGGTGCAAGCCTCTTAACAAAGATCGTATTCGCCTGCTTCTCCGGGAGAGCCTCAATCATCTCCTCCGAGACAAGCCTCACATTATCAAGCATCAATATCTTGCCGGGCTCAAGCTCCTTAATCCTCCTCCTAGCCTCCGGGCCTATAACGTCATCGACGAAGTCGACCTCCATGCCGAGCAGCTTCTCTAGCCTCTCAGCATGCCTCTCGAGCGTAACGAAGTCATCCTCCCCAGGCCTCCCCTGATGCGACACTATGACGACCGCACATTTTCTCTCAACAAGCTCCCTTATGGTCTCTAGATGAGCCCTAATCCTCGTATCGTCAAGTATCTCGCCTGTCTTCGGGTTAATAGGGCTGTTGAAATCAACCCTTAACAGAACCTTAGAGCCCTCAAGCTTATACCTGGCAACTAGATCGTCGATCGTCGGTATGCGTGGCACATAAAGGTTTGTCAGCGCAGACACCCCCTCAGTGCTTTAACGTTAAGCCGGCGGGGGAGGACTATTGAGTCCCCGTAGTTATCCAAGAAATCCCAGACTCGAAGGAGGCGGCTGGGCAGGATTTAAGCTTCCCGGTGCGTAGTGTAGAAACATGATACTGTTAAGCGGCTATGGGGAGAACCCCGGGACCATGCAGAGCCCGGGGGTCTCCGGGCGGTGAAGAGGTGGTCCTTCGCCGACAGCTACACTGCCACCTCTCCCACACCCAGGCCGGAGGGCTGGACTCCCCTCTTCCTTAGCAGCTCCATTACACGGCGGTGCAGCTCTGCTATCAGCTTCCTCCTATCCTCCATCAATACTATGTCGCTGTATCCTCTCGCAACTATGTTGTGCGCGAATGGTGAAGGCACCTCCACCGGGCCGAAGACTTTCACCTCGACCCTGCCACTCCTAATCCACTCCAACACCTTTTCTGCATCCTCGACGTCCATGTAGTCCTCCATGACCTCTCTATAAGCCTCCTTCAAAACCGGGAACTCCGGGTCTATCGACTCCACAGCCTCAAGCACCGTGTCGGCGTTGAGCTGCATGCGGTGGACGCTCTTCTCCCTGCCCCGGTAGCGGCGGAGTATCATGAACGCTCTCTGCGCGCAGTGGCGGAACCTCCTCTTCAGCAGCTCCGTGTAGCGTAGAACCCTTCTCAACACCTCTCGCAGGTTCTCCGGCGTAACGCTTGAGACCAGGCTGTAGACGTCGACAAGCCTATACCTGCCCGGCACGGAGAGCATGAAGCCGTTATCCGTCACCGTTATCCTCACATTACCGTTAACCATCCTGCTAAGGTAGTATGCATATGCTCTGGAGAGTGCATCATTCACTCTGCGGCCGAAGAGGTAGTGGAAGATGTAGTTGGTTGAGTCGTCGTCAACATAGATCTCTACGAGGAGGAGCTTGTCGGAGGGGACTAGCCCCTCCGTGTAGAGGTATTGCTCGAGCACATACTGGTAGATGTTCTCGGCAGCATCCCTATCAAGGTTATACTCCTCCATTATCCATTCAACGATCCTGCTGGGCTCCACCCCGGCCTCAATCATCTCCGCAACCCTACGCCTGAACTCTCCTACGAGCAGTGCCGAGTCGAATGATAAGGGGAGCATCTCGGAGAACCAGCTCGGAACAGTAGGCTTTACACCCTCAACCCTCCTAACTATCGCCTTAGTGCCTACAGCCCTTATGAACTCGTACGTGCGTCCGCCGAGGACAAATGTGTCGCCTGGTGTGAGTATCTGCAGGAAGGCCTCCTCCAGGTTACCCACCATCCTACCATCGGTAGTAAACACGTGTATCTTTGTCTCCTCGGGTATGACGCCGGAGTTCAAGTAGAATATCATCCTGGCCCCCTTCCTACGCCTAAACGTCATCTCGTTCTCATCGAGCCTTATCTTTGCATAGACATTATACCTCTCGAGACCCTCATACCGGCCTGCCAGGTACCGTATAACGGCCATGAAATCCTCCCAGGAGAGATCATGGTAGTTGTAGACCCTCCTCACCAGCCTATACGCCTCTTCAACACTCCACTCCCTCTCAAGGGCCATGCCCACTATGTGCTGTGCAAGCACATCGAGCGCGTTCCTCGGTATATGGACCCTGTCTATCTTCCTATCGAGGGCCGCCTTCGCCAGTACCGTGCATTCAACAAGATCATCCCTGTCAACAACTATTATCCTGCCCTTACTCACCTGCCTTATGTGGTGCCCAGCTCTCCCAATCCTCTGCAACAGCCTCGATACGCTCTTCGGGCTACTCAGCAACACCACGAGATCTATGTATCCTATATCTATGCCTAGCTCGAGACTCGTTGAAGAGACCACAACCTTCAGCTTCCCCTGCTTCAATCTCTCCTCGACATCAAGCCTCAAATCCCTGCTCAAACTACTATGATGCGCCTCAACCTGGTCCATATCGGCTATACCTTCGTCCTTTATCAACTTCCTGAGCTTGTAGACAACCCTCTCGGTCGCACTCCTAGTATTCGTGAACACCAATACCGTCTTATGCTTCTTTATCAACTCTATTAGGAGTCTATAGATCCCCTTATTTATCTCCTCCGGAGGCGTGTGTATGAGGTCGCTTACGGGGATCAACACCTTAACGTCTATGGGTTTTGCGAAGCGGGCATCAACTATGATGCAGTCACGCGGAGAACCATCATCTTTGAAACCCACCAGGAACTTTGCAACCTCCTCGAGAGGAGCTATCGTCGCGCTGAGGCCTATCCTCTGAAGCCTATGCCCCGCCCTGTACTCTAGCCTCTCAATGCTCAGCGCTAGATGGACACCCCTCTTGCTCGACGCAAGCTCATGTATCTCATCGACTATCATCCAGCGGGCTGTTAGGAGCCTCTCACTAAACTTTGGGGCGACAAGGGCGTTTGCCAGGCTCTCGGGAGTTGTTATGAGTATGTGTGGTGGATGCCGAACCATGTACTGCTTGTCCTTCGGCGGAGTATCACTGGTTCTAACCATGACCCTTATCTCGGGTCTGCCGGCGCCCTCCCTCTCCATTATCTCTGATATCTCCTCGAGGGGCTTTATGAGGTTCCGGTACATGTCATTGTTCAGTGCACGGAGCGGCGACACGTATATCGCGTAGACCTGCTCCTCAAGCCTCCCATCAAGCCAGAGGTTTATGAGGTCGTCTATAATCCCCAGGAAGACTGCGAGAGTCTTACCAGTCCCAGTCGGTGATGATACTAGCACGTTGTAGCCATCCTTTATCAAGGGTATTGCACAGCGCTGCGGGACAGTGAAGGATCCATACTTACGCCTAAACCACTCAGCTACGAAGGGGTTGAGTCTTGCATATACTTCTTCGTCGCTGTAACACTTCGTCAGAAGCCTTATCAAAGGCACCCTCCGCTCGAAACATTTCCGGAGTTAATGGTCTTTTAAGCATAGAGGGTGCCCCGGGCCACGGGGCTCATACCTTAATTATCGCATTATGCTACGATACCAAGCACTTGTTCCGGGGATGCTTGTGCCACGCAGCGTAATAGTCACCTTCAAGATACCAGTGGAGCTGCTGCACCAGCTAGACGACCTTGTATCTCGGGGGCTCTTCGCCAGCCGGAGCGAGGCGCTAAGAAGGGCCCTTGCACTCCTACTACAACGATACTCGTCGGGGGAGGAGGGTACCGGTTATGCCTACGGGTATGAAGCTGCGGGGAGAGGAGCTCGCCGCGCTAAGGAGACTAAAACAACTCATTGCATCAATGACTGCTGAGGAGCTGAAGGCCTTCGGCTACATCTGGGACAATATATCAGTCGGAGAGATAATATATGAGCGTGACATGTTCCGCCACTACGGCATCGAGAAACCCCACGTCGTCGCGAGGAGGCTCAGGGAGCTTGGTGTAGTCGAGAGGGGTGAAGGCTGCTACAACCTCGCAAGATGGCTTAGACCGTTAAGGAGGAGGATACGCTACTTCTCCCACCTCCTACGCCTCCTCGACAAATATCTCGTGTTGTAAACCCAGCGTATCCAATCCCGATAAATTGGGGTGTAGGCATGGGTCACGCCACACACGGGGATAGGTGTGCGTGCCGCCTACACCCTGCTGTTGGTGTTCCTTGCACTACTCCCTGCCTTGATCCCTGCCGCCGCGTACCAGACAACGATCATGGTTGTTAGGAGCCAGTCTGTACTCGCCCCAGCGGTCACTATGACTAGCCTCGGTACATTCAAAGGAACCATATCTATCTTCGATATATCAGTGGCAGAGCCCGGCCACGGCATAGTCTACATATCGACCAGGCCGAGGACCGAGGTTGACTTCCAGGCTACATCTAGGATAGCCGCAATAATAGCCGCTATCTTCGCCGGCAAGAACTTCAACAAGTACAACTTCTTCGTGAGCGTGAAGTCTAACTCAAGCATAATAGGGGGGCCCAGCGCCGGCGGCTTAACAGCCACAACCTTCATGGCCCTGCTCCTCAAGCTAAACATGACGAACACCACGTCGATGACCGGGCTGATATGCCCAGACGGCACAATAGGCCCCGTCGGCGGCGTGGCATCTAAGCTCGAGGCCGCCGCAAGAGCCGGGATAAAGACCTTCATCATACCCAAGGGGGAGGTTATAGTCACCGAGCCCAGGCTCGTCAACCAGACATACACAAGCGGGAACGGAACGGTCATAACAAAGCTCGTAGTGAAGGAAGTCAAGTTTAACTTGACGAGGCTCGCAGAAAAGCTCCACGTAAGGCTTGTGCAGGCCGGCTCGATAATAGACGCTCTCTACTACTTCACCGGCTACAATATAACGAAGACTATAAACATGTCAATCATCGGTACAGCCATAAAGAATGCCTCAGTATACTGGAGGGGGCCCGCACAGAGCCTAATTGAGAGGGCCGACACCCTTCTCGGAGAGCTCAACCAGAGCCGCCCCAACATAACGAACACCGATATGGCGAAGGCGTACAGCGATGCCATAGATGAGGCCTCAAGTCTGCTGAGCGAGGCACGCAGCCTCATGGAGAGCGGCCAGTACTACGCGGCTGCGTCGGACGCGTTCCGTGCATGGATAGACACTCTATACGCCTACGCCATAACAGAGACGTACAAGTTCTACAGCTCCGGTGCAGACCTTAAGCACGCCGCCACCCGTGTGGCCGAGTCACTGCTTGACAACGCGACACGCATAATGAATGAGGCCTACAACGACTTCGTCAAGCTCGGGAACAAGACGTGCATAAACCTGCTCGAGCTCCAGCTGCTCTCATCGATCTATGAGAGGATAAGCGAGGCCAATGCAACGATAGCGGGCATGATGCATGTAGTGAGGACCCTCCTCAGCGGCCCGGTACCAGCACCAACCCCACTACTCCTAAAACTCCTATCAACATCGGCATACGCGCTTGCCAGGGCTCATTCGGCGCTTGACTGGATAAGCGTCGCCGCCTCGGCAAGCACCACTGGCTACTGTGTACCGGTCAGCGCCATAAGGAGCGAGCTTTACACCTTGAACCAGTTCGCGTCCGACCTCGTATCATACCTCTTCTGGCTCGGCGCCCCCGTTAGGAGCATAGGGCCTGGCAGCATGGCCGCCAACATGTATCTGCTCCAGCGCGCCAAGACTGCATACCGGGTTGCAGAGGCCGCGTCGAAGATAGTCTCAACGCTCTCGGACGTAATGGTCACAATACACCAGATGTACAACACCACGAATATACAGCTACCCGACATAGCGCTGAACACCAGGTACCTCCTAAGCAGGCTCGTCATGGACAACATAAGCGCAATAGTGCCAGCAATATACATTGAACTAGCATCAAACCTCAAGCAGCCCGAAGCAAAACTAGACCTCTACGAGCGCGCCGCCGCCTATAGCCTACTACTATACGTGCTCGGAACCAAGTTCACCGGCCACAAGGCATCAGCCGCCATGGCAGCCCCCGCAGCCCCAACAATAACAAAGACACCGACACCGCTAAGGCTGGGCTCCGCTCCAAGCCTGCCAGCCACCGTAATCATCGCAGCTATAGCTATTGCGGCAATACTGCCACAGCTACTGGCGAGGAGGAGAGAATGAGGATACTCGACATACTATACCAACACAAGCTAAAGGAGTACGAGGAGAGGCTCAGGCAGCTAACAGACCCCTCAATAGTATATGTAACCGACCTCACCTCGTGCAGCTACAAGCGTTTTTACAGGATACACTACCCGCACCTAAGCTTCAAGTTCGAGCCCTCACTCGTCCTCGGAGACCTAGTCCACATGGGGCTCTCAACCCTGGTAACAAGCACCGGTGAGTGGAGGAGCGAGGTAGAGGTCAGGAGGAGCTTCGACATAGACGGCAAGAGGTATACTCTGCTAGGGCGCGCCGACCTAGTCCAATACAGCGGCGATAAACCAGTCCACGTCGTCGAGGTCAAGACCATGAAGGAGTCATCACTCAGCCTGCCCCTCGAACACCACGAACTACAGCTACAAGTCTACATGAACCTCCTCGGCGTGAGCGAGGGAACACTCCTCTACGTCGCGCCCGACACACTGGTCGAGATACCTGTCCACTTCCGCGAGCTAGACCTCGGATCCATGATGGAGGAGACTGTGTACATGCGGAGAGCGCCCAGGTACGGCTGGGAGTGCCGCTACTGCATATACAGAAAGATATGCCCCATACCGCGTAGGAGGCAGGAGCCACGCCATGAAGCCAGCTGAGATACTCCTACAGGAGGCCTTGTCGAGGATGGGGTTCATTGTTGCCCGGCACGGCTACAGCATGCTCGTATACGATGATAGGCTCGAAGCCTTCATACACGTCCACAACCTCTATAGGCTTGTATCCGTGAGGCTCTACCGTTTCGGGCAACGAGAAAGCCAGGACAGGATACTGCGCGGGATAGCCGACACCCTCACCCACTACACGATCGAGGTAAGGGAGGTGCCGTGAGGCATTGCTCAGGGCGGACCTCCATATACACAGCATGTATAGTGATGGTCAGCCACACCCAAAGGAGATCCTGTACGAGGCTATAAACAAGGGTATAGACGTTGTAGCTGTCACCGATCACGACACCTTCCGCGGCTCACTAACCGCTAGAAGGATAGCGTTGAGCAGCAGGCTAGAGTTAGTTGTATTGATAGCCGCCGAGATTAGGACAAGCCTCGGCGATGTACTAGTCTATTGCCCAGACACGCCACCCGAGAGGATGCCGAGGGAGCCCGGCGAACTCGCGGACGAGGCACATGCACACGGCTGCATCATAGCGCCCGCACACCCCTTCGACGTCTTCCGCGGCGGCCTCGGGGACGCCGTATACGAGCTACGCGGAAAGATAGACGCTATAGAGGTCTACAACGCGAAATCACTCCCAGTATTCAACGAGAAGGCGTTGGAGGCTGCAAGGCTACTAGGCCTACCCGGAATAGGCGGTAGCGACGCCCACGTACTAGACAATATAGGGGCAGCATACACGCTCATAGACGCCGAGCCAGACCCCGAGGAGGTCATCAAAGCCATAAAACATGGAAGGGTTAGAGCGGGGATAAGAAGGGCCAGTATCAGGGGGAGGTTGAAGTCCGTAGTGTGGAGTATAAGGAGGAGGGTGAGGCCTCCACGCCATGACTGGCACTGGGAGGAGATGTATTGAGGAGATCCTCAGGAGGAAAACACCGGACGGCTACTACCTCCTCCCCTGCAGGCAAGCAGCCATCAACATCCTCAAAGACCTTGACGGGATCCAGGTCGTTGATGTTGGGGATAAAGTAGTCGTCCTGGTGAAGTCGAGGAGCCTGGCCAGGAGGCTCGCATCAAGACTCCTGGCGCGCGACCTCCTTGAATGCTAGACTATACAGGGCCTCAGTGCCCTTATCTCCTTGAACTTCTCGTATATGTTCTTCACAGCCCTGAATACCTCCTCCTCCCTCTTAGCGCCAGTTATCACCATCTTCCCGGAGCTGAATATCAGCAGGACGACCCTTGGCTCACTCATCTTGTATATTAGGCCGGGGAACTGCTCCGGCTCATACATGCTGTTCTCGAGCGTCAAGGCGGCCCTCTCAAGATCCACGCAGATGTGGAGGTTCGCCGAAGCCACGATGTTCTGTATCTGCACCTTCGGCCTACCCATAATCATTATGCCGTGCTTCTTCAGGTTTCTAACAATCTTCTTCACGGCCTCGATCAACTGCCTCGTGCTCTTAGCACCTGTGACAACCATCTTACCCGACTTGAAGATAAGCGCCGTTACCTTCGGCTCCTCAAGCCTATAGACCAGCCCGGGGAACTGTTCAGGGTTGTACTCGACTGAGGGTATAGCATGCTCGATAGCATGGAGGTCGAGGGGATGGTCGAGCGTAACCGTCGCGACGATATTCTCTATGTTTATCGTTGGGCGCGGCGACTTCTCCTCCTCTTCCCTAGCCGCCTCACTGCTATAGGGCAATCCACGCGCAGTCAAGAAATACCCCTTATAAGCCTCACTTAAAAGGGGCTTATTTAAGCCTAGAGGTTTAACTAGCAGATTAGACGGGGATGTAGAGGCGGGCAGTCGACGAGCCCCGCAGGAGGAGGGGCGATGAGATGCCTAGTCTCACACTGAACCCACAATACTCAAGGCGATGAGGTGGATTCATCCCCCTAGGCCGACCCCCTCCCTCCCGGCGAGGATGGGGGAGGCGGGGGTGGGGATGTGGCCCCCTAGCTGAGCCACATCGATGGCCCTAGCTTCGCCGACAATACCCTCAGTATATCGGTCTTGGTTATTATGCCGCGGAGCACATACCTCTCGTTGGTCACGAACACCCTGTCAAGCCCGTATCTCGCGAATGCCTCTATGATGTGTGCTAATGGTATGTCCTCGAATACCACTGGTGCTGGACGCATTATCTCGTGGATCTTCATAGACCTATCCGCTGCAAGCATGTCCTCGAGCTCGACGTAGCCTAGTAGGTGCCATAACTGGTCGACGACGGGGTATGAGACGTATACCCCGCTGGAGGCTGAGAGTACCTTGACCAGTGCCTCTGCGACTGTATCCTTGTAGTTGACTGCCACTATGTTGTCCTTCTTGGCGACCTCTATGGCTGGTATGTTTAGTATCTCCTTCGCCCCCTTCTCATGCAGCTTCCTATAGACCTCGAGCAGTGCCTGCACCTTCGCGGTCGAGCGGTAGAATATCTGAGATGCATGGAGGCCGAACCTCGCCGTCAGCAGGTATGATATCGAGGCTGCAAGCGCAGATGACAACACGCTACCGAATCCAACCACCTCTACGCCGAAGAATATCGCTGCAACAACCACCTTGTTTGCACCCGCGAATATGCCGGATACGAGCGCCGCCGACAACACCTCTATCTCGTCGCGGCCGTGAAGCCCTAGGAGCGGCGCCGCGCCGACGCCGAGGAAGACTCCTATCGCGACTATGGGGAAGAATACTCCGCCGGTCCCGCCGAGCGTGAGTGTCATAACGGTCGCGATTATCTTCAGGAGGCCTATCAGGAGGAATATTACTGCGGGCCTCAGCTCACCAGTCCTAAGCATATGCCATACCTCTACAACCCTCTCAGTACCCGGCCCCGAGACGCCGGGGAGGTAGTAGCCGAGTATCGCTATCACGGCACCAGTAACGCCCGCAGCCAGTATCGCGAGCCTAGGCCTCCTCACCACAGCGTCAGATATCCTCACAAAGACCCTCTTAGCCCCGATAAACACCATCGAGGCAATGGCGCCCATCACGCCAGCAACAATACCAATCACTATGCCGTGAGGCGATATGGCCAGGAGCTTCGAGACCCTCGCTATGAGGGGCAACGGGCCCAGAAGATATGCGGCAACGAGGTAAGCCGTAATCGATGATACAAGAGTCTCGATGAACACACCACTCTCAATATCCATCCTGTAAGGAAGCTCAATCACAAAGCTAAGTGCAGTCAGCGGCGCACGGAAGACAGCCGATACACCCGCAGCACCACCAACAAGCGTGAAGTACCTCTCCTCGAAGAACGCCCTACGCACGAGAAGAGTCAACCATGACGCCACGAAGCCGCCGAGTATGAGTGCCGGGCCCTCCGGGCCTATGCTGCCGCCGACGGCGACCGTGAGCAGAGCAAGCAGTATGAACGCTACAGCATGCCTAGTATCGATACGGCCATACATAAAGTTATACGCTTCAATAAAGTAATCAGTGCTCGACCCATGAAGACTACCAATACTCTTCAACAAGAGGTACGCCGAGAGAGCGAAACCACAGAATCCGAGGACAACACGGGCCCAGAGCCAGGGAATATGCGTACTAAACGCCCCAAGATGCTCAAACGCAAACCCAAAACCAGCAGTCAACACGCCAACAACAACACCGATGACCGCCGCGAGACCAACATCGGCCAGGAAGCCCTTATAGTGTTGAAACCACATCACATGACACCTTCACTGCAAGCCCGGGAGGGTCAACGCCCTCGACGCCACTACCACTCGGCGTTTTGTTTTCCCGGAGAGAAATTTAGGAATTATGTGGCGGGCCCGCCGGGATTCGAACCCGGGACTTCCGCCAGCCAGCCACGGGCTGTCTACGGGTTAAGAGCCCGCCGCTCTACCAGGCTGAGCTACGGGCCCATACAGTCCATGCACTATCCGCGGCCACTGGGGGTTTTATTTCTTGCCGTCACCTCCTCGACCCACCGGCCATAGTCGGGCCCGAACCCCATAACCGGTATGACGAGGAGCTCCGGCACCTCGTAGGGATGGATACTCCTCAGCCTTGAGACCAGCTCCGGCAGCATCTCAACACTAGTCTTTATGATCAACAAGTCCTCGTCATCCCTCTCAACACGCCCCTTCCAGAAATACACACTCCTAACCGGAGCAATGCTCACACACGCCGCAACACCATCCTCAACGAGCCTTGATGCAAGCTCCTCCCCACGACCCCTACCAACAGTAGTCAAGACAACAACAACACCACTAACACCGGCCAAGGAGCAGCCCACCCATCCTAGGAGGGCTCGGCACCTTGCCCTTATATCATAGCCCCGCCGTCCCCACGGGGCTCATGCTACGTGGAGGTACCTCCTCACAGCCTCCCCTCACACTTCCCGGGGATAGGTGCCTAGCCCCTTATCTGGCGGCCTCCATGGCTGCCTTTAGGAGGCCTAGGAAGAGGGGTGCCGGCCTCATCGGCCTGCTCTTGAACTCGGGGTGTGGCTGGCTGCCGACGAAGAACCGGTGGTCCTTCAGCTCGACGAACTCCACTCTTCCGTCAAAACTATAGCCTGATACCCTTAGCCCGGCCGCCTCAAGCCTGTCTATGTACTTGGGGTTCACCTCGTAGCGGTGCCTATGCCTCTCTGCGACCACGTCTCTGCCGTAGAGGCTGTGGACGAGGCTTCCCTTCACTAGCCTTATCGGGTACGCGCCTAGCCTCATTGTCCCGCCTAGCCTGCGTATGTACCTCTGCGACTCGAGGAGATCTATGACTGGGTATGGTGTTGACGGGTCTATCTCCGTGGTGTTCGCGTCCTCCATTCCTGCCAGGTGCCTGGCGACCTCGACTACTGCCAGCTGCATGCCGTAGCATATCCCGAGCATTGGTATCCCTGCCTCCCTCACAGCCTTAATCACCCTTATCTTGCCCTCCGCGCCCCTCGACCCGAAGCCGGGCAGCACTATGGCTGCATCGTTCCCGTCTACAACCTCCTCGGGGTTGAGCTTACCCTTCTCAACCAGCGTCGACTCGTACCAGTGGAAGACGGGCTTCAGCCCGAGGCTGGCGGCTGCATGCCTCACAGCCTCTATTATGCTTAGGTAGCTGTCCTTAAGCCTCGTATACTTCCCCACCATTGCTATGTTAATCGGCCTAGACGCCTCCTTAACCCTCTTGACGAAAGCCTCCCAGTCGGAGAGGTCAGGCTTCCGATCCTCTAGGCCAAGCTTCCTAACAATGTAGCTGCCGAGCCCCTGCCTCTCAAGAACCAGCGGCACCTCATATATCACGTCGACGTCCGGGTTACTGAATACAGCCTCCTCGGGGAGGTTGGCGTAGAGCGCTATCTTGAACCTCGCCTCCTCCTCGAGGGGTCTAGGAGACCTCGCAATGATCACGTCCGGCTGTATACCTATCCTCCGGAGCTCCTGCACACTATGCTGCATGGGCTTCGTCTTCTGCTCACCAGTCGTAGAGAGCACCGGGACAAGGCCAACATGGACAAACACTGTCCTACCAGGCCCCTCCTCAAGCCTCATCTGCCTCACAGCCTCGAGGAATGGGAGCCCCTCGATATCGCCGACAGTACCCCCTATCTCAACCAAGACGACATCAACGCCGGACTCCTCGGCGACACTCCTAATCCTCTCCTTAATCTCGCTCGTAATATGCGGGATCACCTGCACAGTCTGCCCGAGATAGACGCCGCGCCTCTCCTTCTCGATAACAGACATGTAGATCTGGCCAGTAGTAATGTTATTCTTCTTCGAGAGGTTCGTGTCTAGAAACCTCTCATAATGCCCTAGATCAAGATCAGTCTCGCCACCATCCTCGGTTACGTAGACCTCGCCATGCATGAACGGGTTCATCGTACCAGCGTCAACGTTAATGTATGGGTCGATCTTGATAGCAGTCACAGAATACCCACGGGCCTTGAGCAGCAACCCTATCGAGGCAGTCGTTATACCCTTACCAACACTGCTCAGCACTCCACCAGTAATGAACACGTACCGGGCCACACGCCCCAGCTAACCGGCTCACCCGGGAACACCTTACATAATCCTTCCGCCTCAACAACAGAACACCGCCCGGAGGAGAGGGGAGGTGGACGGCTACGCGTAACCGGATCCTCCACATGGCCACTGAGAACCCCCCAATCCTACAAATAGCCCTAGACTACACGAGCCTCGAGCCCGCCGTAAGGATAGCATCCATAGCCTCACGCTTCAAACACACGATAATAGAGGCCGGCACACCACTCATAAAGGCTGAGGGTGCGAGGAGCATCTCCATACTCTCAGCCTCATCCCAGGGCAAGCCCGTGGTCGCAGACACTAAGACAATGGACGCTGCAGACCTAGAGGTAGACACCATGGCTAGATACGGCGCGGAGGAGGTGACAGTCCTCTCCGCCGCCGCAGACGAGACTATAAAAATGGCCGTAGAGGAGGCCCACAAGAGAGGACTAATAGTATCAATAGACACGATATCCTCGAAGAACCCCCTGGAGGAGGCGGTAAGGGCGGCTAGGCTAGGCGCAGACATAGTAGAGCTACACGTCGGCGTAGACGTGCAGAGGAGACTAGGAGTAACAATACAGCAACTCCTAGACCTCGTCCCGAGAGTCAAGAAGGAGACCGGCCGCATAGTAGCAGTCGCCGGCGGCATAAGGCCAGACACGGCAAGGATAGCGGCGGAGAAGGGAGCAGACATAATCATAGTAGGGGGCTACATAACACGCTCAGAGAACCCCGAAGAAGCCATAAAGACCATACTCGAGGCGATAAGGGGCTAACGCCCCCTCAACAGGTCGAAGGGATAGTAGCAGAACTGCCCCTTCCAAACCTCGCGGAACCCCTCACCAAGCCTAACACACCCCAACACAACCATCCCCACATCACCCCTAGAGACACTGAACCTCCTCGGAACCCTAACCACCAGCCTCCCAGAGCAAACATCATAGGACTCGACAAGGCCAGGCACATACACCATCCCACCACCAACCCTCAACCCTGCAATAAGCCCCCTAGCCCACCTACGATCAAGCCCACCACGGCCAATACAGACACGCCTACCATCACACTCAAAGCACGTTCTCCCACGCTCCCTAACAACACCAGAAACCCTACACACATTAGCCACAACGACACCATCAAGCACAAGGCTATAGGTATCCGCAAACAGCCTCGCATACATACGCTCACGGTAAACCCTCCTATCAAACCTACCACGATCAATAGCCTGAGGAGGACTAGGAGCCTCAACAACCTCAAAACCAGCACCACGAAACACGCCGCCAAGCCGACCACAACCCATCAACACGACAACATCAGCACCAACAGCCTCAGCAAGCCAAAGCTTATACAATACCCCCTGCCCAGAAACAAAACCATCAGTATCAACAACAACCCCACCACCAGCAGCAAGCCCACGCCTCACAGCAGAGACACAGGAAGAGATGACGCCATGCATAACCCTCTGAGCAGAGACATGCCCAACAAACCACGCCGCCTCAACACCAACATCAA
>JAADEY010000037.1 GCA_013153145.1 Thermoproteota archaeon | reverse complement strand
GGTGGTAGGGCTGGGTGGATGCCTGCAAGAGCCTACGAGGAACCAGTACACAGCATCAAAGACCTAATAAAACAAAGAAGAAGATGGTACTGGGGCACCATACTCAACGCGTTCTCGAAGACGATACCGTTCAGCGCGAGGGCAGCCTACCTGGCAATGACCATACTATGGAGTATAAGCCCCCTCGGAGTAATACCAGCCCTGCTAGGCCTACTGATACTGGGGAGACCACCCTTCGACCCACTAGCCTCGGCGCTCGGCGGGCTAGCAACTGCGACGATAACCCTCTGGTACCTCATAGGCGGGTGGAGAACCCTCTCAGTGCATAGGGAGAGGAGCCTACGCCACCTAGTCTACCTACTAACACCGATACTAGTGCCGGTAGTACTCTGGTTTGAGGCGCTCGCAGTGACCTGCTCCTGGGTCAACCCGCCGAAGACCTTCGAGAGAGTTAAGAGGAGCATAGAGGCCGTCAAGACGAGCACGCCAAGCATACTCGAAGGGGGAGGAAAATAGGGTATGCCTCCCTCCCACTGTTAGTGTGCGCGGAGCCTCGGGTTGAATATCTCGTCGATAGCGTATGAGAAGAGTATGAGACCTACCTGCAGCCCCACTATCGCTATGATCGGCGCCAATAGGTAGTGTATCGTCGAGATGCTGTAGAGCGCCCCGGCCTGCGTGTACGCCATGTTGAGCATTATGCCCCAGTTGAAGCTCGTGTAGGGCAGCATGCCTAGGAAGTATAGGCCCACGGAGCTGTATATCGCGCCTATTGTCGCGAAGATGAAGTTTATAGCTATGTAGCTCATGAGGTTGGGCATTATCTCCCTAAACACTATATGCCACGTGGGCAGGCCGAGGGCCTTCGCAGCCTCTATGAAGTCACGCGTCCTTATCGAGAGTATCTGCGACCTAATACTCCTCGCCAGCCCAGCCCATGCAGTCACGCTCAGCATTAAGCCCACTATGACTGGGCTCGAGGTCCTTATGACCGTGGCCAGCACGATCAGCAGTGGGAGGCCAGGGATGGTCATCGCTACATCAGTTATAGCCATGAGCACCGAGTCCGTGAGGCCGCCGAGGTAGCCCGACACTATACCAATAACCACGCCGACCACGGTTGTCACGAGGCCAGCTATGAAGGCTATCTCGAGAACCGTCGGAGCACCCCAGACTATCTCCGCCCAGATGTCAGTGCCCGTGTAGTCGCAGCCCAGCGGGTGGGCCAGGCTCGGGGGCCAGCGGAGTATCGTTGGCGGCAGGTAGACGGGGCATGTGAACGACTTAGGGTAGGGCGTCATCAGTGGCCCGAGGGTACCCATCCATATGTAGAAGAGGAGTATGAGGAACCCTATCAACGCCTTCTTATTCCTAACAATTATCCTCAGTGGCTCCACAACCCAGTCCTCAATGAACCATTTAACGCTCTGAACCAAGTAGCTCCTCTCACCAGCGCCGCGCGCCACGGGAGACCACCCCCTCACCCTTTGCCTTTAGGCCGGCCTCCTCACCCTTGGATCCAGGAAGCCGTAAAGCAGATCCGCGAGCAGAGCACCGATCACCACCGCGACCACGATTATGTCGAAGGCACCCATCATGAGGAACCAGTCCCTCTCTATTATCGCCTGGTACAATACCCAGCCAATACCCTGGTACGAGAAGATGTACTCTATGAACACCGAGCCACCGAACATGAACCCCAGTGCGAGCATGAAGCTGGTGAAGAGTGGGAGTATCGCGTTCTTACCGACATAGGTGACGACGATCCTCCTCGAGGGAAGCCCCCTAGCAACAGCATAGTGCACGAAGTCCTCGCCGAGCACGCTGACCGTGCTCCCCCTCATACCGAGAGCCCATCCACCAACATGCACGACTATCCAGGAGAGGATGGGCAGCGTAGCATGCCACATCACGTCCCACACGAAGGCGAATACATCACCATGCTTCAAAGCCTCCAAGGCCCAGTAGTCATACCTACCACGAGTCGGGAACCAGCCGAGCTCGAAAGCAAACACCCAGAGCAGTATTATGGCCGCAATATACTCCGGGATAGACCTGGTAATAGAGAAGAGGACGGCCAAGCCACTATCAAGCTTACTGCCATGCTTATACGCCATAACCATGCCGATGAGAATACCAACAGTAAAGCTAATGATCAACGCCGTAGCGACCACGAGAACAGTCCACGGTATAGCCGCCGCAAGAATACTGATGACAGGCGTCCCGGTGCTATACGATATCGAGACGCCGAGGTTGCCACGGAAGAAGTTAATCATATACCTGATATACTGGTGAAGGATATCGCCCTTAGGCAGGAAGGGGGCAATAGACATGGCAAGCTGCCTGGCCTGCTCATAACTCATATGATACTTCCACACAAGCTCCTGCGCAAGAGCATCTATAGGGTCACCAGGCATCGCACGCACGACAAAGAACGTTATCGTTATCGCCGCGTAGATGGTGAGGAAGACTATTATCAACCTCCTATAGATCCACTTCAAGCCACCACCCCGGTAAGCCCCACGGAGGGGCCGCCCAACCCCCGGGAGGGTGGGGGTGGGCGTTACCCTTTCCCCGTGGCCCCCTCCAGTGGTGTGGAGGGGGTTGGCCCGCCTATATGCAGGTTTAAAAACAATTGTTTATTGTGTGTGGGGTTACTTCCTTCTTGAGGCCGCGTATCCTATGATGAGGCCTATTATTATGCCTATGATGAATGCTGCTGCGAGCCAGCCTGCTCCGTAGCCTCCTCCGGTTGTCTTTGTTACAGTCTTGTATGCTGTCTTTGTTACTGTGACTGTCTGTGTTGATGCCTTGGTGACTGTTACTGTCTGTGTAGTGGTCATTGTCTTTGCCATTGTCTGCGTCATTGTGGTTGTTGTGGGTGTCATGGGCTGTGGTATTGGTATCTTCTTTGGCGGCATTGGGACGCTTACTCCCCAGTAGGATGGGTTAGGCACGACTGCCCCGAGCCTTATCATGAATGCTAGTGCCTCTAGGTGGCCTCCGGCAGCGTTCTGCCATAGCACGTAGTTGAGCTTGGGGTCTGGCCAGATGAAGTGCTGGGTGTTGGCGTATAGGACTAGCCTCTTCTCCGCTATCGGGTACTCCGGCAGGTAGTAGTTGACGGTGTAGGCTAGCTCCTCGGTCACCTTCTTCTGCGTCGCCTTGTCGAACGTCACGGCCAGTATGTTTACGAGCTTGCTGGCGTTTATGGTTGTCTTGAAGTATGGTAGGTATACGTGGTTGAAGAACTCGGTGAATGCCGGTCCCTGCACCTGGCTCCTCGGGTGGTTGTTGACCTCTATGAATATCCTGTGGAACGTCTTCCATGGATAGGTCATCCATACACCGTAGAAGTCTATTGCTAGGTCGAAGTGGCCGCCCAGGTACCACCTATCGCTCCAGTAGCTCGGCGCATCGGGTGTGAGCAGCTTCACCTGTATCCCGAAGCTCTTCAGCTCCTGCGCTATCTCGTTGGCCGCCGCCATCCAGTCCGTCCAGCCTCCGGGCGCTATGAGTGTTAGTGTGAAGGGCTTCCCGTCGGGCGTGTACCAGACTCCGTTCTTCTTGGTGAAGCCCGCCTTCTTCATCAGCTCAGCTGCCTTTGCAGGGTTGTACTCGTACTTCATCAGTACACCGGAGGTTATGAGATCCCATATCCAGGGCTTCTCCATGACCTTTAGCAGGCCGGTCGGGTAGACCACTGGGTCGAATAGCCCGGCGCCGGCGGCTATCGCCACCCTAGTCCTGTTGATCGCGTAGGCTATCGCCCTCCTTACATCCAGGTTGCGGAGCCACTTGTTGTTGAAGTTGAATACTAGTGCGAAGCCTGAGAGGTCGTATATCTTGACTACCATTGCGAAGGGCTTGCTCTCAACCTGCTTCAGCACGGAGGGCGGCATCATGAAGCAGTCGTAGTCGAGCCTGCCGGTTAGGTAGTACTGCCAGCCGACCTGGTTGCTCACTATGTAGGGCATTACTATCTTGTCTATGTGTACTTTGTCTGCTGCCCAGAACTTGGGGAACTTCTCCAGTATGACTTCTGATGGCGTTATGGCGACGAACTTGAACGGGCCGGTGCCTATGATTGTCTTAGGCTCGAACTTCAGCACCTCCTCCCTTATCTTGTTCAGCTCGGCCTTGGTCGTAGCCTTGGCGGCCTCCTCGGCGAACTTACCGTATATGTGGTATGGTGCTACTATCTCGCCGTCGAAGTAGAGTATGTACCAGAGGAGTAGGTAGGACCACTTCTTGACATCATACTCCACGGTGTACTTGTCGAGGCACTTTACATCAGATATGTAGTTCCATACCGGGCGGTTGAAGACCTTGTAGAGCATCAGTGTCGTCCACACATCCTTGCAGGTGAAGGGTGTGCCGTCGTGCCAGTAGACGCCCTTACGCAGGTACACTATTACGCGGTTGTTGGCGCGGTCGACCTTCCAGCCGATGGCGAGCTCGGGTGAGAAGGTGTTGGTGAGCTTGATCCACTGTGCGAGCCTCTCTGTTACCAAGCCCGTTATCCTGATGGCCTTTGGAGCGAAGGGGTTGAAGCGGCGGGCTGGCGGCGGCTGCCACCATCCATGAGTCCTTAGGACTATGGTTTTCTGTGCCTGCGCTGTCGCCATGCTGCTTGCGAGGGGTGCTATGGAGGCTAGGAGCAGGGTGCCTATAACGAGGATTACTGGTAGGAGCTTGTACGCCTTCATAAGATGAGTCACCCTCCAAGTTCAGGAAAAGTGATGATAAAGAAAAATAAATCCTTTCGTTTTAATCAGAATCTTTGGAGCTAATAATTATTATGGCTAACAAGAGCGGTTCACGAACAGTCTAAATTGTTAGCTCGGCGGCGCAGCCAGATACCCCTCAGCGCGGAGAACACGTCTAATCACGATACTAGCAGCCACTATGAGTGCTACGAGCATGATTATCCCTACGACATCGGCTACGAAGGAGGGAGAACCGGGCTTAAGGAAGGGGAGGGCTATGAGGGCGAGTACGAGGAATGAGAAGGCTATTACGAGGGTGTAGCGGAGGAGCGCCGTCATCAAGCCTGCAGTCTCACCTCCTAAGCTTAAGCCAGCACGCAACACTATGCCCGGGCTTCAGCTCCACCAGGGGAGGCTCCTCCTTCTCACACCTCTCCCAGGCGTAGGGGCAGCGCGTGTGGAACTTGCATCCCTTCGGGGGGTTTAGGGGGCTTGGTATGTCTAGGCTGCGTAGCTTTATCGGCTTAGCGTTCCTCATCTTATCGGGATCCGGCTCCGGGACAGCCTGTATGAGTATGTCTGTGTAGGGGTGCAGGGGGTCGTGTATCACTGCCTCCGCCGGCCCCATCTCGACGACCTTTCCCAGGTACATCACGGCTATGACTCCCCCGCCTTTCGCCGTGAAGTACCTGGCTGCGCCGAAGTCATGTGTTATGAAGAGGTATGCTGTGCCGAGCTTCTCACGCAGGCCTAGGAGTAGGTCTAGTATGCCCAGTCTCAGCGACACGTCGATCATTGTTATCGGCTCGTCGGCTACTATCAGTTCAGGGTTCACGCTGATGGCCCTTGCTATTACCACTCGCTGCCTCTGACCCCCGCTGAGCTGGTGCGGGTACTTGTTTAGGAAGTCCTCTGGCGGTGTTAGGCCCACGGTTTCAAGGAGCTCTATGACCTTCTCCCTCAGCTCCCTCCTGCTCCTCGCTATCTTCCAGCGCTTGAGGGGGAATGAGAGGGTCTGGAAGACGGTCTTCGTCGGGTTCAGCGCGGCGTAGGGATCCTGGTGGACTATCTGGACGCTCCTCCTATAGACCATGTACTCCTTCTTCCTCATACGGTTTATCGGCTTACCCTTATAGAGTATCTCCCCGGCCGTAGGCTTTATCAGCCCGGCTATCGTCTTGCCGAGGGTCGTCTTGCCGCAGCCGCTCTCACCAAGAAGGGTTAGTATGCCTCCCCGCGGTATCGCTACCGAGACCCCATCCACGGCCCTCACATAGGCTATGGAGCCGAAGAGTCCTTTCCTTACAGGGAAGTATACCTTCACGCCCCGCGCCTCTATGAGTGGAGAGGCCTGCTGCACGGGCGACCACTCCCCCCTTTATGCTAGGAGCCAGCATGCCGCCAGGTGGCCTGGCTTCAGCTCGACCATCGGCGGCTCAACCCTCTTACACTTCTCCATGGCGTATGGGCAGCGTGGGTGGAACCTGCAGCCGGGTGGTGGGTTTATGAGGTCTGGTGGTGTGCCCGGTATCGGTTTCATCTCCTCGATGTTCCCGGTGAGTGTTGGTATGCTCTTTATCAGTGCCCGTGTGTAGGGGTGGGCGGGCCTCTTGAAGATGGTGTAGACGTCTCCTATCTCCATCACCTTCCCTGCATAGAATACTGCAACCCTATCCCCTATCCCGGCTATCACTGCTATGTCATGCGTTATGAACATCATCGTCATGTTGTACTTCTCCTTTATGGCTCTCAGTAGGTTGAGTATGAAGTACTGCGTCAATACGTCGAGTGCTGTGGTCGGCTCATCGAGTATTATGACCTCCGGGTTTAGGAGCATCGATAGGGCTATCAAGACCCTCTGCTTCATACCCCCGCTCAGCTCATGCGGGTAGCTGTTTAACACCCTCTCGGGCTCTAGGCGGAGGGTCTCGAGGAGCTCAGAGGCCCTCTCAACCACCCACTTCCTATCCCTTATCCCATGGGACTTCGCGGTCTCCATGAAGTGGTCTATGATCTTCAGCGTGGGGTTCAACGCGTTGAGGGCTGCCTGCGGCACGTAGGATATGCGGCTCCACCTAACCTTCCTGAGCTCCTCCTCCCTCGCGGTGGCCAGGTCGAGGCCGTCGAAGAGTATGTGGCCTCCGACGATGCGCGCGACCTTCGGGGGTAGGAGGCGCAGGATTGCCATGGCGAGCGTCGTCTTCCCCGACCCCGACTCACCCACAACGCCTATGAGCTCCCCCTTCATTACATCGAGGGAGACATTATCGACGGCCTTGACTACGCCGCGGAGCGCGTGGTATACGACGCGCAGACCCCTTATCGAGATAATCGGCTCGGACATGCTTCCGCCTACCCTTCTACCCTCCTCCGGGGGAGAGAGGGCGGAGGCCCTGCCTGCTCCTCTCCGGAGGGGAGCTGGACGCCCCGGGTTGGATTAGTCGTGAATTGTTTCTAAAAATACCTGGCTTCCGGAACCCCAGGCCTCCCGGGGTGGCAGGGTTAGGGCTTCAGCCATACCATGTGCTCCATTATGTCGTCTAGGTCTGCCTGGTAGAAGCCTATCCCTGTGTCGGCTACCCCGCCTACCCAGGTGACCCTGTTCGATTCGACTATGAGGCCGCAGCCGAAGATTACTCCGGGTCTCTCGCCGATGTACTCCTCGGGCCTGCTGGGGGCGAGGAGGTACTCCCTTGATACTGCGAGTAGCTCGCCTTCCTGCGAGAATACTGCGAACCCGCTGCGGTAGACTAGGTCCCTGCCCACGCCGTGCCAGCCGACGAGGTACTCGTTTGAGGATATCTTGGCAGCGTTCGTCGACCAGCCGGTCTTGTACTCCCAGTGCTCCGGCACGAGAACCGGCTCGAGGGTCTCGAGCGAGACCGTGTAGTCCTCCATGCTTAGTAGCCCCCTCCAGGAGGCCTGCACACCCCTTATCATAAGCCTTGTAAGGAGCCATGTCTCCCTCCTCGACGCCCCTAGGAGGGCTGAGTCCTTCCACTCCGCCGGCTCGTATAGGCCGTCTCCATGCCTTATGCAGAGGACGTTCTTCTCAACCACTTTGAGGGTGGCTGCATCAAGCACGGCTATACCCTGTCTAGAGATGGCGTTGACCGCGTGAACCCTCTCCGGGAGGGGCTCGAGGGCCGTGTAGAGGAGGTACAGCCTATCACCACTCTTCTCCACGCGTGGATCCTCGCAGCCAGCTAGATCCATGCGATCCGAGGGGTGTAGAACCACCCTAACCTCCACACCCTCCGATCCAGCCCCGTAGGGCTCCCTCGCCTCGAAGTACCCTACGACAGACGTGTACCAGAAGTAGCCTGTGATCAGCCTCGGGAAGACAGCGATGCGGCCCCCGCCGAGGCTCATGGCCGCGGGGTTGAAGGCTGCGAAGGGCCTCCTGCCAGCCATCTCCCTTATACGGATCTGGTGTGGCCAGATGTAGGCGACCCTCTCGAAGACGTCGACCGTGCCGGGTCTACGGAGCCCCCGTAGCCTCGACGACTCCTCGAGGAGCTTGAGGAGGCGTGACTCCAGGTCGGGTGGGAGGGGCCTGCAACTCCTCAAAGACACCTATACACCCCTGCCCGGGGCCCTGGCCCCTGGGGGTTATTTTACATGGGGTTCTGACTGCCTTATCCTGGCGGCCTCCTCTTCTATTATCTCCCTCGCCCTCCTTATTGCAGCCTCCACGTCCCCCCTCTTCACGGCCTCGGCGAAGACTGGATCCTTCTCTATCTTGAAGTATATCGGGAACCTCTGCTTTGCATTGCTTATTGTCGCCTTCAGTATCTTCTTCGCCTCCTTCATTGCATCGTAGAGCGTCTTTATCTCAACATCCCTCGAGAGAACCTCCACTATCCTGTCCCTCGCATGCCTCGCAGCAACACCCGTCTTGCCCTCGCTCGTGACAGCTATCCTAAGCCCATGCACCTCAGCCTCGTAGGGAACCACTACCTCCGTCCTCTCAGCATTAGTCGCGTCGTTCACCCATCTCCTATACTTCTCGGCTATCCTCCAGACCTTCTCATTAACCTCGGGGTTGTCGGTCGCTATGACAACCATGTCGGCCCAGCGTATCAGTTCATCCAATAACTCCTCGTCGCCTGCATCACCCTCCACCAGTACCAGGCGCTTATCCTCCCTAGCCCTCCTACGGAGCTCGTCGCTGAACCAGAGGCTGAGAACCTTCACCTCGGCGCCAGCATCTAGGAACTTGAGGGCCCTGCGGGTGCCGACCCTCCCGCCCCCGACTACCAGGACCCTTCTCCCCTTGAACTCGAGCCATAGGGGTACGCGCAACACCTACCCCGTGACTAGAGGAGAGGGCTGCCGTGGGGGCTAAACAAGGCGTCCCTCCTCGACGAGCCGTCTCCTCCGCTCAGCCTCTTCCTCCTCTAGCCCTCCGTGGTCGGTGTATGTGAGTGCTATGAGTACCTGCATTATGGCTGAGCCGGGGTCGCGGAGGGCTAGCCTCATGAAGCGGAGAAGCACCTCCCTGTCGGGTAGGTAGGGTTTGACGCAGTAGCCGTCGCCGTGGCCGCAGAGGCAGGAGTCCTCCCCTACACGCCTTATGATGAGGATTGCCTCGGTGAGGCCCCGCACTATGTCCTCGGCGGATGAGGCGTCGAGCATACGGTCGACGGGGCTTCTATGCCCGCACCGCAGAAGCGGGCGCAGCATCTTTGCCAGCTCTTCGGTCACCGGCGCTCTTCTCGGCACACTTGGGGGCCCAGGTTAAATGTTCCCCGAAAATGCATTGTTATAACGATTACTATTAAGTGTCAGCAGGGGGCTCAGACTTAAGACCCCCCGGTGGCCGACCAGCTGCTTAGGGGTGCACGGTATGCCTCATGCGAGGCGCTGCCCGGTGTGCGGTAAGGGTATGCTGAGGCGTATAGCGTTCCTGGAGCATGTGAAGAGGAAGCATCCATGGTACTTCAAGGAGTGGATAGAGCCTAAGCCGAAGAGCGGTGGTGGAGGCAAGAAGAAGAAGGAGAAGGAGTGAGGAAGCAGGGGAACCACCCTACCCTTCCCGGTTGTCTTGCCTCCTCTCACCGGTTTTGACCGCCAGGTATGCTGTTACTGCTCCTAGCCCGGCGAGCATGCTTGCTATGGGGAAGCACGCGTAGACCCCAAGGTATTCCGCTACTATGCCGCTCACGGCGCTCCCGGCTATCAGGCCTATGCTTATGGCTGTGTTGAGGAGGCCTATGCCCACGCCCCCGCGGTGAACCCCCACCGCCTCCAGGACTACGCTGTTGGCGGAGACGCTTATCATCGACCAGGTGAGGCCCGTGAAGATGTAGAGTATGACTGCCTGTAGTACTGGTTGGAGGTTCATTGTTGCCAGGGGGAGTAGGAATACCAGTGTCCTTGCCGCGAAGGCCGCTATGAAGAGGTTCTTCGCGCCTATGAGCCATGCCGCGCGGTGCATGAATAGGAAGCCTATTATGGATGAGAGCCTATGCACCGCTGACGTCGCCAGTATCTCTGGGTCGGTCATTCCACGTACATGCTTCCAGTAGTAGGGGAGCTGGGTGAAGAACACGCCGACACCCATGAACCCCATTGAGGTGGCCAGGAGTACTCCAAGGAGCCTGCTGGTAACCGCCCTCCTAACCCTCCTCCTTATTAGGCGGAAGAGGAGCGGGGGGTTTGCCAGGAGCCCGTATACCAGTCTAAACCTCTCGATTATGTCGAGGAAGACCGCGGAGGGTCTGGCGGCCACTGGCCTCTCAAGCCTGAGGATGGGCTCCGGCAGATACCTCGCAGCTATAACTGCAGCCGCCGTGCTGGCGGCCAGCGAGGCCGGTATGTTGAACCATGTCCCGCTTACGCCGGAGACCAGTGAGGCTGTGAGGAGGCCTACGAGCCAGCCGGCGGCTGCTGCGAGGCCTAGCCTCGAGAGGGGCTCCTCGGGCTTCTTGTCACGTAGCGCGCCGTACTCCACCATCGCCATGGAGAGGTTCGGGCTCAGGAGGGCTGATGCGACGCCGAGCACGAGGCTCGATGCTATGAGGACGCCGGATCCAAGTTCAAGGCATGTGGCGGAGGCCGTTATCGCAGCCGCCTGGAGCGCCACGCCGGCTAGTATGAGTGGCCTCCTGCCAATCCTATCCCCCAGCCTGCCGGCGAGCGGGGAGACTATGAGGAAGCCGAGGTTGAGCATCGTGGATGCAGCCGCGAGCGCTACTGGGCCTCCGCGGAGGTAGAGTATGAGGAGGGGTATGGTGTTCACTATGATGCCTGCAGCGGAGTTGTAGAAGAATGAGAGCAGCAGCCCTATCCTATACCCTCTACGCGCCCTCCACCCCCTAGCCTCTCCGGAGCTCATGTACCGCGTGCCCCGCTACCTCGAGCAGCACCTCCAGCATCGTCTTGACCGCTGAAGGGCTTCCGGGGGAGACGGCGACGAGTGAGCCGTGGACTATAAAGCATGACGCTCTTGAGAGGAGTGCGTACCGCGTCTCCCGTAAACTCCTCCTCCTAAATTCCTCCCCGATGCCGGGCAGCTCGCGTGAGGCTAGTGCCGCGACGGCGTCGACGCTTACATCCCTTGGCCGGGGCCCCGTCCCCCCAGTGACTAGCACCAGGTCTGCACGAGCCTCAACTATTGCGCGTAGTACGTGTAGCTGCACCTCGGCAGCATCGTTGCCCGCAACACCCCTGTAGACAAGCCTGTAGCCCCTCCTGGCCAACACCTCCTCTACGAGCGGGGTCACCTCATCCCTCTTCAAACCCTTCTTGACCGAGTCGCTGGTCACTACAAGGCCGACCCTCAACTCCTCCACGACGCCCCCATGACCCCCCTGCACGGACACCACCCTGCATGCATGGGCTGCTTAGGGAGGGAGGGGGTTAGCGTACCCACTCGTATATGGCTATCACGAGGTATGCCTTCAGCCCCTTGCCGAGCCCTGGTATGTGTAGGGTGTATGCTATGATCCTCCATGGCTGGAAGTGCTTGAAGTGCTGCTCATGCCATATGATCCTGCCTAGGTAGACGCCGGTTATCTTCACTGGGGGTGGGGAGTCGGTTATCACTAGCGTGCTGTTGTTGAGCCTTGCTGCGGCGTCTGCGAGTATGCGGTATATCAGTGCATGCCTTGCACCCGGCTTCCTCGCGTCGACGTATAGTACTGTAGCCATGCGGCCGTTTGGCAGCCTTATAAGCATCGGCGCGAAGTACTGGTCAACCGGCTTGCCGGCTATCCTCACCATCCAGTAGCTCTTCGGTATATCCGCCCTAACCAGGAGCGGGTGGTATATCATTAGGCCGTTTGTCTCGTTCAGCAGTGCCACGTCGTAGACCAGTACATACGTGTGCCCGGGCCTGAGCCTCATGGACTTCATTATCTTTACTGCCTCGTCCTCCGTGCCGGTCAGTATGCGTGCTAGCATCGCTATCTGGGTGCCGTTGCTCGTCGCGCCGTCTGCGAGTGTCGCTCTATCCGTGGGCACTGTTATCCAGTAGCCGTAGTCCCACCACGCCACGACTGCAGCGTCCTTCGGGGTGTGCAGGTCTATCTCCTGTAGTGCTACGAGCCAGCCGGGGTTCAGGGAGGGGAGCCCGACACCCCCCATCAGTATCGAGGGCACCGTCGTCTTCATTGCCGCGTAGCTTATGATGCCCGTGTGCGCGGCGCAGACGACGTAGGCCAGTATGAGTACGACTGCAAGCGCCTTGGCTGCGTCGGAGTACTCCCTGGCAATGGTGTACTTGCGCCTCCTCCGGGCCTGCTGCCCCGCGGCGGGGGATGGGAATAGGACTGGCTCCGCCAGGCTCAGCGCCGCGACCGCAGCTATGGTTGACATTACTCCTCCGAGCTGGATGAAGTAGGCCATGCCTATCGTCGCCCAGTAGGCCGCTATACCCACAAGGACGGGGACCATGACGCCGGGGTTGCGCTCCCTGAACGCCTTGTATAGGCCTGCGGCGAAGCCTAGCAGCGCGAGCACCGTTACAAGGCCAAACTCCCTGGCGAACATGGCAGGGGTTGTTGGCTGGTGCTCGGCGACGCTCTCCACCAGTGCGCTGAAGTGGAAGCTGCTCCTCATCGGCCATAGGAGGGCCCAGAGAGCCCTACCACTGACTGGTATGAGGCCCTTCAACGCGGCTAGGCTGGCGGCGGCGAAGACGGCTACAAGGACGCCTAGATACGGTATCCAGGCCCTGACCCGCAGCCTCTCGGCAGCCAGGCTACACCCCCTCCACAGCAGATAGGTTATAGGCACCGCTGCGGCCGCCGCGACGGTCAATGGTATGGCCTTGGCGTCCACGGCTGGCGGGGACAACGCAAACACCACGCCGGCAGCCACTATGTATGCTATGGCCGCCTCACACAGCTCCAGGATCCTCTCCCCCCGCGTCACGAGCGGGGCAACCAGGAGCACGGCAGCAGCGGCTATCGGTACTAGGCGGAAGCCTCCCCACGTGAAGCCCAGCAAGCCGCCGACAACGCCGCCGAGAACCGCCGCCAGGAGCCTAGCCCTCCTACTACCAGCGTTGAACGCCTCCGCCAGGAGCCAGAGGCTGAGGAGGAGGAGCGGCATAGCAATACCCTCCTTCTCCACGAAGCCGGCCATAGTCCTATCGATGCTAGCTGGCAGCAGCGCCAGGAGCCACGCTGCAACAACACCGGCAACCCTCCCGAACAGCCTCCTAGCATACACATACCCGGCGACAACCAGCAATGCACCAGCAATCGGCGGCAGGAGCGCTATCCAGGCCTGCAGGCTCATCCTCCCGGAGACCAGCGGGTAGCTCAGCGCAGCCAGGAGAGGCACCAATGGGTACTCGGTATGCGTGAAGTCCCTGCCATGAGGATACCAGAACCTCGAGGCGTCGGGGTCGCAGCCGGGCTTCAGGCACCACCAGTACCCCGGCCCGTGCTGGTACAGCTTGTTCGCCAGCCAATACTCTATCCACGGGTCATTGCCGTGGAGGTAGCCATACTCCTTATACATTAGATGCGGGAACGGCTGCACATAGTGTATGACTGTGTACGCGTTGAACCAGGGAAGGCTACGGATGTAGAGGCCCAGCAAGGCAGCAACAATAACAAGCCCCAGCTCGACTCCAAGGAAGAGCGCCCTACGCACCTCCAGGACACATCCCCTAGAGGCGGGAACGGGGGGTGCGCGGGTATAAGAAGAAGCTTACAGGAATGAGTGGAGAGGCTTCAGCCTAAACGATCCTCAAAAAACATGGGAGGGCGTGGGTTCTCAGCGCCCCCTCTAAACCCCTTACGCCGGGGCCTCGCCTAGGTAGGCTACGTACTGACCGTTGACCATCTTGAGCGTCACTACTATTGGCCACTTGCCTAGGCACTTGGTCTGGCCGTTGACGGTGACGAATGCCTTGGTTATCAGGTTCTCCATGCTGAAGCTCTTGTCGGCGTAGACGAAGAACGCTACCACCTTCACCTCCTTGGCGCCAGCCTCGAATGCAGCATCGACCTTAGCCTTGTCTATGGTTATGTCCATGGAGGTGCTGCCTGCCTTCAGCAGCGCGCTCGGTATTGGTATGGTGTCTATCACCTTTACTGCGCCGCTCGGCGTGGTGTAGTAGACTACTATGAAGCCCTTGTACTCTATGTCGGCGCTGGTGGCGTTCATGAACGGCACGGTCACGGTCAGCAGGCTTATCTTTACTGGCGTGGTTATCGTGGTCACGTTGACCGGTATCTGCTGGCCGTTCAGCAGTATGTCCACCTCAGCCCTGGTCACCGGCTTAGCAGTGGTCTCCACGGTCTTCTCTATGGTTACGTCGATGGTGCCGTTGGCGGTTAGGTGGTCAGTGTACTCGACGTAGACCTTGCTGCCAGGCTTCACGTAGAGGTAGCCTGGAGTGCCTATGTAGGTCGGGTCGCTGGTCAGTATTATGTAGCCCTCGAAGACGCCAGTGTTCGGCCCGGTCTCCTTCAGCGGCACTACTATCGGTATGCGGTAGTCATCGCTCATTACCACTAGCTTGTAGCCGAGGCTGTACGGCACGGTGCCAGGCGCTATGGCGTCCTCCCTGTCGGGGTCTATGTTGGCGTCCTTGTCTATCACCTTGATGACTAGCTTGCTGCCCTCCTCGGTCACAGTCACCATTGATGGTACCTCTATCACGCCGGTGGTCGCCTTCACGGTGACGGAGGCGGTTATGGCTGCCTTGGTGCCGCTCGCGCTCACGGGGTCAGTGTATATCACGTATATCGGTGTGTTGAGGTCTACCGGTAGCCTGCCGGTTAGGTTGTCCTCGCTGTAGGTCAGCTTCACCTTGTACACGAAGACTCCGGTCGTCACATTGGTCTCGTTTATGTCTACCTCAGCCTTGCCGCTGCTTATCAGGTCAGCTAGCACGGCGGTCTCTGCAGCGCCGTTCACGGTATAGCTTATCTGCACCTGCTTAGCCACGTCCTCAGCAGTTAGGTAGGCCATGTCGGGATCCTTGACGGTTATCTTCAGCACGCCATATGGTGATATCTCGGTGGACGGTAGCAGGCTGACAGTGCCAGTGAAGCTCTTTATCTTCACCTCGGCAGTGGTCTCGGCGGACTTGAGGCCAGCAGTGGTCGTCTCGGTGGTTGCCGGGTCGGTGTAGGTTAGAGTCATGGTCTGGCCTGCTAGTGCCTCGACGGTGCTTATGCTCCTGGACATGCCGGCTAGGTCTAGCACGGTTATGTTTATGGCCCAGGTGTCGCTGGACACCTTCTTCATGCCGCCGTAGGGCTCTAGGTCAGCCACGCTCCAGCTCTTGGTGACCTCGCCGACGGTGACGGTGAAGCCTAGGTCCTGTGGCAGGTAGTCTAGCAGTGCTAGGTCGGGTAGTACTAGCTTGACGGTTACAGTCGGCTCAGCCATGGTGACCTCGCTCGGGGTTACCTCTATCTTGTCGTCGGCCACGGTGAACGGCATCTCCTTAGCTACTACAGTCTCGCTGGTTATCACGCTCTTCTCGTTGCCGGCGGGGTCTGGGTACTCTATCCTCAGGGTGCCTAGGCTTATCGCGTCAGCCGCCTTCACGGTGTAGCTGACGGTGCCGTTGGTTATGTTGTAGTACTCGCCAGTGCTGTTCACTATGTAGTAGACGTAGAAGTACGCGTTCTGCTCGCTGTCTAGCGGCAGCACCATGCTGAACTTGACGACGCCCTCAGACATGTAGATCACGTATACCTTGCTGCTGCTGTAGTCGGGATCCTCTATGTGCACCTGCACCTCTAGGTACTTGGCGGCCTTCACGTTGCCGCTGCTGTCGGTGTAGAATAGTGCGGGTATGCCGCTTAGGCTCTTCGGCTCTGCTAGCAGCTCGCTGCCGGTGTCGCTCTTCACGCTGTATGCGTAGGTATATATCTTGCCGGCCACACCGCCTATGCTTATCGATATGGTTGATAGCTGGCCGGTGTAGAGGTCGTAGAAGACTATCTTTAGCTTGTAGCCGACGCCCTCTAGAGGCTTGAGTAGCTCACCGTTGAAGGTTATCTCGTAGACGCCGGTGTCGGTGCCGTTCTCGTAGGCAACCACGGCCTTGTCGATGCGCTTTATGTAGTCTAGTATGTTGCTGCTGTTGAACACCTTCACGGTCGCGCCGCTGGTGTCTATTAGCTCAGCGTAGAGTATGCCTACCGGGGTCTCGTTGTAGTAGCTCTTCACGTCGAGCCAGGTTACTGCAGCGCCGTTGGGCACGTAGGCGGGTAGCTTGAGGCCGCTGAGTATCTTGCTGCTGTTGGTCACGTTTATGGCCTCTATTGCGTCGGGGTATATGTTTAGTGTGACGTTGGCCTTCAGGTATATGGTTATGTCGCTGCCTATGTTGACGGAGGTCGCTGCGGGCACCACCTCTATGGGCTCAGCGTAGACGTCTACGTAGCCGTATACCGGTACGTACATTGACTCTGCGCCGTAGGTGTCGTTGTAGAGTACCTCGACGCTGACGCCGCTGCTCACGTTCATCGGGGATACGTAGACTACTATGTAGCCGGTGCCCTCAACCTCTATCTTCGGTAGGCCGGTGTCGTTGCTGGGCTCAACCGCCACGGTTAGCGCGAACTTGCCGGTGTTCTCGCCGGTCTCCTCCAGGGTGACAGTCTTGGTGCAGCTGCCCACGCTCACCTTCACGTCCACAGTGTCTACTACCTCGGTGTCCTTGTTGGCGTCGGGGTCGACCACGTATATGGTGGTGCTCCTGCCGACCGGTACCTTGACCTCGCTGCTGGGTGCGAAGCTGCCGTCAACCCTCAGTACGCTCAGGTATAGAGTGGTGCTAGTTGCTCCGGGTACTGGTAGTCCCTCGGCTAGTGCCGCCTCAGCCGGCTTGTCGGTCATGCCTAGCTCTATTGGTACTGCCGGTGCCTGGCTCCATGGTGCTAGGTAGAAGGTGAACTGGTACTCGCCACCGGTGGCCGTCGGGTATGCCTCTACTACCGGCATGTACTCGAGAGGCTTGCTCTCTATTCCTAGCTTGAGGCTTAGCGCGTAGGGTACGAAGACTAGCTTGACCTCCTTCACCTTGTCTAGGGTGGCGCCGCTTATCTCATAGCTCACGTCGACGAACTTGCCGTAGGTGGTGCTGTTGACCGGTACTACTAGCTCCACATCCTTGCCGGCGGTGGTGTTGGCGTATATGACTGCGAATATTGTTAGGTTGTTTAGCGTATCTGGGTTGGAGGCGAAGCTCACGCCTGGAGGTAGCTCTGCTACGCTGACGTTGACCTTTGCGTCAGCAGTGACGGTCACGTTGAATGGTAGGTAGTTGCTTCCCAGGCTGCCGCTTAGGACGCCCTCCTCGGTTAGGAGGGCGGCTATAGTGCCTACGCCGGTCTTCAGTATGACTGGGGTGCCTGCACTGACGGTGGTGCTATTGGTTATTGCTAGGGCGTTGTAGCTGCTGTCGTACTTGGTCGGGTCGGTTGGTAGTGCCTCGTCCTTGACGGTTAGCCTCATGTAGCCCTCCGGGGGTATCTGGGTCCTGTCCTTACTGACTACGGTGAAGCCGGTCGGGGTCACCTCTATGGTCTTGGATAGGCTTAGGCCGTAGACCTCTATGGTTATCTCGCCGCCAGTCCAGTCCTCACTCACGGTGTTTATTATCGGCCATATCGAGGAGGCGTTTACGCCGCTGGCGTACACGTCAGTGCCTACGGTTATGTTGAGGTTGGTGGTTGCGGCTATCGCTATTAGGCTGCCGTAGACGGGTGCGGCGTTGGCCAGGCCAGTGGTCTTCACGTATGCCGTTGGCTCATAGCCGGTGACGGTGTAGCCTCCCTCGGCGACGAGGTTATCAGCCTTGGTGCCGGAGAACGAGACGCCTGCAGCCTTGTCTAGCGCTATGTAGGCTACCCATGTGTTGAAGCCGATGTAGCCGAGGACTAGCCACTTGTAGCCGCCGGTGGCGTTGACTATCCTTAGTGCTGGTGGCTCATCCTTTGTGAAGCCTGTCAGCTTTATCTCTATGATGTTGTAGTTTATGTAGCTGGCGCTTATACTCATTGACTGTGCCTTGGCCGGTGCCAGGGCAGCTAGTATGCCTGTCGCTGGGGCTAGTAGGCTTAGGAGGAAGACTGTGATTGTGATTATCGAGCCAACCAACCTGAACCTGTTCATGGCTCCCAGCACTCCTACACCATACTCGCTGTGTTGAGGCTAGATAGGGATGCGGGGTATAAGAAGCCCGTGTGTACACAGGTATACATCTGTGTTGTATGGGGGGCTAAGCCTTATCCGGGTAGGCTGTGCGTCAGTCCTACCGGCGTGTGATGCGATGTAGCAAAGCTGACCCAGTCCTCTAGACCCGGGGGGAGGACTGGGCGTGATGCATGGGCTGCTGGCTGACGCCCCGTGGCCGGCTGGGGATAGGTTATAAATATTTTAGGGGGCTTGCGGCTTAAACACGTTATGGGGTCTAAAGGGTTTACGGTCTGCACGTGGCGTGCCCCGGGAGGCATGATAGCATGTCTCATTCTGAGCGGGAGGAGAAGTACGGGAGCTGCCCGCCCGAGTACATAGTGTTCGACGAGGAGAGGGGAGAGTACATCTGCACGCTTACAGGGGAGGTTGTCGAGGAGGCGGCCATCGACCTCGGCCCGGAGTGGAGGGCCTACACGCCGGAGGAGAAGGCCAGGCGTAGCCGTGTAGGCGCGCCACTCAGCCACGTCCTACCCGACTACGGTGTATTGACCACTATGGGCACATACCGCGACGCGACGGGAAGGAAGCTTGAGGCGCGTGCACGCCTGGAGGCTGAGAGGCTCCGCCGTCTCCAGGCCAAGCTACGCACAACGACAAGCCTTGAGAGGAACATTGAGCAGGCCGCCCGCGAGATCACGCGCCTCGTCGAGGCGTTGAGCCTCCCACGCAGCATTATCGACGACGCGATGCTCATCTATCGGCAGGCCGCGGAGAAGGGCCTTGTTAGGGGTAGGAGCCTCGAGTCTGTGGCCGCCGCGGCCGTGTACGCTGCCTGCAGGCTCCGCTCGATACCGAAGACACTCGACGAGATATCGGATCTCGTTAAGGGCGGCAGGAAGGAGGTTGCCAGGTGTTATAGGTTGTTGATTAGGGAGCTTAGGATACGTATGCCGCTTGCAGACCCTACACGCTACGTGTCGAAGATAGTTTCGGCGCTCTCGCTCTCCTCCAGGGTTGAGAAGCGCGCCATAGAGATACTCCTCCAGGCTAGGAGGCTCGGGCTCACAGCCGGTAAGGACCCGGCGGGGCTTGCAGCAGCCGCAGTCTACATCGCCGCGCTCGAGCTTAATGAGAGGAGGACTCAGAAGGAGATAGCACAGGCTGCCGGTGTGACGGAGGTTACCGTTAGGAATAGGTATAAGGAGCTCGTGCAGAAGCTGCGCATCACCCTCCCAGCACAGTAGTGGCAGCAGGGATCCCAGGAGGCCTGCTCTGCGCGTGTCTCAACTGTTTTTACTCCCTGCCGGCGCGTCGCCACCCCATACGGGCAGGATGCCGATCCGTATTGCATTGTAGGTATTGTGAGGGAGGGGTGTCGGTCGTTGTCGACGGATCTTGGGCTTGCCGTGTTTGCTGTTCAGAGCCTCTTGCTGGCCTCTATTGTCGCGTTGATGTTCATATCGTACCTCTATGGCCGCTACGATGTTACTGAGGAGGCTTTGAGGGCGTTGATAGTCGCTATAATAGTGTTCTTTGCGTCTACTACTCTGCGGACGGTTGTCAATGTCGCGTTGAAGCTCTAGGGTCGTCTACGCAGCATCACTGCTAAGGCTGCCAGACCGGCTGCCGGTAGCAGTATGTAGGGTGCTAGGCCGCCTAGGCCTCCCCCACCATGTTTTGCCGTGCCGGTCGCCGTGGCCGTCTGGCTTGCTGCACGTGGTGTCTTGGCTGCCTCTCCCGCCCCGCCCGCAAGTATTCTCTCTAACTCCTGCATTGTCCTGAGCACGTCTAGTGAGGGGGTCGTCTTTGTCTCGGCAGTCTTCCGGCATGTAGCCTTAGCGGCGTAGGCCTCGAGGTACATGAGTGCCTGGAGGGGGCTGGCCGGCATGAGGCTTGCAAGCAGCCTCGGCAGCCTGCCCCCCTCCTCTCCCTGAAGGCTCCCTTTCAGCGTTGAGTTGCCGCATAGGCTCCTGGCGGTGTATACCATGTCCTCCTCATAGCCTGTTGGGGGGCCGTGGTAGGTGTAGTGTAGGACGCCGTGATCGATGACTAGCTCTGCGTGGAGGCTCCCGTTCACGTCCATCGGTACGCGGTAGACCGCTATGACTAGGCCTTGGCGGCAGGTAGCGTTCACCAATGGGTATGGCGTTGTAACCCTCCAGCCCCCATGCGCCAGGAGCCCTGTCTCAGCCAGGAGCAGTAGTATCGGGGGCACCGTCTTCGCGGGTATGCTGACTACCCGGTACCCCTTGACGGCGGCCTCGAGGACTGCCCCCGGGACGCCGGGCCTGGGGCACGACACGTTGATGCCACTATACCTGACCACCACGACCCCGGCCCCGCGGGCTATGGTGGCGTTTACCTCGAGGAGGAGGCTGACCCCACTCCTCACAGGGGCAGCGACTCTCAGCTCCACGCTGCCTGCAACCGGGGCTATCAGGGAGGCTGCGAAGAGGACTACCGCGATAATGGCTAAGCGCAACCCATGCAACCCCTTAGGCTGGGGCGTCGCCCCCCACTACACCGGGTGGGGGAGGAGCATAAGTAATAGGTCTCCCCGCTACAGCCGCTATGGAGGAGCGACGCCCACGGCGACTCAGCCGCCGTGGGGGATGGGAGGCGGGCTATTCGCTGAGCATCCTCAGTGTGATGAGGTGCCGCGGCTCCACTCCTCGTCGAGTGGCACGAACCTCACCCTCCTGCCAGGGATCCTGAGCGTGTTGTAGAGCCTTCTTATCCTGGAGGCAGACCCCGAGACCATCAACACCTCGATGCAGTATCCTGAGTCGTGTACGTGGAGGTGGGCGCGTACAACGTCGCCGTACTCGGAGACAACCCTCCTGGTCGTGCTTGTATCGCCGCAGCCGCCCACGGGGCCCGTCACTATGAATACTCCGAGACAGTGGTGGTCATGGGCGAGGTGTTCGTACCTCTCAAGGTACTCCTCTATGGCCTGCTCCACTATATGGGATCTCGTGACGCCAAGGATGCTGCATAGGCTGTCAAGGAGCTTGGCCGAGGACTCGCTCACAGATACGCCGAACCTTCTACGCCTCTGCTGCGTCACCCAGCACCACCACTACTCCTCCTAGCCAGTACGAGGATGTATAGGAGGGATAGTATGAGGCCAGCGGCCCCTGAGGGCGACGCGTCGAGCAGGCAGCCAGCTGCGAGGCCTGCGAGGCTCGCCGAGACGGCGACGAGTATGGATGCCCGGAGCGCGGAGGACGCCGATGACGTGATCCTCGCCGCTATTATGCCCGGGACCAGTATGAGTACGTGCTCGAGTACGAAGCCCGCGACGCGTAGCATCGCCGTAGACACTACTGCTAATAGTAGGACGGAGGCGAGGTCGTAGAGCCAGGCCCTTATCCCGACTGACTCGGCGAAGCCGGGGTCGAGGGCGACGATGACGACTCCACGGTATATAGTGTATACCGCCAGGAGCGCGGCCAGGGAGACCGATGCGATGAAGACAGTGTCTGCCGGCGAGACTAGGAGGGGGTCACCGAGCACATAAGCCCAGAGGCTCTGATGAACCTCGACGCCCGACAACACGTAGTATGCAAGTATGACCGCCAGGGATGAGGCGAACGCCACGTAGACCGCCGCGGCCCTCTCGGGGTCGACGCCGAGCCTAAGCAGGAGCCACGCGAAGAGGGAGAAGACGGACGCGAACAACACCGACCAGGCGTAGACACTTCCACCGATGAAGCTTGAGGCCAGCAGCCCGGCGAGCACGGCAACCAGGGCCGTGTGCGGCATACCGCCAGCGAGGAAGTAGAGCCTCCTAGCCGAGACAACGCCGCTGACTGCCCCGAAGCCGAGCCCCGCGGCAGCCGCCGCTACAACCCAGTACACCGGGAGCACAAACACGGGATCCTCACCCCCTATTGAGCCTCGACGCCTCCCCCGCAACCATCATTATCTTCGAGAGCACAGTGCCCGGGGCGGCCGGGGAGTACACGTAGAGTACGGGCAGGCCGCGGCCCGCCGCCAGCTCCAGGAGCCACCTATCCACCAGCGACTCCGCGGGCCATGTGACCACCACCAAGCCGACGCTGCCGGACTCAACCCCCGACACCGCGCCGAGTATCGTCCTGGGGGTCGCTGGTAGGCCGTAGCCGGGGTTGATGAGGGAGACCACCCTCACGCCGAGCCATTCAACAGCATAGATCGTCGCCGGGGAGTCCGCCACGGCACGGACAAGAAGCCTCGGAGCCGACCGGTAGACGGCCTCAGCGGCCTCCACGAGCCTCGACGCCTTAACGAGGTACACGCCCCTGCACTCCGGCCTAAGCCCCGCCAACACCTTGGCAAGGTACTCCACGAATACGGCATAGTTCCTCGGGTCGTAGACCGGCATGTGGAGGTCGAGCTGACCTGTAACCGGGTTCCTCACCAGCCTAATCCCGGGTATGGCCGGCACCTCGACGAGAACCCCGTGCAGCACCCCCTCCATGTAGAGCCTATGCACAGCATTCTCCAGGGGCGTATGCCCCAGCGAGACAATGACATCAGCACTCCTAAGCAGCGCAACACCCCTCGGAGTGAGGTAGTAGTCATGTGGGTCAACCCCTGGGGGCACGAGCGAGACAACCCTATCACCCCTGCAGGTCAGCGCCTTTACGTCGCCAAGGAGCCCGGGGAACGTGACCACTATGAAGAGGCCGCCACCCCCACCCCGGGGGGCCGCCGCATGATAGGCTGCGGCTAGGGCTGCTGCAGCCAGCAACGCCACCAGCAGCACTCCGGCCACAATCCTCAAGGATCTATGCCCCTCCCCTGGGAGGCGTGGCGGGGGACACCATAATAAACCCATGTGCACATATCTCCTCGCCGGGTAGAGTCGGCGTGCACAAGGAGCCGGAGCTTAGACTAACCAGCGTCAGCGTGAGGCTCGGCGGCAAACAAGTCCTTGAAGACATAGACCTGCACCTCAAGGGGCCCGGCCTTGTACTGATAATGGGGCCGAACGGTGCGGGTAAGACGACCCTCCTCAAGACGATAATGGGGTTGCTGAAGCCGTCGAAGGGGAGGGTGATCATCTGCGGGGAGGACGTGACCGGCAATCCCCGTAAAGCGATGAGATACGCCTCATACGTCCCCCAGCTCCCACCAACAATGCACGGCTACCCACTGACACCACTGGAGCTCCTCTCCTTCACCCGCATACCCCCCGAGAAGGCTGCGGAGGCGCTGAAGAGCGTCGATGTACCGGAGGAGTACTGGAGCAGGCCGATAGACGAGCTCAGCGCAGGTCTTAGGCAGAGGGTCTTCATAGCGCAGGCGGTGGCGAGGGAGACACCCCTCATCCTCCTAGACGAGCCCCTCTCAGCCGTGGACCCGGCCGCCAGGGTCGAGATATCCAATATGCTGGGCAGACTCTCCAAGGAGAGGCTACTACTAGTGACATGCCATGACCCGGCAGTACTCCTCCCCTACACACGCCACATAATCCTACTGAAGCGTAGGATCTACGCCTCCGGGCCCCCAAGCGAGGCGCTAACCCTGGAGAACGCCAGCAAGGTCTACGGCAGCGCAGCCCTCAAGCTAGGAGTACACCTCCACATAGCGGACAGCCATTAGCCGCGAACCCAAGCCCTGAATAACCCTCGCCATGCCCCTAGGCACCCACGGTGCACCCCGGGATGAGCGGGAGGGAGCTGGACGAGTTCTTCAACCTCCTCAAGAGGCTTGCAGATGCATTCGGCATACCAGGGTACGAGGAGGAGGTACGCTCAATCATAATAGATGAGCTTAAGCCCTACGCCGACGAGCTCTGGGTCGACAGGCTGGGGAACGTTGTCGCAGTGAAGAAGGGCTCGGGCGACGCTAGGGTCATGGTCGCCGCGCACATGGACGAGATAGGCTTGATGGTGAAGAGTATAGACGAGCACGGCTTCCTATACATAGCGCCCGTCGGCGGCTGGTCAGATATCATACTCCCAGGGCAGAGGCTAAGGATAATGACTAGGAGCGGTAAGCTCGTCTACGGCGTTGTCGGCACGAAGCCACCCCATGTAATGACGCCGGAGGAGGCCAAGCAGGTCATACCGATAGACAAGCTCTTCGTTGACGTCGGTGCATCGTCGCGCAAGGAGGTCGAGGAGATGGGCATCCAGGTGGGCTCACCCATAGACCTTGACAGGGAGGCTGTGAGGATAGGCAAGCACCGCGCCACCGGCAAGGCCTTCGATGACAGGGTTGGGGTCGCCGTGATGATAGAGGCATTCAAACGCCTCGCAGAGAGGGGCGTCGAGGCGACAGTATACGCGGTCGCAACCGTGCAGGAGGAGACGGGCCTCAAGGGCGCCCGCACAATAGCGTACGCCCTACAGCCAGACGCCGCACTATCGATAGACGTCACCATAGCAGCAGACGTCCCCGGCGTCGAGGAGCCGAAGCACATAACAAAGCTCGGCAAGGGCCCAGCGATAAAGATCATCGACGGCCGCAGCGGCAGCGGCACAATCTCCGACAAGAGAATAGTCAGGCTCCTCGAGGAGGCGGCCCGCGAGGAGGGCATACCGTTCCAGTACGAGGTCGCCACCGGAGGGACAACAGACGCCACCGCCATACAGCTCACTAGGAGCGGAGTACCAGTCTCAGCAGTATCGATACCGACCAGGTACATACACAGCCCCGTCGAGGTACTCGACCTAAGAGACGCTGTCAACGCCGCCAGGCTCATAGCAGCTGCAGTGGCGAGGATGACACCTTCATGGTTCAGAGAGGTTCTACCCCCCAGGCGTGTATACAAGTAGGGCTGGAGTAGTACGCGTATTACCGGCAGTATTATCGTCCGATAGACGTTAACCCCGCCAAACCCCTATGCACCCCTTTTTGCGTCAGCCGCGTTAAACCAGCCTGCTTCTAGGAGGGGGAAGGCCATGTATATGCGGCTTAAGTAGTGATACTACCGAGGGACTAGCCGTGCCAGTTGTCTACAGGTGTAGTAATTGCGGATACATACTTGACATATTCCTCCGTGTTGGCCAGAACAGTTACGGCGTACCCACCCCCAGCGAGCTCGCCTCCAGGTATGGTGGTGTCTGCCCCAGGTGCGGCAAGCCCCTCAACACACACCCAGATCCAGACCTAGACATCGAGCTAGACCCTCACGGCCTTGACCGCCTCGTAGAGGTTCTGCGCGAAGCACAGAGGAGCATGAGGATAAGGTTCCGCTCAATCATGGAGCTACTCCCAGAGGATGTACGCGCACGCATAGAGGCACCCGAGGAGACCATACTGCCGGCCACGAGGCCTGCAGCCGTCGCGGAGCTGGAGGCGTAGCCGCGGCGCAGTGGAGGGGCTTGGGTGGGATCAAGGCTCCTCATCCCAAGGGCTCCTCGGTGCAGGCTACAGTCGTCACCGCCCCTCCACGAGACTCCTTCCTGGCTACACACCCTCTATTTTTCGCGCCCTAGCTGGGGGCTCGCCAGGTTAATCCGCCCCTGTTGCCCTGTCAGCCTCTTTTCTCGGCGAGGAGTAGGGCGTCGTGGGCGGCTTAGGGGAGGCTCTTGAGGAGGAGAGGCTTCTACTCGAGGCTATAGGTAGGGGTGAGTACTGCTGCCTGCGCCACGGCCTGCCGTATGTACGTGTGTCAATGATGGTTGGACAGCTCCTCTGCGAGAGGAGGCTCGACTATGAGTTGTCGGAGGGCCGGATAGAGGTTCATGTAAGGGAGTTGATGCGGCTCCTCCGCCCCCTCCTAGCCAGCGCCAGGAGCCTTGCAGGTTGTAGTGGTGGGAGGCTCGTCGTCTCGATGCCGGTGGCCGCCCTCATTGACCGTGTACCGGTTGTCGGCAGGCCCGATGCAATACTCTTCGAGGACTGCAGGGTCGCTGCTATCGTGAGGCTTAAGGAGGCGGAGAGGGCGTCGAGGCTTGACGAGGCTAGGCTCAGGCTATACGGCCTACTGGTAGACTACTCGCCGCTCCCCCACGCTGAGCCGCTGAGGCTCATCGAGGTCTGTAGCGTCGACCGTAGAGTACTGGCTGAGGCCCTGCTTGCGCTCAGGGGCGGCGGTATCGAGGGCTTGAAGGCCGTCGAGGGCTGCAGGGTCTATAGCTGGATATATGATAGGGGTTCAGCGCTTCAGTTATTCTCAAGGCTCGCCGGGTACTGGCTAGGGCTCAGAGCCCCCATGCCGAGGCCTGGGCGGCTGTGCATGGAGTGTAGGTGGCGGGGTGTCTGTAGTGCTGGGGGTCTTTGAGAGGAGTGACGCGCTGGGGAGAAGACTTGTGGTTGTACTGCAGGGGCTTCCATGTGGCTGGGGTAGGTGCGTCTTCTGCCCCTTCTCCAGGGAGCAGTCCTGCGATGTAGGGAGGATCGTCGCCAATAATAGGAGGATTCTCGGGGAGGCCGAGGCAAGGCTTAGGCGTGGATGCTTTGATAGGCTAACCATACTTAATGGCGGGAGCTTCTACGAGCTTCCC
>JAADEY010000046.1 GCA_013153145.1 Thermoproteota archaeon | reverse complement strand
GCAACTCGCTATATGGGATGGGGTTCTCGAGGGTGTATTTTCGGCGGCAATCATTCAATAGAAGATTGCAACTGACTAGCCTCAAGAGGTCGTCCTGGAGCGGGCTCGGTGGGTTAGTGCAATCATTCAATAGAAGATTGCAACATGAGCAACTTGCAAGGGGGCGGGCAATGAGGCCCGGCCAATCATTCAATAGAAGATTGCAATGGCAAAGTTCTTGAGCATGGCCTCTGCCTGCCTCCTGGCATCTGCAATCATTCAATAGAAGATTGCAAGTCTGCGAGCTCGGTTGCTGGCCCGGCGGCTGTGGATGGATAGTTGAACTGGAAACATTCAACAGAAGATTGCAATGCCTCATGTCGCTGAGCCAGTACTGTATTACTCGTGCACCCCATCCTATTACCGAATGATTTTCATCGCTTGCATGCATCTTGTAATGATTATCATTGATCTGCAATGTTCTATCATGCAATTCAAGCTAGCTGGGTGCGGGGTTGGTTGTTATGGATGTGGAGAGTGGGGTTAGGTTTACGAGGCATGCTTTGGAGCGTATGTTTAGCCGGGGTATAGCGGTAGAGATGGTCTTAGATGTGCTGAGGAGGCCGGATCTTAGGTTATTTGATGTTGAAGCTGATACTATTGTCTATGCTTCCACTAGGAGGAAGCTCATAGTTGTTGTCGCGCCGGAGGGTGGTGGGAAGCTTAGGGTAGTCACAGTTATACCCTGTAAGAGGGTTGACGTATTAGTGAGGAGGAGGTTGAGTAGTGGTAGGTGGATACCTCTTGGAGGAGCGCAGGGTAATTGTGTACGATCCTGAAGCCGATATACTGGTTGTGAGGGTGAGGAAGGGGAGGGCTGTTGACTCGGAGTGGCTTGATAATGATGTTGTTTTGTTGTTTAATGAGAGGGGTGAGGTTGTCGAGGTTGAGGTTCATGGTGCTAGGCGTAGGGGGTTGGTTGAGGTTTTGAAGGCGCTGGCTGGGTATCTCGGTGTTGCGGAGGGTATGGTTGTGCGTTCTGTGGAGGGTTGAGTTTTCGGGTCTTGGCTTGTTGTGTGCAGGGTCTTGGCATGTGTTATAAGGTATTACGCATATATATGGCCATCAATGCTGCTCTACCCGGTGTATGGGCTCGCCAGCCTCCTCCCCTACGCCAACACTACAGCTGCTCGTCGACGAGGCTCTCAGGATCAGCCGTATGATCCGTATGCGTCGTGGTCCTCCGCCGACGCTCTATATGCAGGGCGAGCCGGTTGACGTTGAGGGGCTGGATGAGGAGAAGCCCTACATCTCCGTTGCTGGTGTTGCTCCGGGGACTGGGTTTGATGCTGCTGTTGCTCGGCTTGTGCGTGGGGTTTCGCCTGTTGTTCCGGTGAGGCGTTATTATGCTGTTGATGGTGGGCATCGGGTTCTTGAGTTCACTGATCTTACTGTTGTTGTCTCTAGTGTTGCTGTGGGGTATGAGGGTGGGCTTGTTGTTGGTGCTACTTATCCGGATTCTGGTGCTTGGCCTTATCTTGGCCTGAGTGAGCCTGAGAAGCTTCCTCCTCTTTCCGCGGGGCCGTTGTCTGGTGGTGGTCTTCGTTTTGTTGCTACGAGGCCTCTTGCTGATCCCTCGGTGTTTGTTGATGTTAAGGGTGTTAGTGATCCCCGGGTAAGGGGGTATTTCGGCTCGTTGACTTATGGTTGTGGTTATAGTAGGCAGACTATGGCTGATGAGAACCGTACGTTGCTTGAGAATGCTGCGTTGGCTTGGTGTATAGGGCGTGATGGCGGTGGGGCGGTGTTGGTTGATGGGCCGTTGTACATGGTGCCTGGTGGGCTGGTTGCGTACTTTATGGGTTCTGGAGGGTTTAGGTCTGGCTATTATGAGTTGAAGAGAGCGTATTATCTTGCGACCTACATGAGGCTTGTTGCGGATCGTGCCTATTATGTTGCTGCTGCCTTGGAGTCCGAAGTCCCTGTTATTGGTGTCGTGAAGAGGCTTGTGAACTCGAGGCTCCTGGTTAAGGGGCTGGTCTCGTGCGGGGTTCTCCCGGATACGGCTGTGAGGGATATTGAGCTTGTTGAGTACATGGTTAGGAGGTATTCTAGGTCGGGTCCCGGAGTATACCTTGTAGGCCCCGTCATGGTTGTCCTTAATGCTCTTGATGTGTTGAGGAGGGCGCTTGCGCCGCCGGGTTCTGGTGTGAGGGGTTCTGGGACTCTGAGCATGTTTGTCAATCTTCATAGGCCGTTGTATCGTGATAGGGTTAGTCTCTATGATGTTGAGAAGAGGCTTGAGAGGGCTGGTAGTATCATAACGGGTGTCGAGGGTGTTATAGCTAAGAGGATCTACTACCTCTACGTCCGCGGCCTGCTTGGGTCTACGAGGCTGCTTAGGCTCGAGTTCCCCTGGCATGCTGCGCGGGATGGCTCGTTAACGTCTGGTGGGGATGGGGGGCTGAGGCCTAGTAGTCTCTACCGGCTGCTCGGCGAGCATGTCGTTGAGCGTGACGTGGTGCTTGCTGCTGAGGTTGCCTATCTCCTCGGGTTCCCTGAGCCTCGTAGTGTGCCTGCTCCGTTGGCTGTTGCTGATAGGCTTGCTAAGGGTGTTGCTAGGGAGGCTGCTTGGCTCCTCTTCCAGGTCGTGTCTCGTGTCTCTACGCCGACTTACTCGACGCTTGTGAGTATGCAGGGTGAGGGGGGTGGAGCGGCGGCCTAGTCCTGGTAGCCGGGAGCTTGGGGAGATTATTGGCGTGTTCGAGGGGCTTAGGAGGGAGTATGAGGAGAGGTATAGGGCTGCTTTCGATGCTGCTAGGGGGTTTGCGTATACTGGTCTTGGTGTTGATGGGGTTGTTGGCTATGTGTCTGCGGTGGAGGAGGTTAGGGCTGGGGAGGTGCCGGTTGATGTGCCGCCTAATGTGTGGGTTAGGGTTGCTCATAGGCTGCCGCAGGCGTTCTCGCCCGGGTTCTACTACTGTATTGTTGACCCGAAGACTATGCTTCTCGTGTTGGCTGTTGTGAGGGAGGCTGTCCGGGTTAGTGGGGTGCAGGCTGTTGGGGCTAGGCTTCCGCCGATATATCCTGCGGCGGAGGAGGGTACTGCTATAGGCTATAATATTGTCTCTATGAGGCTTATCCTCCGCCCAACTGCGGCCGTGAAGCTGGTCAAGGATGATGGTGGCTTCAGCCTAGGGGCCCCAGCGTCTCCGAGCACGCCGCCGGATCCTAACAGCCCGGTGTTTATCCCGAAGCCGTGGCTCGTCTCGAGGCTCCTCGGCCCGGCGGTTGATAGTGGTGTTGTTGTGGGCGTGCTTGGTGTTATGGATCAGCCGTACATCCCTGGTGAGCCGATAGCGTTGAGGCTGCCGTGGAGCGTCATGGTCAAGCACGTGCTGGTCACCGGTACGACTGGTAGTGGGAAGACGAGCCTCGTGAAGAACATGCTGCTGAGCGCCGTGGAGGGTGGCGCGAACGCGTTGGTGCTCGACGCTAACGGGGACTACGTGGCGGGCCTCTACCCCGGCTACATACCCGGCGAGAGGATTGATGAGCGTGTAGTCGGCGCCCTAAGGGCCTACGGCGTCGAGGCCGAGCCCGGCAGGGAGCTCGTGGGGAGGGGGCTCCGGGGCCTCATAGTGATCCCATGCCCCCGCGGCAAGGAGGGGGAGGAGTGCCGGGACGGGGAGGCCGAGAAGCATGCACGCTCCTACGCTGAGAGGCTCCGGCGGCTCGGAGAGCACATCTACCGCCAGCTCCTCGGCGACGGGGAGTGCAGCGTGGTGCTCGAGGACGTTGAGGGGCTTGGGGAGCACTTGTACCGGGTGAGGCTCAGCGTCGACTGCGGCCCCGTGGAGGGCGTCGTTGAGGCGGGGGTTGCCCTGCGCTGCGTGGAGATAGGGGGTAGGGTGGAGCTCCTAGGCATGATAGACCCCTACATGACGCAGAAGGCTAGGGAGGAGCTCGGCAGGATATACCGTGCTTTCAGGAAGGAGGTGGAGGGGGATGGGGGCTTCTACGAGTTCGTTGAATGGGTTCTCGACAACACGTACCACCTCGTGAAGGACTACAAGGTGCATAAGGAGACCCTGGCGGCGCTCCAGCGCCGCCTCATAGTATTGAGGGACTCGCGCCTCATAGACTCCGGGGCCCCAGGTATAGATTATCGCCAGCTCCTGCGCGACGCAGAGCGTCTCGGGGCCAGGCTGATCATACTAGACCTGGAGTACGCGGCGGAGAAGACGCCGGAGGGCGTGCCCCCCACGATGGCGAAGGTGTTCCTAGGCTACCAGGCCCTAAGGAGCCTCGCCAGGAGCCCCCCGCCGGGCTACACGCTCGTCGTGGTTGATGAGGCCCACCTCTTCTTCCCACGCAGCAGCGAGGGCTATGGGAGGGTGTTGTCGGAGCAGCTTGAGAGGCTTGCGAGGCTAGGCAGGGCCCGCGGCATCTCCCTCGTGTTCTCCACCCACCGCGAGGACGATGTCTCCAACCTCCTAGTCACACTGGCCAACACGAAGATATACATGAGGTGCGACCGGAACACCGCCGAGAAGCTCAAACTACCGAGGGAGTACGCGCAGGCACTACCCTTCTTCGCAGACCACGCAGCGGTGCTGGCATCCTATGCGGTTAGGGGAGGCTTCGCCACCATAATCAACGCGCCCCCAGTCATAGGCCACCGCACCGTCTAAAGCCCACCCCTCCCCCCGAGGGCGCCCCTCCATGGTGCTGCCCCGCCGCGTGTGGGACTACATACGGAGCCTCCTCACCGCTGGGGAGGCGGGGGCCGAGGTCCGGGGTTGGCGGTTTGAGCTCGTCTCGCCGAGGTATCGTTACCGGCCGGCTGTATCGGAGATAGCGACGTATTGTCCGAGCAGGAGGGATCTCTACCTGAAGCGTGTTGAGGGGGTTCCGGCCCAGCAGGTTGAGGCTGCGAGGAGGGGGGTTGTACTACACGAGGTCTTCCTGGAGCCCCTCCGCCTGGCCTCGCGTGGTGATGGGGTCGACCTCGACTCCCTGGCCGCTGCTAGGAGGAGGCTCTACCGCCGCCTAGGTGTTAGGCCCAGCAGGCTCCTGGACCGCGTATACACGATGGGCGCCGCCCTCGCCCTCCAGATGATCATAGACGGTGACACCCCGGTCGCGGTGGAGCCCGCTATACCGGGGGCGGCCGTAGGCCTAACGGACGTGGTTAAGCCAGACCTCCTCGTAGGCTTCATACCCGTCGAGATAACCACGGCCAGCCCCAACAGCCTCTACGGGAGACGTAAGCAGCTCACCGTGGCTGGCTACGCCCTCGCCCTCGAGGCCTGGATGGGCAACCCGATAGACTACGGGGTGATAGCATACCTCCGGGAGAGGGACGGGGTGCCGTGGCTCGACTGGAGGGTTGTGGTGCTCACCGACGACCTACGCAGGGCCTTCCTACGCGCCAGGGACGAGGCAGCAATGATCGTCGACACTCGGGTCGACCCAGGCGCGGCGGGGGAGGGGTGCCCGGACTGGTGCCCGTACAGGGGGATATGTAGTGGAGCGGGTGGTGGTAGTATCTAGCCCCGGCTCGAGGATCTACGTGAGGAGGGGCGTAGTCTATGTAGAGAACAAGGAGGGGGAGAGGCTAGCGCTCACCGCCGACGTCGGCCTAGTGATACTCACGGCCGGCGCCTCCTCGATAAGCGGCCGGGCCCTCCGCAGGCTGAGCGAGCTGGGGATACGCCTCATCGTCCTGGGCCACCATGGGCGTGTGGTCGGCGAGCTGAGGCCGGTTGATAGGGTGAACAAGACGATTGAGGCGAGGCTCGCGCAGTACCGGGTGAGGGTTGAGGGTAGGGGCCTGCTATACGCGAAGGCCATGGTTAGGGCGAAGATGGAGAACCAGGCCAGGGTACTAGCCTACATCGCCAGGGCGAGGCGGCTCCCCAGCCTACTGGAGACGGCCTCGAGGATAACGATGCTCGCTGATAGGCTTAACACGGTGAACACGGCGAGGGAGGTGATGGGGGTGGAGGCTGAGGCTGCGAGGCTCTACTGGCAGGCCATCGCAGGCCTACTGCCCCCGGAATACGGGTTCAGGGGTAGGGAGCCGAGGGCGGGAGACCCCGTGAACATGGCGCTGAGCTACGGCTACGCGATAATATACAGCATAGTAGGCGACGCATTGACAGTTGCTGGCCTGGACCCATACGCGGGCTTCCTACACGCCGACCGCAGCGGGAGGCCGAGCCTGGTCTACGACTACGCGGACATGTTCAAGCCGGTGGCGGTGGATAAGCCGCTCCTAGCAAGCCCCGACCCCCAGTGCTTCGACACCTTCAAGGGCACGCTAAGCTACCAGGCAAGGCGGGCAATAGCGAAGAGGATACTCGAGAACCTATACAGGATGTATAGTGATAGGCAGGGGGCGAGGAAGACGCTGAGAGACCACATCTACCGATACGCCTGGCTCCTAGCAGCCAGCCTGAGATCAAACACGCCCTACAAGGGCTTCGTGGTGAGAACATGACGTACATCCTGGTATTCTACGATGTGAGCAACGACGCGAAGAGACTGAAGCTGGCAGACACGCTCAAGGCACTAGGCCTCACAAGGATACAGCGAAGCGTCTTCATGGGCCTCGGGGGGCAGGCGAGGGCGAAGGAGGTGGCGAGAGCAGCCAAGATGATAGTCGATGAGGGCGACAGCGTGGTGGTCGTGCTCGTGCCGGCAGACTACGTGAAGAAGATGATCATAGTGGGCCCGCTCTGGGAGAACCCCTTCAAGGAAAAGATAATAATCATCTAGGCGGGAGCCGTGGAGTACATACCAATCATACTAGTGAAGGAGTACTACTGGTGCCCCGTCCAGGCATGCCTAAAACTAACAACATGGAGCGAGAGAGAAACCTACAGCATGAAGGCAGGCAGACTAGACGGAAACACACGCGCCAAGCTCCTACAACAACTAGCACGCAGGAGGATCACCGGCGAGGAACACTGGGAGCAGGAAGTAATCTCAAAAAGACTCGGACTAAGAGGGAGAATAGACCTCCTCATAGACCACGGAGACACCCTAACCATAATCGAGGCCAAACTAACACTACCAGGCAGGAGCAAGCAGGCACACATCAAGGCACAGCTAGCAGCATACATGATAGCAGCAGAAGAGACATACAGGAAACCAGTACTAAGGACACTCCTCTACCTAATAGAACGAGACAAGCTAGTAGAAGCAAGGATAACACCACACCACCGAACAATGGCGGAGAACGCGGCTAAGAACCTCTGGAGAATGCTAACCCATGGATGCACAACACAGCAACCAGCAAGAAGAATAAGATGCAGGACATGCGCATACCGCGAAATATGCCCAGCAAGACTACTACAACCACACTAAACACCACACAACCCCCATCAACAAGACAAGCCCCAACAACCCCCTGACGATTCCCCCAGATAA
>JAADEY010000041.1 GCA_013153145.1 Thermoproteota archaeon | reverse complement strand
TCGCGACAGTCATACTGGTAGCAGTGACGCTAGCCATAGCGGTTGCCATAGTCGGCTGGCTCTTCGGCCTATGGGGCGGCCTAGCCGGCGGTAGCCCAGTCATAAGTGTGCCATCGGCGAACCTCTACGGCAGCGGCACGAACTGGTATGCATACTTCTACGTGAGGAACAGTGGAGCCGGTAGCGACAAGATAATAAGGATCGAGCTATCAAACGGAACCACCGTAGTCACCTGCACCCCGACCACCACCGGCACTGACTTCACTGTAAGCAACAACGAGGTAATCATACCCGCTAACAGCGTCGGCTGGGTCAACGCCACCTGCACCGGGATATCATTCACTCCAGGTCAGACCGGCATACTGAGGGTGCACTTCGAGAAGAGCGGCGTCGTCCCAATCAACGTCGTGGCCGAGCAGAAGTAAAGAGGTAAATAATCCAAGAGCGGGCCCCCGTACCATCGGGGGCGACGCACACTGATGCCGCGTGCCCGGGGCATATCCAGTTTTTTGATAATCGTGATCCTACTATTCGTCATCGTCGCTATAGGGTTCATGTTCGCCGCATACATGTACTCCTATGTACGCTTCGTTGAGAGCGGCGTGGGCCTTGTAAGGGTTTATCCCTCGGCGACCTACTATTACTCCAACGGCACGCTAGTAGCCTACGTGTATAATGATGGCGGGATAGCAGACAGGATAATCAGGGTATATGTCAACTTCAACGCCACGGACTATGACTGCACACTAATAAAACCCCCAGACGGGGTAGTCGCCGCAAAGTCAACGACACTCCTCCTTGCACAATGCCCCCTCCGCTTACCCGACAACACAATCATAGCGATCACAATAGTGTTCCAGAATGCTGGCCCTAGAGAGGTCAAGATAAGCGTCTATCCCAGCTAGAGGACAGAAACACGTACTCGCATAGAGCCGTTAATCCTCCGCATTCTCCTCTCCACGGGTATATTCCGGGGATTCCCGATCCTCTTGGCAGCAAGGGAGGGGTTATGCGTAGGGTTGAGTTTATCTTGTAGCCTTTGAGACCCGTGTATGTGGGGGTAGTGGAGGGAGGGTGCCTTGAGTGCGCCTGCGTTGCAGGGTTTGCTTCATGATGCTGTTGCGTTTGTGTATTATGGTGACCCTATAGAGGTGCTGCTTGTCGGTGTCGGCCTGCTGCTGTCTGCGAACCTTATTGAGAGTGCGACAAGGCTTGTGGAGAATGGTGTGAGGCTGCTTGGCATATTGTTGATAATAGTTGCGCTCGTCCGGTTGATGGGGTTCACTCTTCCTCCTCCGCCGGTCTGAAGAGTATAGTATCGTAGGAGGATCCTGGGGCTTATTCCGGATCCGGCCTCTCCGGCTTCTCTTCTTTTATGTTATACTTGGAGTGTGTCGAGTATCTTTCTTATTTCTGATGCTGCTTCATGCATTGCTTCGACTATGCTTCGTGGTCTTGGGAGTATGTTGCTTACTGTGAATGGTGTTAGTGCTGTGCCGCTTACCGATATTATTATTTGTGCTACTGGTGATGGTATTATGATTCTTATGGCGTTCATCGCCATCTTCACGGCCATTACTTTCTTGTTGACTGTTGTTGTCTTATCCATGTATGTTCTTGATGATGCTGCCTCGTTGAGGGTGTTTCTGGCCGATGTTAGTGCTGCTGCAGCATCCCTGTAAGTCCGTAGCCTCTCTTCTAGTGTCTTCTTGGCTGTCTTGTAGGCTTCCATGCTGCTCATCCACTACTATATCATGGTTTGAGTTGTGTGTCTAAGGCTTCTGGGGTGGTGTCACTCTCTTCTCAGCATTTGCTTTAGCTCGCGGAGTATTGGTATCTCTGCCAGCTTCTCCTCGGGGAGTAGCTCCCAGATTATCCCTGGTGGCTTGGGTGGCCTCGGCCTGATGTAGAGTAGTCTGCGTGGTGTTGCTATGATGTCTACGGTGAGGTCGTAGGGTTCCCTTGGTACCTGGTCTACGAGTTGTAGGTCGTGTATCGTGGTTGCTACCGGCGTGTCTTCTGTCAGTGCCCCGATGGTTTTGAGTATCGCGTATTCTAGCTCCGCGTAGCCTTCCCCCTTGCCCAGTCTGCCGCCTCTCCTATCGACTGCGACGCTGCCGGTTACCATGAGGTCTACGTGTATCCTTGATAGTTCTTCGAGTGTTAGTCTTTTCCCGAGCCTCATTGCCCCTCTTATTGTTGCGGCGTACTTGTACATGTTTCGGGGTATCTTGGCTGGGTCTAGGAGTATGAAGCCCTCCCTTATCCTCGGAGATGCCATGACCAGTATCTTGCCTTGCTGTAGTGCTAGTAGCCTCACCGGCTTCTGCGGGGAGTCTGGGTTTACCTTGATTACGCGTGCTCTTCTCCACTCGGGTGTTGATGCTAGCCTTTCAGCTGCCTGCTCGGCTCCCACGAAGTTCGGTATTCTGCCACGTATCGGCCTTGGAAAACGCGCTGCCCCGCGCTCCTCGAGGAGGCGCCAGATCCGCTCCCTTATCGCCTGCTTCTCACTCCTCACCGCTCCGGTACACCCTTATGGCGGCGTATCCTACCACGCTTGAGCGGTCTCCCGTCACGTCGCCGCTGGTGGCGTATGCGAGTTTCTGTGCCGCGTCTGCCCCGGCTAGCTTCGAGTAGTATAGCATTGTCATTACTGGGCCGTAGCCGCACATCGATACGTCGAGTTCGACGACTACCCGGTATAGCTTCTCCGGGTCTAGGCTGAGTATCGCTTCTATCGCCTTGGCGTCCTTCGCCCGTGCCACCTCGTCGGGCTCGTAGTGTGTGAAGTCGCTGCTTGCTATTACGACGACGTCTCTTCCCGTCTCGGCTGCAGCCCTGTATATTGCTTCTCCGAGGTCTCTCGCCATTTCCGGTGTCTGCTGCCACATGACTATCGGGACTATCTTGAACCTCGAGCCGTAGAGGTATTGGAGGAATGGTATCTGCACCTCAACACTGTGCTCGTAGAGGTGCGCCTTCTCGTCGGGATCCGCATAGCTGCTATACCTGAGTATCCCCGCTGCGAGCTCCTCGTCTATCTCTACCGCGCCTAGGGGTGTCTCCCAGACCCCCTTTGGCATCACGGAGACGAGTGTGCCGAGGCCGGTGTGGTTCGGGCCTATGATGACGTATGTCTCGGCGGGTCCCTCGGAGGCGATGCTGTAGTAGACCCAGGCTGCCACGGGGCCGCTGTACATGTAGCCCGCGTGGGGGGCCACGTAGCCCGTGCTCACCCTCCTCCTCTCGCTTGCTGGCTCCGGTATCCTGCCGGGGCCGAGGGGGTGCTTGAAGCACCATTCTATCTGCTCGCGTAGCGCCTGGGGGTCTGCCTCGTAGAACATTCCGGCTACTGCGGGCGTCCTCCTACCGGCTATGATGGGCAAGGCTGATGCCTCCACGAGTCTAGGGGGTATGCGGAGGGGCTTTTATGCTGGCCGTGCTGCCAGGGGGCTATGCGAGCAGCTCCTCGATTATCTTCTCCGCCGCGAGCCTAGCCCTCTCCGCCGTTGATGAGGCGGGCTCCATTGCTGCTAGTGCCCGGAGCGCCGCGTTGTACTCTGCGGGGTATAGTGGTGCGAGCCTGCCCAGCATGTCTAGGACGGGGGAGCCCGGTCTCGCCAGGGGCCTTGACTCTGCCAGGTACTTGAACAGCTCTGCTGCTATGAGGAGTCTTGGTCTCCGCGCGGGCTTTAGGGCTGCTAGCGCCGCGACAGCGCCTGCGAGCGCCCTTACCTCGTCGACTGCTACCAGGTCGCCGTAGCCCAGTCTTACTGCTAGGCTGTTCGCCTCGTAGCCCCTCACACCGGCGCCGACTAGGTATAGGAAGGCGGGGTATAGTGGGCCTAGTATTATTCTCAGCGTTGACTCATAGTAGTAGTTGATGGTGTACACGTAGCAGTCTATCCCCCGGTGCAGGATGCTGTGGGCCGCCGCCCTTGCCGCCTCACCCCTGATACACTTCTCGTCCAGGCCCCTACAGGCTGAGAGGACGACATAGACCTGTGGGAGCCCGGTCCAGCCAGCGTATAGGACGCATGACTCGGGCCTCACGCCGCCATATGCCGCCCCTATGCTCCTCGCCTCGGCCTCAAGCCTGGGCTCGAGCAGGCTATGTGTCTCAAAGGCCTCGACTACGACCTCGTCGGGGACGTCTAGGCCGGATCTGGCCGCGGTGCATAGGAACTCCTCTATGGTCTCCGCGACGACTATGCACTCCCTGCAGCCACGGCCCCTCAGCACCCTTACCCTTCCATGCCCCAAACACTCAGCCCAGGGCTAGGAGTAGTTGTATGGGCGGCGTTAACCCTAACCCTTGAGCGGCAGGAGCCTCCCCTCGACTATACGGTAGGCCTTCACCCAGTCTGCCAGGGGGAGCCCGTTGCTGGGCGACGTCATGACTGCCGCGCCGCCGTTTTTCACGTGCTCCTCCAGCATCTCCTCGACCGCCTGCCTGGCCTCGGGGTCGAGGCCGTTGAACGGCTCGTCTATCAGTAGGAGCCTCGGTCTATGGAGCAGTGCTCTTGCTATGTCGCTGCGCCGCCTCCACCCATAGCTTAGCTCGTTGACCCGGTAGTCTAGGTAGCGTCTCAGTCCGAGGGCCTCGACGACGGGATCCGCCTCGGGGTCGTAGTTCTTGACGCCATAGAGGCTCGCGTAGAAGCGTAGGTTCTCCCTGACAGTCAAGTCCCGGTAGAGGAGGGGATGGTCCATGACTAGGCCTATTATCCTGCGGCATTGCTGCGAGCAGTTGTTCAGCCCGGATATCGTGACCTCGCCTCTCGTCTGCCTTATGAGGCAAGCTATTATCCTTAGGAGGGTTGTCTTCCCACTGCCGTTAGGCCCCATTATGGCCGCCGCCTCCCCCTGCCTAAGGACCAGGTTTACGTCCCTCAGCACCCAGCCCCTGCCGAAGCTCTTCCATACACCCTTGACGCATAGCAGTGGCTCGGCCAAGACCAGCTGTGCCTCCTACAGCCCCGGATTTTATTCAAGTGTTCAGGGTAGGGGTGCGGACCTAATGAACCCTATCACTACTATGAGTTCTGTGAGGAACCATGCGATGATGGATAGGTATAGTGGGTATCCGCGGAGCATCTCCTGCAGCCTTACCAGCATGTAGCCCGCTAAGGCCCCTACAATCAGCGCCGCCGCAGCCCTAGCGGCCGCCTCGTCAACCCTATAGCTCCTGGGCCTCGATGCACGCAGGACTATCCTCGCCTTACCCTCCGCCGTGAGGGTCGCAGCTACATTGCTCGGCATGCCCGACTCATAGGTGTAGGTTGCTGTGAACAAGATGCTTGTATTACCCAGACTCAGCGTAGCGTTATACCTCTCAACACCGGTTCCATTGAACACGCAGCCGGGGATACTCACATTCATCATGCCGGGAACCCCGAGCAGCGCTGTTAAGTTGAGCATGTAGGGGCGGGGGTCATGGCTACACTCATCCACCGCCTTGACTATCCATGAGCCGTTAACCCTGCTCAGCACTGTTATCTTAGCGCAGGATCCCAGCAGCAGCGCCACAGTATAGTTTATGTAAATGGTGCCGACTGAGCTGCACGCCCCTTGTAGGTATGCTGCCCCGGTCTCGTTCCAGAGGCCTAGCCTACATACGGCGAGGACGCGTCCACCCCCGCCGACTACGGCCGTGTACTCTGCTGCATACGCAGCTGATGTGGGAAGGAGTAGTGCCAGGGTGAGGGCCGCGAGTAGTGGGATCCAGCGCCTCTCCAAGCCCAGGGCTACACCCCGCCGAGTCCAACCGGGATACCTTTTCAATACATGTATTGTGCGAAGCTGTTTCGTCCTTCCGTGGGCCCTGGACGGGATTATTTTAAGTCTTTCCCTCTGGACTACGGTACAATCCTTATCAAGCGACCGTGAAACCTCAACGCCCGGAGTCAAGGTGACCCCCGCATGACGCGCATTACGCACGTTGGGAGGCAGATAGGGGCCCTCCTCGTAATAGTCGTGTTCCTCGCAGCATCGCTGGCAGTAGCGCTACCGGCCGTTAAGGCGCAGCAGATGACCACCAACAAGCCGCCCTACGAGGTCTACGGCCCCGAGGCACGCCAGCTTCTTGCAGAGGTCTACCTACACTGCAGCCCCCAGACCAAGGCCTGTATAGGCTGCCACCTCTCAGTAACCCCCGGCATAGTCTACGACTGGCTTAGGAGCAAGCATGCCTGGCATACACCCAACGACATATACAAGCTCTACAAGGCCATAGGCTACGACAACCCGTACCTAGCACCCAAGTTCCAGGACTACCCCTACGTGGTCGGCTGCTACGAGTGCCACGGGATGTTTAAGGACCCGAAGAGGCCCGACATAATACAGGATCACTTCGGCTACAAGATAGTAGTCATAGTCACCGCCAAGGACTGCAGCCAGTGCCACTACAAGGAGGCCGAGGAGATGAGCTGGACGTGGCACGCATTCGGAGCCCTCAACACCTGGCTCAAGCCCTGGTACGCCAAGATAGTGAAGTACGCCAAGGAGACCGGCAAGTACTACATGCTGCCCCCCGTATACAACGACACCGGTAAGGCGATGATAACCTGGCCCTGGATAGAGCAGTACCTCACCAAGATAGCGAAGCACGAGTTCAATGACCCCGAGGTGAAGATGTTCGGCCTACCAATGATGTATCTGTTCAAGAACATAGTCTCGCCACTATACCCCGCCAGCGGCGTACTAGCACACAACGTGACCGCGGGAGGCTTCGTAGCAGTCTACAACGGCACCGAGTACCACAGCATAATGAGCCACCCACTCTTCAGCAACGCCTACGTCTACCTTGCATGCATGATGTGCCACGGCAGCCTCGTAATACCATACAACGTCACCAAGACCAGCGTAAAGTACTGGGGCTGGCCGAACGACGGCGTCGGCAGGATAGACCCTGACGGCAGCCTCGGAGCATGCACCTCCTGCCACCCCAGGCACACCTTCAGCATAGAGGTTGCCAGGAAGCCGCAGACATGTGGCGAGTGCCACCTAGGCTATGACCACCCGCACAAGGAGGTATACGAGGAGAGCAAGCACGGCGAGCTGGAGGCCATATATGGCTCGCACTGGAAGTGGGAGGATCTGCCATGGAAGGTCGGCGTAGACTTCAACGCCCCGACGTGCGCCACCTGCCACATGTCGACAATAGCCTCGCCCGACGGCAAGATACTGATCAAGGGCACCCACGACCTTAGGGCGAGGATAGTCTGGGACAGCATGCACTTCTTCGCATTCCCGAAGCCCAAGTGGCCAGACCACACACAGAACGCTATAATCAAGGGTGCCAGCCAGCTGACCGGTGCAGGGCTGTTCGCCCACCACGTGGCCTTCGAGGGCTTCAAGATAGTAAGGGGCCCGAGGATGGGCCTACAGCTACCCAACCTACCGATAATAGAGTATTATGGCGAGCTAAAGAAGCACAGGGAGGCCATGGAGGCAGTCTGTAAGCTATGCCACAGCCCGCAGTGGGTGCAGGACTACTTCCTCTTCTACGACGCCAACCAGATAGACTACAACATAA
>JAADEY010000018.1 GCA_013153145.1 Thermoproteota archaeon | reverse complement strand
CTAGGACTTGAATGTTACCCTGACACGGACTGGTATCTCAGCCTTCCCTATCCCTACCTTCAGCTCGGCCGTGAATGGCTGCGAGAGGCTCAGCCTATAGGGTATCACTGTGCTGACGGCCGGCAGGTTCTCCACCGACACCGTCACCCTCGTGTTCAGCGTAGCGTTGTACTCGCCCTGCACGCCGAGTATCCATGCAGCATAGAGCATTGCCTCCGAGACGTTCTCCAGGGGCACACCTAGGATCATCATTCCGCAGGACTGGCTTGGCGAAAGCTGAACCGTTAGCGGCTTGACCGTGTAGGCGACGTGGTGCATTGTTGACTGGTCAACGAGCACGGAGTCTATATGTATCGTGGCATTCACGGGAACGGGGGGTGCTGGCTCAGCCCTTACACATACCTCTATGGTCTCGTATGCTTCCAGGTTTGCCGCCTCCATCCTAACTCCGAGGAGCCTGGCCGACGTTATCCTTACATATGCACCGTCAACCCCGGCGCCGGCGCCCTCCAGAGCGTGTAGGGCCTCGCTGGTGATCCTGCTGAGCATGTCGGAGAAGTACCTCCTCGTCTCTAGCCTGGCGGTGGTACTGTACGATACTGGGCCGAGGGGTGTTGAGGCCTCAACCCTTACCATGACCTCCTGGTTGCTGGCCATAATTTCTGCGAGTGAGTGCTTGAGGTCGCTGGAGGATGCTGCGCCTAGGAGGCGTAGGTGGGCGTTGCCCCCGGGCAGCGAGACCTCCAGCACAGCCGCCCCCTTCAACCTGAGGCTGGCGGCGGCCGGCTCGGCCGACGCGTTTAGGCTGAGTGGGACGCCTACCGTGAAGACGGGCTTCCTGCCGGTCGTTAGGCTCGCGTTCAGCGATACTGGTATCGTTGACGTGTACGGGTTCTCGACATACAATGTAGCATTGACGCTCACCCTCCCCTCCTCCAGGATCACGCCCAGGCTGCAGCCGAGCAGCACCAGGAGCCATAGGATGACGGCTATTATCACCGCTATTATGCCGAGGATACCCCTAACCCTACGCTGCACCATCACCACATCACCCCTCCTCCTAGAGGCCTATCATTGCTGCGAGCAGGCTCGCTGTGACTGCAGCCGAGATGACTAGTATCGTCTCCCCCATGCTCCTCGCTGGCATGCCCAGTATGCCTGGCAGGAGGGCGCCGACCAGGACTAGCATTAGCCCTAGAGTGGCGGCGTAGAAGACCATGTCGAAGACGGTCACCATTACCGCCCACATAGATCCACATGGGTTTCTGATTTTAACGCGCAGCGCCCATAGGGCTGCCCGGGAGGGGCTGCGCGGCTCCACAGCTCCTCAGCCCATAGAGAAGGGTGCATGGCTTGAAGGGCGTACTGCTCCACGGGGGGCTCGGCACTAGGCTGAGGCCCCTCACGCATACAGGGCCTAAACAGTTGATCCGCGTAGCAGGGAAGCCTGTAAGCCAGTGGGTACTTGAGGACATGAGGGATGCTGGTGTAAGGGATATAGCGGTCATCCTCGGCACGCTCTCACCTCTCCGCGTCGTCGAGTACTATGGCGACGGTGGCTGGCTCGGCGTGAGGATAACATACATCTACCAGGGCTATCCCTACGGCCTCGCGCACGCCGTCTACCTTGCAAGGAGCTTCGTCCGGGACGAGCCTTTCATCGTGTGCCTCGGGGACAACATCATAGCCTCCGGGCTGAAGGAGTATGTTAAGGCGTTCGAGGAGAGCGACGCCGATGCAATGATACTATTGGCGAGGGTGCCGGATCCGAGGAGGTTCGGCGTGGCGGTATTCGATGAGAAGGGGAGGCTGGTAGGCCTTGTCGAGAAGCCGAAGAAGCCTCCAAGCAACTACGCGCTCGTAGGAGTATACATGTTCCGGGACGGGACGGTCTTCGAGGAGATAGAGAAGCTTAGGCCGAGCTGGCGCGGAGAGCTGGAGATAACGGATGCACTGCAGGCCCTCATAAGGAGGGGGTTGAAGATAAGCTATGCCGTCGTGAAGGGCTGGTGGAAGGACACCGGGACGCCCAGCGATATCCTCGACGCAAACCGCCTGCTCCTCGACGAGAGGGTCAAGGAGCAGAGGATAGAGGGAAGAGTCGAGGAGGGGGCGAGAGTCGAAGGCAGGGTCGTGGTCGAGGAGGATGCGGTGGTGGAGAAGGGGGCCGTCGTACGCGGCCCAGCCTACATCTGCCGTGGAGCCAGGATCGGCGAGGGCGCGTACATAGGCCCCTACACCTCCATAGGTGTTGGGGCCGTGCTGCGCCGCGTGGAGATAGAGAACAGCGTCGTAATGGATGGGGCGAGGCTGGAGGACGCGGGGAGGATAGTGGATAGCCTCATCGGCTCAGAGGCCGTGGTCACGACGGCTAGGGGGCTCCTACCACACGGCCATAGGCTGGTGATAGGTGAGAGGGGCCGCGTAATGCTCCACCTATAGGTGGTGTAGGGAATTGAGGTTCATGGTTATAGGCGGAGCAGGCTTCATGGGCTCAAACCTAGTCCATAGGCTCGTACGTGAGGGGCATAGGGTACTGGTCTATGATAAGCTCACGTACGCCGGGAGGATAGAGAACATAAAGGACCTGCTCGACAGGAACCTCATAGGCTTCGTGAGGGCCGACCTCTGCGACGAGGAGAGGCTCCGCGAAGCCATAAAGAGCTTCTCGCCAGACGTCATCGTAAACCTCTCGGGGGAGACGCACGTCGATAGGAGTATCAACGAGCCAGCACCCTTCATAAGGACTAACATAAACTGCGTCTTCCACCTCCTCGAAGTCCTGAGGGGGATGGAGGAGCCACCGCTACTGATCCACACGAGCACAGATGAGGTCTACGGCGACCGGTGGGGCCTCCCACCGGCAGGGGAGGATGAGTGCTTCCGGCCGAGCAGCCCCTACTCGGCGAGCAAGGCTGCAGGCGACCTCCTCTGCCAGGCCTACTGGAGAACCTATAGGTTACCAGTAATCATTGTGAGGCCCTGCAACAACTACGGCCCCTACCAGCACCCCGAGAAGCTGATACCGAAGACGATCATAAGAGCACTACACGGCAAACCCATACCCCTCTACGGTGGTGGCTGGCAGGTAAGGGACTGGGTATTCGTGGACGACTTCGCCGAGGCCGTCGAGCTCCTAGCAGTGAAGGGCAGGCCGGGCGAGGCGTATAACATACCGGGTTTCAACGAGCGCACGAACAGGGAGGTTGTGGAGGACATATTAATGCTCATGGGCAAACCCCTCAGCCTCATAGTAGAGGTTGAGGACAGGCCAGGGCATGATAGGAGGTACGCGATGAGGGGGGACAAGATACGCTCCCTCGGATGGAAGCCGAAGACACCATGGCTCGAGGGGCTAAGGAAGACCATCAACTGGTACCTCTCGAACGAGTGGTGGTGGAGACCCCTCCTCACCGACCACTACTTCTCGGTCGAGACCCCCTGGAGGAGGGAGAGAGCTTGAAGGTGCTCGTGACCGGCTCGAGCGGGCTCCTCGGCTCGAAGCTCCTACCCATACTCTCCTCGAGGGGCTGGAGCGTCGTAGCCGTGTATAATAGGCATGAGCCCCCAGGGCTTAGCGGCGTTAAGAGGGTTAGGCTGGACATAACTGATACCCTACGCCTCGAGGACCTCATCCTGAAGGAGGAGCCGGATGCTATAGTACATGCCGCGGCATACACCGATGTGGATGGCTGTGAGGTCAACCGGGACTATGCCTGGAGGGTCAACGTTGACGCCACTAGGAGCGTTATGAGGGCTGCCAGGGTCGTGAATGCATACCTCATCTACGTGTCGACAGACTATGTCTTTGACGGCGAGAAGGGCCTCTACAAGGAGACCGACACACCCAACCCCATAAACTACTATGGCTTGACCAAGCTGGTTGGGGAGGAGATTGTGAAGTCTAGCGACATCCTATACGCGGTCGTGAGGACGAGCGCAATCTATGGCGTGGCTGGTGGGGGTAAGCGGGGGTTCGCGGTCTACGCGTTGGAGAGGCTCCTCGAGGGGAGAGAGGTCTACGCCCTAGTCGACCAGTACGTCTCCCCGACCTATAACGGGTTGTTGGCTGAGGCCATAGCTGAGATGATAGAGGCTAGGCCCATGGGGGTACTGCATGTCGCGGGACCACGGATGAGCCGCTACGAGTTCGCAGCCGCGCTGGCCAGGGCTGTTGGCGCGCCCGTCGAGCTCGTGAAGCCGGCTAGGATGAGTGATATGAAGTGGGTTGCAAGGAGGCCCAGGGACTCCAGCCTCGACACTACAAGGGCTAGGAGGCTCCTCGATACAAGGTTCTACAGCCTGGACGACTCCCTCAGGATGTTTATAGAGGATTTCATGAAGGCAAGGGGTGTGGGCGGTGCCGTTCAGGTTTAAGAGGTTCAGCATCCCCGGCCCCGTGCTCGTAGAGCCCCTCGTCTTCAGGGATGGGAGGGGCTTCTTCATGGAGCTCTATAAGAGGACCCCGTTCCTCGCCGAAGGCATACCATACGACTTCGTGCAGGTGAACGCAAGCTTCTCGCGCAGGGGTGTCGTGAGGGGCCTACACTACCAGCTTAGGCCCATGGAGCAGGGGAAGCTCGTCACCGTGCTGCGGGGGAGGATACTCGACGTCGCCGTAGACGTTAGGAGGGGGTCGCCCTGGTTCGGGAGGTATGTCTCCGTGGAGCTGTCGGCCGAGAAGCCAGCGCTCTTCTGGATACCGCCCGGCTTCGCCCACGGCTTCCAGGCGCTTGAGGATAGCCTGGTGCTCTACATGGTTACCAAGGAGTACTCGCCGGAGCATGAGAGGTGCATCGCGTGGGACGACCCAGACATAGGCATCGAGTGGCCCCTTGCGGGGGAGGCTGTGCTCAGCGAGAAGGATAAGCGCTGCCCGAGGCTCCGCGACGCGGAGACAAACTTCGAGTACGGCGTCTTCTAGGGCTCGGCGAGGGTCGGTATTTAAAGGACTCCGCATCCGGTGCTAGGCGAGTACAGCCCTCCTCATCCCCTAGCATAACCCTCAATGCCGCCCCTATGTTTTTAAAGGTATGGCGGCGCCTTGGTTTCCCTGGGTCAGGGTATGCCTAAGAAGTACAAGTACATCCGAAGGCGTGATGCAGGTAAGCAGGGGACAGTCGTCTGCGAGCAATGCGGCAGGGTCATACCACGCCACAAGGCTGTCTGCATAGAGACCGTCGAGTCCGTTGTCAGGGACCCTGCCCTCCGGAGGGAGCTGGAGAAGCGCGGCGCCATCGTGATGGCGTACCCGGTGAAGCGCTGCTACTGTGTAAGCTGCGCAGTATACCTCGGCCTAGTGAAGATAGGCGGGCACGCCGAGAAGCAGAGGAAGCTCGGCAAGGAGCACCAGCTCCGCATCTAACACCTACCGGTTTTGCGTAGGAGGGCGTAGAAGAAGCCCGAGACACCATGTTTGTGCGGCCAGGCCCTAACCGTGCCCGGGAGCCAGGGGGACTCCTCGTAGGGTAGGTCGAGGGGGATGACCTCGTAGCACGGGTGCCTCCACAGCAGCCACCTTATGTTGCCCTCGCCCTCGACAGGCAGTATGCTGCATGTAGTGTAGAGGAGTAGGCCTCCGGGCTTGAGCAGGCGGTGGGCCGCCTCGAGGAGGGCCCGTTGCCTCTCCACGAGCATGCGGAGCCTCTCCGGTGTTAGCCTCCACTTAGCGTCGGGGTGCTTCGATAAGACGCCGGTGCTGCTGCAGGGAGGGTCTAGGAGCACCTTGTCCGCCCACTCCTCGCCCAGCAGGCTTGGGGCCGCCCGGCCATCCGCTGCGACGGGGTGTATCGATATGCTTGTACCCGTCCTCTCAGCTAGTACGCGGAGCCTCCCCAGCCTCCTCCCACTAACGTCTATCGCGACTATGAGCGCCATGTTGCGGGACAGCTCCGCCAGGTGTGTCGTCTTCCCGCCCGGCGCCGCGCATAGATCCACTATGCGCTCGCCTGGACGGGGTGAGAGCAGGGGGGCTGCGAGCGCCGATGCCTCATCCTGCGGGACTGCCTTTCCCTCGAGGAGGGGCTTGAAGGCGAAGTAGTTTATCGCGCCGATATACCTGACGTGGCTAGGAGCCCTGCTCGGCAAGACCTCGGCCCCCGCCCTACGGAGCTCCTCGGCAACCTCCTCGACGCTCGCCTTGAGCGTGTTGACCCTCATCCCCATCGGTAGTGGCTTGTTGAGGGCCTCGAGGAGCTCCTCCAGCTCGCCCCGCGGTATGAAGCGTGAGAGCAGCTTCACGAGGTAGGCTGGGACGAGGAACCGGTACTCCGCCAGCTCCTCCCAGCTCGAGGGCCTATACTCGATCCTCCTCAGCCTCTCAAGGGCCTCACGGGTTACGCCCTCAACGCGGCCCGGGAGGCATGACTCCACAAGCCTTGAGAGCTCCTCCCCCGCCACCCTGTCGAAGTGGAATATGTACGCCGCCAGCCTCAGCGCCTCCCGGGCCGCGGCCTCCGAGCCTGGGGCGACCATGTCCACTAGCTTGTCGAGTATGCCCTGAAACCTGTAAACCTTGTACATTATCGCCGCCAGGGCCCTCATCACCGGTTGTCCCAGGAGCCCATGTCTCCTGAACACCTCCCTCATCGCCACCTGAACCGGCTTAACCCTCTCAGCCTCGACAAGCGCCTCGATGAGTACGAGTAGCTCTCTGCATCCTATCCTCCTAGCCCTAGGCAAGACCCCCGGCTCCTCTCCGCGCGACACCCTATCCGCTTAGAAGGGTATAGCTCCACCCCCTGGATCGTGGTTGTGTCGAGGAGTCGGGCCTTGGATAGGCCTCTGAGAGTGCTGGTCATTGGGTGTGGCTCCCTGGGCCTGCTGTACGCTGTGAGGCTCTCCTCCGGTGGGTGCAGCGTGGTACTCAAGTGCAGGAGGGAGGAGCAAGTGGAGGCTATAAACACGTATGGTGTGAGGGTGAAGCATCCCGGGGGAGGCCTTGAGGAGGCGAGGATCACAGCCGTCCTGCAGCCGCCCTGGGGCCAGTTCGACGTAGTGCTCGTAGCAACGAAGGCGTACGACTTCCCGGCAGCCCTGCCCGAGGCCATAAACGCGTCGAGGAGGGATGGGCTCATAGTATCGCTGCAGAACGGGCTCGGCTGCCTGGAGGAGCTTGAGGAGAGGGTTGGGGCTGAGAGAAGCGCGGCCGCCGTGACCTACTATGCCTCCATGAGGGTCTCGGACAACACGGTGCTCTTCATGGGTGGCACGAGGGTGGTCCTCGGGCAGAGGAGTAGGAGGAGGCACCCGCTGCTAGGCGCACTCGCCGACGCCCTCCGCCGGGGAGGCTGGAGGGCCGAGGTGGTGGACGACATCGATGCATGGAGGTGGGACAAGCTAATCGTCAACGCGGCGATAAACCCCGTCACGGCGATACTCGGCGTCCCCAACGGGAAGCTGCTTGCATCGAGCCACGCGCTCCAGCTATGCAGGTGCATCATAGGCGAGGCCGTGGAGGTCGCCGAGAAGGCTGGGGTGAGGCTTCCGAGAGACCCCTACAAGGCGTTCATCGAGACGGTTAAAGCCACGAGGGGGAACCGGTCATCGATGCTGCAGGACATAGAGGCTAGGAGGAGAACAGAGATAGACTACATCAACGGCGCATTGATAGCAATAGCCACGAGGATGAAGATGGCCCTGCCATGCAACAGCATAGTATACACGCTCGTCAAGGCACTTGAGGAAGTATTAACGCGCTGACCCCTTAAAAGCAGGACGATAAGGCGATGGGTATTAACGGCCCCGCCCCCATAGCACCGCGGGCCCACGCCATGGTTAGGAGGCTAGGCGTATTGCTGCATAAGGCGAGGAACGGCTACCTAGTCGCAAGGCTGGAGACGGATAAACCCCCACCACTGGGAGTCAAGGTGTACGACTCGTCGCTCCAAGAGATAGGAGTACTGCTCGACGTAATAGGCCCCGTCGAGCAGCCCTACGCGGTAATAAAGCCGAATGAGAGGGGAGAGAAGCTAGACAAGAAGGGAGTCACACTATACTATGAGCCCCCGAGGCCAAGGAGGCCCAGGAGGCGCAGGGGGCGGGGTGCAGGGAGGAGGCCCAGGCAGGGCCGTGGAAGGCCCACCCCTCCGCCGAGGCAGGGGAGGGGTGCTGGGAGGAGACGTAAGCCCGTGAGGCAGAGGGGGAGGAGGAAATGATACTCACCTGCCCAAGGTGCGGCTCAACACACGTTGTTGAGGACCCACTCTCACACAAAATCGTCTGCACGAGCTGCGGCTTCGTGCTCGAAGAATCACCCATAGATTATGGGCCCGAGTGGAGGAGCTACACGCCCGAGGACAGGGTTAGGAGGAGCAGAGTGGGCGCACCACTCACATCAAGAGTCGCTGATGGGGGGCTCACGACATTCATCCGCAGCAGGGGCCGTGACCTCCGGTCGCGTAAGCTTCAAGCCCTCCAGGCACGCTTAAGGATAGAGTCGCAGGACAAGAAGCTCGTCGAGCTGCTAAGCCTATTGAACGACACCGCCGCCAGGCTCAATATGCCGACACACGTCATCGAGACCGCTGCAAGGTTCGCTAAGATGCTGGTCAAGGTAGCGCCCCAGCTCCTCCGCAGGAACGAGCTCGACTACTACGTTGCAGCCCTACTAGCCATAGCCTCGAAGCTTGAGGGCTGGAACTACACGATCAAGGAGATCTCGAGGAGGCTGAACCTACGGGAGAACAAGGTATGGAGCACGTACCGCAAGATACTCAGCTACACGAAGGTGAGGCTCCGCCCACGCTCCCCGAAAGACTTCGTCCAGAAGATAACGGCCAAGCTGCACCTCTCAACGAGGGTGGAGAGGCTGTCCTACCGGCTGCTGAGGCTACTGCACGAGGTAGGGCTCGAGCAGGGTAAGCCGCCGGAGGCCGTGGCGGGCTCAGCAATATACATTTCATCGATACTGCTCGACGAGAAGAGGAACCAGACGCAGGTCGCCAGGGCTATAGGGATGACTGACGCGACTATAAGGAACAGGTACCGTGACATCGTGGACAACTTCTACATAGAGGTAAAGCTCTAGGGTATATAGCGAGCCGCCCCCAGCCAATTAGGAGGGCTATGGGGGAGCCGGCTAAGCCCTTCAAACCATCTCCATTAATGAAGCTGATCTACTGGATCTACTACACGGCGTTCTACGCAGCACCCATCGCAGTACTACTCGCCTCGATAGCGCTGCTAACAGGCCAAGTCCTGGTCTCAGCGCTGCTTGCATGCATACTCCTCGTCCCCGAGACAATCATACTAGGCGTCTGGATCCCAAGGTTCTATGAAAGCATCGTGTTCAGCCTCGAGAAGGACCACTGCTACGCCAGGTACGGGGTGTGGTGGAGGGTTGTGAAGAGGGTTCCCTACAACCTCGTCTCAGAGGTTAGGCTTAGGCAGGGCCCCCTACAGAGGAGGCTCGGCCTAGCCAATGTTGACGTATACACGCCCGCCACCGGTGCAATGAGGCCCGAGCTGACCTACTTCCAGCTACCAGCCGACCTAGCCTCCAGGGTGGCTGAGGAGCTTAGGAGGAGGGCCGGGATACTGACTAGCAGGGAGAGGAGGGTTATCGAGGAGGAGATGCTGTCCGAGCTACGGGCTATTAGGAGGCTGCTGGAGGAGTACCTGCGGAGGAGCAGTGGTGGGGGATGAGCCTGACGCGGTGCTGAAGCCCCCGCGCTGCGTGTCTGTGCTGGGGCGGTGTTGACCGCGGACTCTGCTGACCCGTGTACCCTCCCCTTCTTTACCCCTTCCCTGGGCTCCGTCTCTCTGAGCCTGGGTGGGTAGGGGGGAGCTGTTTTCGGGTGGTGTTTCAGCTGCTTTGACGAAATATATTTGTATCACTATATATCGTTGAGAGACAGAGTTATAGCTGCATATGCCCACTATATAAGCCGGCAATGGGATCCGAGAACCCAATACAGTATCCGAGATTGAGGGAGGGAGACTTGAGCCTGCCCTTTAACACCCTGAGGAGCAGCGGGGGGTCGAGGCTATCCGAGCTGGAGGCGAGAGCCCTAGAGATAATCAGGGATAGGGGTGAGCAGGGGATCTACCAGCACGAGTTGTGGAAGCTGCTGGGCATCGACAGCAGGGAGGGGTCGAGGCTCGCGCTGAGGCTGTTGAAGAAGGGCTTCATAGTGAGGGAGCCCGTGGTCCACAACGGGCATAGGACGTATAGGCTCATGCTCGCCAAGCCCGTCCAGCGCAGGGCGCCTGCCGCCGCCGAGCTGAGCATCAGCCTCAACATGGCGCTCGACATACCATGCTTCACCTGCCCACACCTAGAGAGGTGCCATGAGGGCGGCTACTTCAGCCCCTCAGTATGCCCGGTGCTCAGCAAGTGGCTTAACGAGCTTAGGAGGAGGTCGAAGATATAGCTGGTATGACTGAGAGGAGCACTGAGTGAGGAGCGTTGGTGCGGATAGCGCGGGGGTCTAGGTGTGTTCTAGAGGCCTTGTAGCCTAGTAGGCGTAGTTCTGCGACCAGTCTATCGATCTTAGGCATGTTGACGCGGAGGAAGCTGCAGAGCCTATCCAGCCGGTAGTAGGGCTTGTTGGATACACTGTACTCCTCGAGGAGTAGCTTCAGCAGCTTCACCGCGCGCTCCTGCTCCGCCAGCCAGTTGGCCTTCTCGGCCTCCCTGAGCAGCTCCTCTACAGCCTCGGTGTCTGCGAGCCTGCACGTGTATAGTGGGCCTACGAGCCTTAGTGGTGCCCCGCAGTATGGGCAGCGTTGGCCTGCTAGGAGGTCTCGGCGGTACTCGGTGTAGCTGCACTTGGGGCATGTGGCGGCGTATGCTATGCATTCCTCGAGTACCTTGTCGGCTCTCCTAGCCCCCCTCTCCATCCTCATATATACCCTGATGTAGTGGTCTGCATAGTATGCTAGGAGTGGCTTGGCCGCGTAGTCGTGTACGGCCGCCCTCCTCGCTATGAATCCTGCCAGTATCCTTAACGCCATCTCCTTGCCCCAGCTGGTCTGCGCCGCCTCAACCATGTATCTCCTGCGTAGGGGCTTCGGCCTGCCCCCGGTTAGTGGTGCTAGGTCTGTGGCTGTCGCCGCTATCACTCCACGGCCGTGGGTGAGGTGTATGGCTGCCTCGAGGAATGGTGCTGGGCTGCCGAAGGGGTCTATGTCTATCAGCTCCGGCGATATCTTCGACGACAATTTCTCCATGAATAGTCTCGCCTCGCTGCACTCTACATGGACGCGGTCTGAGACCCCATTCCTCTCGGCGTTCAGCCGTGCGAGCCTGACGGCCTCCGGGTCGATGTCTGCCGCGTATGCCTCGGCCCCGGCCTCGAGGGCGTATCTTACAGCCCTAACCCCCGAGCCCGTGAGCGGCTCTACGACCCGGAGCCTCCCATGTCTTCTGGCTAGGAGCCTGGCTACTAGGACTGCTATGTCGCGGTTGAACGCCATCCTGGGGTTGTAGAATACTGGGGCCCAGGCCGGCTCGTAGACTCCGTCGCTCCTCCTGTAGGCGTCGGGGTCTGGTATTATTATCTCGGCTAGCCCCTCCCTCACTATCCTCGTCGGGTATGGGAGCTCCATGGCTAATCCTCGTAGCCCAGCTCTCTCCTCACCTGCCTGGCCGCCTCAACCATGTTGGCCAGCTTCTTCTTGGCTATCTCTCTCGGGAGCCTCTTGAGGCCGCAGTCGGGGTCTATGTAGATCTTCTCCGGTGGTATTATGTCTAGCTTGAGCAGCCTCTCAATGTCCTTCTTTATCTCGTCGACGGATTCTACCCGCAGGGAGTGGACGTCTATGACGCCGTAGCCTAGCTCCTTGTCGTAGCTGTACTCCTTCAGGTATGGTAGGAGCTTGAAGCCGCTGTTCTTGAACTCGAAGTCGAACTGGTCTACCGGCATGTCTAGGAGGTGCTCTAATACTAGCTCGATCCTGCCGAAGCATATGTGGACTATCCTCTTCGCGTCGAGCCCCTTGAAGAGTATGGTTAGCGCCTCCTTGAGGAGCTCCGCCTCCTCGGGGTATGGCCTAGTGGAGAAGGCCGGCTCGTCGACCTGCACGTACCTAGCCCCCCTCTTCACGAACTCCTCTAGCTCCCTCCTCAGGACCCTCGCCATGTCGAGTATGAATTCCCTGCGGTCGCCGTAGGCTAGGTCGAAGCTCCAGTCAACCATCGTGTATGGGCCCGTTATTATCGCCTTGACAGGGTGGCCCATGCTTATGCTCACCGTGTACTCCCAGTCCATGACGGCCATGGGGCCCTTGTAGCTTAGCTTGGAGACCGCTATAGGCTTCCTGAAGTAGACGTTGTCGAATACCCTGACCCAGTCACCGGGCTCGTAGCCGCCGAGCCTCTCCGCGAAGTAGGCGACCATATCCTCCCTGCTCTGCTCACCATCACTTATTATGTCGACCCCCGCCTCGAGGTAGTCCGCTACCACCTTCCTTATGGCTGGCTTGACGAGCTCGTGGAGCTCCTCCTCCGTTATCTCCCCCTTCTTCCTCCTCCTTATAGCGTCGAGGGCCTCGGGCATCTTAGGGTAGCTGCCCACAACGGTTGTTACCAGTGCCTTCGGCAGCTTGTAGGCCATGGCCTGCAGGCACCCCGCGTGGTGTCGGCCTGGTTGACTGTATTTATGCGTGCACGGCGCCGCGGTAGAACTTGTCGAGCATCTCTAGGAAGATTAGCTGCTCTGTTGTGAGGTCTACATGGGGTGCCGCCGCCCTCACCGTCTCGTATGCCTCCTCGAGGCTCAATCCATGGACTGTTATGAGGTAGCCCATGATCATCATTGGTGTTCTGCCTGTGCCGCCGTAGCAGTGGAAGAGTATGCGGCCGACCTTCTCCAGCCTCGCCAGCGTCTTGTATAGGCGTAGGGCCTCGTCGGGATCCGGTGCCTCGCCGTCCCTCACCGGGAACCATGTATGCCCTATACCCCTCTCATAGAGCTCCTCCATGTAATCCTCTATGGATGGCCAGCACTCCAGCTCGAACTCCTCGACGAGTATTACTACGTGGGTGACGCCGTACTCCTCGAGGAGGTACACGTCACCGGGGCATAGGAGGCCCGAGCCTAGAACACGGTCAGTAACCCTGTATATGACCGGCATTAGGCTGCTACACCCATTCAACACTACGGGAGATGACCCATAAGCAGTTTTGCCTTACACGGCCGGGGCCTAGGCGGGAGGAGGGGCTATGGGCTTGGAGGGGAGGGAGTGTAGGGTTGCTGTCGGCAGCACCAACCCCGTGAAGGTCGGCGCCGTTGCGAGGGTGTTTAGGCTGCTGTGCAGCCCCACCGTCATACCCGTTGCTGTTGAGCCGGGTGTCCCGCCCCAGCCCGTGGGGCTCGGCGAGACGCTGCGGGGGGCGCTTAACAGGGCTGTTGGGGCGCTTAGGGGGAGTGGCGCCGACTACGGCGTCGGCATGGAGGCCGGCGTTGTTAGGCTTGGGGAGGGGCTCGTGCTCGACGTGCAGGCGTGCGTGGTCGTTGACTCCTCGGGCCGTGTCGGCGTCGGGCTGAGCCCCTGGTTCCAGGTGCCTGGTGGCTGGGCTGGCAGGCTCCTTGAGGGCGTCGAGCTGGGTGTTGTCGCCGAGGAGGTGTTGAGGAGGGTTGGGATAAGGAGCGGGCTCGGCGTGATAGGGTACTTGACGAGGGGGTTCATGACGAGGCTTGAGCTCGGCGAGGACGCCCTACTAATGGCGCTCGTGCCCTTCATGAACCCCCGGCTCTACGGCGACTCCATGCTGACGGTGGACGCCCTGCTTGGGGTAATAGAGGGTCTTGAGGCGGAGGGGAAATAGTGGGGTGGGGCCCGGCCCCTCATGCCTAGGGTGTGGCTGCTGTGTACATCCTGCTCGGGCCGTGGTGGTTTGGTGTAGGCTGGCTGGCGGCCTCGATTGCTAGCCTCGTCGTCGCCGTGGGTGCTGCCGCGCTGGCCCCGAAGCTGCTGAGCGGGAACCCTAGGAGTCTCGGCGCGCTGAGGCTCGGGATGATCTCGACGGGTCTCGCCGTCGTCGGTATCTCTGCCCTCCTCTTCTGGCTCGTGGTGGAGCTGCTGGGCTATAGTGTGAGCCTCATGTACCTTGCATTGCTGGCCGCGGGGATAGGTGTGCTCCAGTGGTTGATATCACCCTACATAATAAACATGATGTACCGTGTGAAGCCGGCGGGCCCGGAGCTTGACTGGCTCCGGCTGGAGTTGAGGAGGCTTGCGGAGAGGAGTGGTCTAGGTAAGCCGCCGAGGCTTGTGGTGGCTGAGACTGACGCTCCTAACGCGTTCGCCTACGGGAACCCCTTGACCGGCTACTACGTCGCCGTGACGAGGGGGATACTCAGGATAATGCCTAGGGAGGAGCTGGTCGCCGTCATAGGGCATGAGCTCGGGCACCTACGCCACCGTGATGTACAGGTTATACTCGCCTTAAGCCTACTCCCCAGCATAGCCTACTTCATAGGGAGGGTGCTGGTCGACATAGGCTTCTTCAGCGGGATGGCTGGTGGGAGGGACAGGGATGAGGGTGGCAGCGCGATACTCGTCCTGGTGGGCTTCATCATACTCGTTGCATCGATAGTCCTCCACTTCCTCGTGAGGCACTTCAGCAGGCTGAGGGAGTACTATGCAGATGCACACTCGGCAATGGTGACTGGGGAGCCTAGGCTGCTCCAGAGGGCCTTGGCGAGGCTCCACGTAGCCTACATGAATAGCCCGAGGCTGGTGAGGGAGCTTAGGAGGCAGTCGGCGGCGTCAATGCTGCTTATAGTGAGCTACTTCTACCAGCCCGACATAGACACCATAGTCGAGGAGCTCAAGAGGCAGCCTACCAACCCGCTGATGGAGCTATTCTCCACGCACCCACCGATACCGAAGAGGCTCAGGTTCCTGGACGCGCTGAGGCAGAGCCTCACACAAGGCTAGCTTTAATAATGGGGCTCTGGGCTGCCCCGTGGAGGGAGCCCCAGATGGGCATTTACCAGGGCAACGACTTGAAGAAGCCGACTGGGGGTAGGAAGAGGAGGCATAGGAAGGTTAAGAGGAAGTACTGGATGGGACGCTACCCCACAATGACGAGGCTCGGCTCGAGGGAGCGTAGGGAGCTCGTGAGGGTTAGGGGTGGCAACTACAAGGTTAGGCTCAGGGAGGCCGTCTACGCAAACGTCGTGGACCCGTTCACGAAGAAGTGTGTGAAGACAAGGATCCTCGGCGTCGTCGAGGTCCCCGCGAACCCCCACTATACTAGGAGCAACATCATAGTCAAGGGCGCGTTGATAGAGACCGAGCTAGGCATCGCGAGGGTCACCTCAAGGCCCGGCCAGGACGGCGTTGTCAACGCTGTGCTCGTGCAGCGGAAGCAGGCTGCGGCAGGGTAATTCTATGAAGGGCTCTTCCGCGGCGAAGTGTAGTGTTTGTGGAGGGGAGGCCGTCTACTATTCTCCCCTCACGAGGCAGCATCTATGCGAGAAGCACTTCGCATCCTACTTCCGTGGACGGGTCGAGCTGGTAGTTGATAGGTATGGCATGCTTGGACGAGTGTCCAGGACTGTTGTTGTGGCTGCCTCGGGTGGTAAGGATAGTGCAACCGTCGCCGAGGTGTTGGCGGGTATAGCGTCTAGGAGGGGGCTCCGCCTCCTCCTTGTGCATGTTGATGTCGGTGTCCCAGTCTTCTCGGAGGCTTCGAGGAGGAGTGTACTGGAGCTTGCATCGAGGCTCGGCGCCTCTGCCGCAATCCTGAGCCTCGAGGAAGCTCTTGGCGCCGCCGTGCATGAGCTTGCCAGGAGGGCTAGGAGGCCCGTGTGTAGCGTATGTGGGCTGGTGAAGCGCTACATGATAAATGCTGCCTGCCTCGCTGCGGGCGAGTCCGTCGTCTTCACCGGCCACAACATGGATGACCTTGCTACATACGTGTTGAAGAACTTTATAATGCAGGATCTCCCGGCGATAAGGAAGCTCGTCCCGGTCACGGAGCCTATTGACGGCATGGCTGCTGGCCGTGCGAGGCCGCTATATGAGACGCCGGAGAGGGAGGTGGAGCTCTACGCTAAGCTGCGGGGCATACCCTTCACGGGGGAGGAGTGCAGCTTCAAGCCGCATTCCACGCTCGACGAGACGATAAGGAGGGCTATCAGCGTCATAGAGGAGGAGAAGCCCGGCACGATCCTATCAATGATGCGTAGGCTCGCCCAGTCCGCCAGGCAGTACCCCGAGTCAAGGTACCCCCTAAAGCCCTGCAGGCACTGTGGGGCCTTATCCTCCCGGGGCGAGTGCAGCCTATGCAGGCTTACAAGGAGGGTGCTGGGCGAGCCCCTGGGGCCCCGTGTCAAGGAGTATGTCGAGGTTGTTGTCTCCCGGGCGCTAGGAGGATGCGGAGCCTCCGGAGCACCCTCCTCTTCTCATTAACCCCTATCCTCGCCTCCTCGACGACCATCGTTAGGAACTCTATCACCTCCTCGGCTAGGCGTGGGTTGTAGGGGAAGGGGACCCCATCCTTGCCCCCTACGATGTATGCGTAGCGGAAGGGGTCTATGCTGGTGTCTGCCGGGTCCTCATGGCTGACTGGCGAGCCGTAGATCAGCTCTGAGACTAGGGCTAGGCTCCTCAGAACTGCTGGCCCGACTCCTCGGAGCTGTATGAGCTCCTCTATGCTTCTCGGGTCTGCCTCATAGATTATTCTCAGCTTCTTCTCTATGCCTCTCGGCGGGCGCTGCTGCGGCCTATAAGCCTTGACTATGACCCTGCCCCGTGGCTCTGGGTTATTGCCTAGCCAGCGTGTCAGGGGGGCTATGCCCCGCAGCGCTCTATAGGCTTCCATTATCTCTCGGAGCGTCTTCTCCGGCCTCTGCCTGGCGAGGTCTAGTATCGTTGACCGTGCCTCCATGCTCCTCCTGCTTGTGAGGTCTATCACCGCCTCCTCCTTCTCGGCGGCTGCTATGCCTGCATGCGGCTCTAGCGTCTCTCTGCCCGGGTTTAGGGGTGATAGCCAGTGGTACCTCCTGGCCATCTTCTTCACGGTGTTCATTCCCTGCTGGATTACGCACCACGTGCCGTCCTCGGCTAGTATTACTGCGTGGTGGTATAGCGTGTAGCCGTCCTGCAGGAGGACTGTATCAGCCTTGGCGGCCAGCCTGGATGCCCTCATAGCCTCCCGGGCCTTCTCGCCGGCTATGCGTGTGCCGTGCTCCTCCAGCTCCTCTATAGTCCTCCTGGCCGCCTGCCCCTTCCCTCCCGCCACCATGAAGCCGTAGTTGCCCCGCATTGCAACCTTCTTCAGCACCGCTGTCGTGACTGTCGTCGAGCCGCTGCTGTCCCAGTCCATACCTATCGCGTTGTTGAACGCCTGGAACCAGTAGGGGTTCGCGAGCCTCCTCACAAGCTCCCTAGGCCCATACTCCTCGACTATGACAGCCACTATGGCCTCCGCGAGCCTCTCCATGTAGCGCAGCATCCACCTAGGCACATGGCCGTCGTGGAGCGGTAGCTCAGCATACCCCATCAACGCCCCCGCATACCCCCCATTGGATGTATATCACTCCCTCAGCTTATAGGCAGAGGGTCATGCAAGGAGTGGGGCTAGGAGGGGCGGCTGGGACTTGTACATGCCGGGGCTGTGGCTCATAAAGCTCTACGGCGAGGCCGCGATCTACTGCGTCATACTCACAGTCCTCCTATCGGCCGCCGCCAGCCTCCTAACCGGAGAGAACGTCTGGAAGCTGACCAGCGTCGCTGTCTCCTCGACGCTAATAGGGCTTGCCGGCGCCCTCCTCGTGAGGCTCTTGGCCCCATCATACGTGATAATCGTCGGTATCTAAGGGGGTGCTGGCCATGTATCTGCCTCCGGAGATGCTCACCTATATAGCCACGAGGACGCTGAGGCTCTGGCTCTTCCTCGCCTTCCCGCCTCTCATAGCCGCCTATGCTGCTAGGAGTGTCGGTGTTAAAGAATGTGATGCCGTTCTCGTGGTCTCCGCGGCCACTCTCCTACTACCATTGGTGCTGATGCTGTTTGAGACTGAGGCGTGGTTCATGCTTCTTGGCGACTAGGGTGTAAGTCTCTCGGGGTCGCGTGGCGTCAGCCTCGCCTCCCTTATGTTTTTGAGTCCTAGGAGCTGCATTGTGACCCTCTCAAGCCCTATGCCGGCCCCGCCGTGTGGTGGAGCGCCGTGCCTGAACATCTCTATGTACCACTTGAAGCTCTCCGGGTGCAGCCCCTTATTCTTCAACTGCTTCACGAGGCATTCGGGGTTGTGCTGCCTCTGGCCCCCGGTTGCGACCTCGAGGCCGCGGAAGAGTATGTCGAAGCTGCAGGTCGGCGTGTCGGGCCTGAGGTTCTCGCAGCACTCCGGGAAGCTGCCTCCCTCGCCGCATGTGCAGGGCATCGTGTAGAATGGGCGGCATGCCCAGGGGTACCGCGTGACCGCCACTATGTGGTAGCCCTGCTCGGACATTATCTTGCCGAGCAGCCTCTCCGCCTCCGAGTCCAGGTCTGCGTCGGGCGGCAGCTCCTTGCCGTGCGCCGCTAGTATGTCGCGTGCCTCCTCCATCGATATTATCTTGTAGCGGGGGACCTCGAGGATTGCGTCGGGGAAGTACTCCTTTATCTCGTCCCTGTACTTCTCTAGGGCGGCCTTCACCATCTCTATTATTACCTGGAGGGCTGTCTCCAGGACGTCCATGTAGCTATCTATGAACCCCATCTCGAAGTCGACGCTCGTGTATTCCGTCAAGTGTCTAGTCGTGTGATGCGGCTCAGCCCTGAACGCCGGCGCTATCTCGAAGACCTTCTCGAAGCCGGCTATCACGCCCATCTGCTTGTAGAGCTGCGGGCTCTGCGCGAGAAACGCCTGCTTGTCGAAGTATAGTACTGGGAAGACCTCGGCGCCGCCCTCGGTGGCTGAGCCGACCAGCTTGGACGTGAATATCTCGACGAAGCCATGCCTCCTGAACCACTCCCTCGCTGCCCTCGCCATCTCGGACTCTATGAGGAATATGAGCTTGTTGCGTGGGTTGCGGAGGTCTAGCCAGCGGTAGTCGAGCCTCTTCGCTAGCGTGGTCTTCTCGGGGTTCTTGATGTCTATTGGTAGCGGCGCCGCCTCGCTTAGAACCTCGAGCTCCCTTACCTGTAGCTCCCTCCCGCCGAGGGCCGCCTTGCTCTCGGTGAGAACGCCGCGGGCGGCTATCACGCTCTCGAGGCTCAGCTTCCTAGCCTTCTTCCACGCCTCCTTTGAGACATTCTTCTTGACTACGAGCTGCATCCTGCCGGTCCTATCCCTCACCACGACGAATACTACTCCTCCATGCCTCCTAACAGCATCTACCCAGCCGGCCACCGTGTACTCCTCGCCCGGCTTACCCTCCCTTAGCAGCCACTCGACCGGCTTCCTCTCCCGCATCCTCATCCATAGGGCACCGGGTATGGGTCGGTGGCGGGGGCGAGGCTAAATTAACTGGAGCGGTTGCCCTCTAGCCTCATAGGGGCGCGGGTCTTGGTGAACTACGCTGCCCTGGCGTTGACGCTCGGACTGGTACCCCTGATAGCCTATGTGCTGGCCAGGGTCTTCCACAGCGACTATCCAGGCCTCTACGCTGTATGCGCGTTGACGGCGACCGCCGTCGCATATATACTGGCGGCTATAGTCTTTGCAGAGGCAGGCTACCTCGTACTCTAGCGATCGTGAGGGGTGGTGGTCGAGGTGACCCTCCAGACTCTCGAGGCGCTGATGGGGCTCATACTCATGCTCGCCGGCCCCAGTATAGTCGCCGCAGTGATAGCCAGGATAATGGGCCTAGACCCAGCCAAGGCCGCCAGGATAACCCTGTACGCCTCGACGCTCGCCCCGATCCTAGCCCTCCTGCTGCTGCAGGCGCCTCCCCTACCCTAGGCGCCGTGGTGACCTCATGGCCCGTGGGCTTGCAGACGCTATCCGTGCTAGGGTTGAGCGGGAGAAGGCGAGACTCGTAGCGCTCCAGCCCGCGGAGCTTAGAACCCTCTACAGCATAGTTAATGGTGGCGGGCGCTGCATAGAGCTGCTCGGCGGGGGAGTCCACTGCTTCGCTAGAGAGGAGATCAACGAGCTGGCGAGGATAGTCCCCTGGTACCTCTACCGCCTCGTGAAGCTCCCCGTGATCATACTCTATAGGCGGGAGGGCTACGTGCCCGTCTTCAGGGTTGCGGGCGATAAGTGGGCGTGCTACCTGGTCGGCCTCGTCCTCGAGGGCAGGCTGTGGAGGTGTAAGAGGGTGTTGAGCGAGAGGGAGGTTAGGAGGCTCATAGGGAGGTTTAAAAGCGTATTCCTGGTGACAATTGAATTAGGAGAGGTGGGTGTACATGGACGGGGAGTGGAGGCAGACGCTGGAGCTGCTAGAGGCTACTAGGAGGGTGCTGGCGAGGAGCGGGTACAGCGTCAGCCTCGTGAACTACCCGAGGCAGTACGAGAAGAGGAGCATAGATGTACTCGCGACCAGGGAGGGGGAGAGCATACTGTTGAAGATATCAACCGACATAGGCTCGCTGAACGCGAGGGAGGCGAGGGAGCTCAGGAGGCTCAGCCTCGTCCTAGGCGCCAGCCCCCTCCTCGTGGCGTTGAGGGAGCATGGCGAGGAGCTCGAGGATATAGTGGCCTACGAGAGGTACGGGGTCTATGCGCTCACGCCGAGCGGTCTCGAGGCAGCCCTCCGCAACGAGCTGTACGTCGCCAGGAGGCATGGAGACTTCTACATGAGGATAGACGGGGCCAGGCTCCGTGAGGCTAGGGAGGCTAGGGGTATGAGTCTCGGCGACCTGGCATCCATAGTGGGCGTGACCAGGAGGAGTATCTATGAGTATGAGAGGAGCACGATGGATGTGTCACTCACAGTAGCATTGAAGATACTCGATGTCTTCGGGGAGGAGGTGTTCAAGCCCATACCCGTGCTGAGTGAGAGTGGGAGGCTGAAGCAGGGGAGGAGGCCGAGGAGGCCTAGCGTGGACAACAAGCTCGAGGCGACGGTCGTCACAATGCTGCAGAGGAGCGGCGTGGAGGTCGTGCATACAAGGCACACCCCCGTCGACATAGCGTCAAAGACGCCCGGGGAGGGGAGGGCTGTCGTGGTGGTCGAGCACAGCAGGGAGAAGCCCAGCGACATGTACGATAAGTGCATGGAGGCTTCGAAGCTGGCGAGCGGGGTGAAGGCTAAGGCTATACTGCTCTCGTCCAAAAGAGAGCTAGGGATAGATGCTGAGGGGCTCGGCATGGAGGTGGCTAGGAGGCCGGAGGAGGTGGCCAGCCTGGTTCTGGGGGATAAACACTCCCAGAGAGCGTAGGCTTACTGCTTCTCCCCGGACTGCCTACCCCTATACCGTGCATACACCATTGCATGATCCTTGTCGAAGGGCTCCAGGTGGACCATGTCTACTATCTCGAAGCCCCTGTTCTTCAGCACCTCTATCTCCCTCTTGAAGACCTCGCTGGGCGCCTTGGTGACGTCGATGCTCCTAGCCTTTATCGCTAGGAGGAGCCAGCCACCCTCCTTTAGGAAGTAGTCAGCATTATCAGCTACCAGCGCCGCCTGCTCCGGCTGCGCCACGTCGGCGTATATGCCGTCGACCGCCTCGACTATGTGGCGGTACTGGTAGGGCTTCCTCGCATCGTTGAGCAGGGGGTACATGTTGGGCCTATGCTCACATACTACGATGAGCTCCCTCATTACCCTGGGCGCAACGTCTAGCGCGTACACCCTCCCCTTGGGCCCGACTATGTCTGAGACGTGGCTGGACGTGGTGCCGGTTGCCGCGCCGAGGTATAGTACCGCATCACCCTCCTTGATTGGGAGCTCGTCTATGCCCTTGAGGAGGGCTGCGGCGAGCTTGCTGCGGTAGGGGTTCCACTCCCTATACTCCTCGCCCTTCCAGTGGAACAGCCTCTCACCATACACCCTGAAGCCCGGGGAGAGGTTCTTGGTCGCCAGCCTAACGCTGCCGTCCTCCAGCTCCACGACGTAGACGTTCTTGTAGCGTTCATGCTCATATACCTTCACGACCTCGCTCATCCAACACCACCCCTAAGTTCATGCACTGGGTCTCCGGGGGTGTTTTTACTTCCTCCTCCTGCCCTTGCCGCGCCTGCCGCGCCTCCTCCTCTTCGGCCTCGCAGGCTTCACCGGCTTTATCTCCTTCTTGCGCTTGGGCGGCTTCGCGTAGATCTTCTTTATCTCCTCTATACGCTTCATCAACGCCTCCTTGAGCTTGTCGCCTATGAACCTGCCGGTGAAGTAGTCGACCTTAGCCGCTATAGCTAGCTTGGCTGCAAGCGCCCTGGCGATCTTTCCACGCTGCCAGCGCGGCGAGCGGTGGATGTAGGGGAACTGGAATATCACTCCATGCTTCGGCGGCTTGCCTCCAGTCCTCAGCGCCCTGAACAGGGCCTTCTCTGCACCCAGCACCTGTATCGTGCTCGCTGGCAGGAAGGCTAGCTCCTCTAGGCTGCCTGCCAGGCTTATGAGGCGTGCTCCTAGGAGTGGGCCTACTAGAGCGGTTATGTTTGGCGCCACCTCCTTCATTACCTGGCCTATGTAGTCGGTGAGCTCCCTCCTCAGCTTGAATAGCTCCAGCGTTATCTGGGCGAGCCTCTGCATGGGCTTTATGTCGAACTCTGGGTAGTCTGCACCCATGCTCTTCCTCGCCGCCTCTGCTATCTTCTCGGCCTTCTCCTCGCTGAAGCCGAGCTTTATGAGCGCCTCCTTGGTTATGTTGTCGCGGTGGCCCAGCTCGGCGACTATCTTGACGTAGTCCTCATGCTCCCTTACCAGGTCGTCTAGCTCGGGGAAGTGTAGGCTGTACCACTCCCTCAGCCTCGCTGAGAACAGGTTGGTTGTCTTGTCTATGTCGTCTATGGCTCTTATGGCCTGGGCGGCTAGGAGGTCCCTCTTCTGCGCTATCCTCCTCAGCTTACGCCTCGTAGCCTCTATGAGGAACTCGTGGAGGAACTTGTAGTACTCCTCCTCGTCCTTGAAGAACCCAGTCTCCACCGTATACTTGACGGCGTTAAGGCGGAAGCTCCTGGCGACCTCGTTGGCGGGGGCGACCTCGGCCTTTAGGCCGCGTGCATGAGCCTCCCTCGCCTCCTCGGGGGTCTCGACTACTAGCTCCTCCACCCCCTTCTCCTTCAGCTTGTCCAGTAGCCTGATATACGCTGAGGGTACCTCCCCCTTCTCTACCTTCAACGCTTCCTCCACTAGGTCGTCGAGGTACTTGGGGCCGTGCTCGTACTCTATTACCTTGCCCTCCTCGTCTAGGGCGTACGCGCCGGTGAAGTGCTGGACTATGTGCGCCTTCATGCAGGCTGCACCTTCCAGACGCAAGGAGGGGGAAGAGACTATTTAAGTATTCCATAGCGGTGTTCCGTAAAGGGTCTCCAGGGTTGCCTGAGGAGCCTTCGGTCAAGAAGGTGGCTGTCTTCGAGGGGGAGGCGAGGATAGGTAGTATTGTCTCCGGTATGCAGGAGATAAGGCTGAAGCCGGAGGACTTCTCTAGCCCGATAGCCCTGCAGATGGCTATAAGCAGGATATATGAGGCCGTTATCAAGGCCTTCGAGCAGGGTATGCAGAGGAAGTATGTCGCCGAGGTGAGGTTTACTGATAGCCTCGGGAACCCCGTCGTCTTCGCCATAGACCTTGGGGAGGCTACGCCCCCGTTCTCGAAGGACAAGGTTAAGGCTAGGATAACCGTGGAGCTCTACGAGGAGGAGGAAGACTGACACCGCTTAACCAGGGGATGGCTTGGGAGGGGCTCGGGGCCCTCGTAGACGCAGATATGGTCTTCGCGTACCTCGACCCTATACCCCCTCCTCCTAAGCCTCGAAGCCATGTAGTGTAGTAGTGCATCAAGGAGTAGCTCGTCGATGCTCCTCGCCCGGTACCTTAACGGTTCAACCCTCTCGAGGAACCCCTGCCTCACGAGTCTTTTCACCATCCTGGCCGCAAGCCTCTTGCCGCCGAGCATGGGGGCTAGGAGGTCGACTGCCTCACCCAGGTCGAACACCCTATCACCCATGAAGCGGTAGAGCATGTAGTATGCGAGGAACTCCCTCCGCCTCGGCCACCTCCTCGAGAACAATCCCTCCGCCTCCCTGCCCGGTTAGGGGAGAGGGTCAAGCATTATAACCCGCTGGAAGCCAAACGCCTAGCCATAGGGCAATGTGGAGCCTTGTAAGGGCGACGAGGGGCACCGATGAAGCATAACCAGGCTTCCGAGCCCACCACTCGGAGCGCCTGGAGGGGGTGAGGGCTGTGCCGAGGCTGGCCGAGGGGGCGGAGGTCGTGCCGGTCGAGGAGATCCTGCGTAGGCCTAGGGACGTGTTGAGGCTACTCGTTACTGCGAGGAGCTGCCGCTGCCATATAGTCGACTACCCGTTCACCGTCCTGGCCTCGAGGGATGGCGTTAGGGTCAGGATAACCGTGGGTATAGGGAGCATAGTGTGCAGCGGCGGCTGCGGTGTCGGCGGCTGGCTGCTCGAGGAGCCCGCATGGTGCTATGGTAGGAGGATAGGGGACTGCAAGTGCCTCTACCATGGCTCGGGCGAGGGGGCTGCGATGCTTGAGGCGCTCGGCGTCCACGTGGAGGTTGTCGGTAGCCTCGGGGAGCTCCTGGACAGTGCTGCCCGGGGTGCACGGGGGGTGGCGCTGCTCCCCGGCTCCAAGAGCCTGGAGGTCTCCGTGGGGGGCGGTGTATGCGGCAGGCTACGCTCGATGAACCCCCTCCACCCTGTAGGCGTCTTCGGCAAGGCCGATGGCCACGTATGCGTCGAGAGGCTCGCCGAGCCCGTCGGCCCCGCAGCCCGCGGCCTCACCCCCCTCCTCGGGATAGGCAGGAAGACTGTTGCATGGCTGTTCCGGGGGATGGGCGAGGCAGTTCTATACGGTTTTGAACCCTCGGAGGCCCCGTCACCACTCGGAGTAGCAGCCCTTGTAGGGGCGCTGTACACGTGTGGAGTGGAGGACTAGGGTTTAGGAGGGCATGTAGAGGGGAATGGTTCAACCTTAGACGTAGGCTGCTTGACAGGCTTACACAGGATATGTCGAAGGGCCTGGTGGACCCGGACATCGCGGAGTTCCTAGCCAGGATTAACAAGGAGTGGTGGATAGTCACCTCGAGCAGCTGCAGCGGCAGGATAGTTGTCTTGGCGGCCAGGGAGCCGTGGGACAAGGAGTCTGGGAGGATAGTCGCCAGGAGCCACTCACCCATAGACCAGGCATGGCTAGCTGATGCACTCAGGGAGGCCGAGTATACAGGGCTTCCATGCGTATGGGTCTCCGCGCAGCCGCCAGTCCTAACACTATACGTCTGCGGCGAGGAGAACGCCCTCCGCGTCGTCGACGCCGCTATAGATGCCGGCTTCAAGTACGCCTGCTACAGGCCTAGCAGGAGGGCGCGTAACGCCTACTACGTTATAATCAAGGGCTCGGAGAGGATAGATGTACCCGTCAAGCTGTGGGGGAGACAGATAGCGCTCGTAGACGTCATAACGCTTACAAACGTGCTCAACAAGTACCTTGAGAGGGGGAAGGAGAGGCTGGAGAAGCTCAAGACTAAGCTACTCGAGCTAGTCTCCTAGCCCGATGAGGAAGCTACCCTACACCGATAAGCCCGCGGAGAAGCGATGAGGATCACTGACCATGCTGAGGGGCTCAGTAATCCCGGCCCGGGGTACTCCTCACCCCCTGGACTATCGGCGAAGAGCGCTTACGTCACCGCCCCCTCAACCACTTAGATCCCTGGAGGGAGCGTCACCCTTAATTTACGGCTTCCCGTGCCCGACGCCCCTGGCAGAGGAGAGGGGTGAAGCGCCGTGTCGACAGCCGGGTTGAAGGGGATTAATGCTGCAGGCCACCTCGGCTGGGTCACAAGGAAGTGCAGGATATGTGCGAAGAAGCTCGACCTAACAGTGGACGTTGTCTACGTGTGTAAGGCCTGCATGCATACTAGGGAGGCCTACTTCTGCCCCGCCGACGCCAAGAGGCTGCACTACCGCTGCCCGTTCTGCAGGAGGGAGCTGGTAACCCTCGACGAACTCAGCTGACGAGCCCGCCACCCCCAGCATTTGTAGAGGCCCGGGGATCTTCGGCTGGCTCTCAGCCCGTATGGCTCTCTAGGGGAGGCGTGTGTTCTTTGCCGGTGAGGCTCTACGACCTCCTGACCCCTCTGAGGGAGCTGCCGGAGGTTGTTGAGGCGCCGCTTGGCGTGACTGAGTACTGGTTTGAGACTTTTAGGCGCGTCATAGTCGTGAGGATGGGTGATGGCTGCGTCCTATTGGAGGCCGACTTGTATAGGGATGGGTGGGGGTGGAGCGTTGACCGCGTCATGGAGCTTGACGGTGTTAGGCTGGTCTATCATCGCCTGGAGGAGCCGGGGAGGTTTCTCGGTGCTAGGTGGGGTGAGCTTGTCGGCTTGGAGGCTGGGGGGCGTAGGTGCCTGATAGCCGCCAGGCTCCTCTTCTGCGGTGTTGATGTGGGGAGGGAGGAGGCTTGGAGGGCTTATAGGATGCTCGTGGAGGCTTTTGAGGGGAGGGATCCGGAGTCCGAGCCTCTCCGGGTGCCCCCGCCGGAGGAGCTTGTGGGGGCCGAGCGGGCTGAGGACTGATAAAGGGGGTTCAAGCGCTCAATTCATCTATATGGTAGCCGGATATGCCTATGAGCTTCAGTATACTGGCGGATGTCTTCGAGAAGCTTGAGAGGACTACCTCCAGGACCCAGATGATCCTCTACCTCGTCGAGCTCTTCAAGAAGACTCCCCCGGATGTCATCGACAAGGTCGTCTACCTGCTCCAGGGGAAGCTCTGGCCCGACTGGAAGGGCTTGCCGGAGCTGGGCGTCGGGGAGAAGATGCTTATCAAGGCGGCCTCGATAGCCCTCCACGTCCCCGAGTCAACCATAGAGGCCTTGGCTAAGAGGCTCGGCGATATAGGGAGGGCTATCGAGAAGATAAAGGCCGAGAAGGCGCGTGGTAGGCCCGTAGGCCTGCTCGCCTTCATGAAGACTAGTGCCGGTGCCGGGGGGCTTACCGTTGAGAGGGTTTACGAGACGCTGGCCAGGATAGCTATGGCCACGGGTGAGGGGAGCAGGGATATCAAGCTGAAGCTCCTGGCAGGCCTGCTCGCCGAGGCCTCACCGAAGGAGGCCAAGTACATAGCGAGGTTCGTCGAGGGTAGGCTGAGGCTGGGCGTCGGAGACGCCACGATAATGGAGGCGCTCGCGGTAGTCTATGGGGGCAGTGCCGCGAAGAAGAGCATCGTGGAGAGGGCGTATAACCTCAGGGCGGATCTAGGGATGATAGCCAAGATACTCGCGACGCAGGGCATCGACGCGTTGAAGAACATAGAGCCGGAGGTAGGCATCCCGATAAGGCCGATGCTAGCAGAGAGGCACAACGACCCCGTCGAGATGCTGAAGAAGGTTGGGGGGAGGGCGCTCGTCGAGTACAAGTATGACGGTGAGAGGGCGCAGATACACTACAAGGACGGCAGGGTCTGGATATACTCGAGGAGGCTGGAGAACATAACCCACATGTACCCCGACGTCGTCGAGATGGTGAAGGAGAAGCTCAAGGCTAGGGAGGCAATAGTAGAGGGGGAGATAGTAGCCATAAACCCCGAGACCGGGGAGCTTAGACCATTCCAGGAGCTCATGCACAGGAGGAGGAAGAAGGACATACTGCAGGCCATGAAGGAGTACCCGGTCGCAGTCTTCCTCTTCGACATGCTGTACCACGATGGGGAAGACCTAACAGTCAAGCCGCTCCCCGTGAGACGCAAACACCTCCTGGAGAGCGTCGAGAAGACGGATAGGTGGAGGATAGCGGAAGGAATAATAACTGATAGCCCGGAGGTTCTAGAGAAGTTCTTCCTCAAAGCCATAGAGGATGGAGCAGAAGGAGTCATGGTCAAGGCCATACATGAGAGAAGCATATACCAGGCAGGTGCAAGGGGCTGGCTATGGATAAAGTACAAGAGGGACTACAAGTCAGAGATGATAGACACCGTAGACCTAGTCGTCATAGGCGCCTTCTACGGCAAGGGTAGGAGGGCCGGCAAGTTCGGCGCCCTCCTCATGGCGGCCTACGACCCCGACACAGACACGTTCAAGAGCGTATGCAAGGTCGGCAGCGGGTTCACAGACGAGGAGCTGGACAGGCTCAACGAGATACTGAAGCCATACATAAGGAGAACCAAGCCGCCGAGGGTAGACAGCCAGCTCAAGCCAGACGTATGGGTGGAACCAGCACTAGTCGCAGAGATAATAGGCGCGGAGCTAACACTAAGCCCGATACACACATGCTGCTACGGCTGGGCGAAACCAGGCGTAGGCATCTCAATAAGGTTCCCCAGGTTCATAAGGTGGAGGCCGGACAAGGGCCCCGAGGACGCGACAACAACCAAGGAGCTATTCGAGATGTATAAGAGGCAGCTGAAGAAGGTTAAGGAGGCCTAACCACAGACACCAGAACCCCGGGGGCGGTGAGGACTACCCGGCAAGCAGGCAGCCCCACACCCCTCCCCCCGGGGGAGGGGTTCCGGGGGCGATGCCTGTTCAGAGTTATTCCGAGCCCCGCGCTGCAGCTTCCTTCTTATAGCTGTGGTTCATGTCCTTGTCTTATACGCGATAGTGTTTGGGGTGGAGGGGCTGGCCTTGGCGTGGAGGGCGCTGGTTTCATCGATTATGGAGTCTGCTCTCAAGAGCCTTGATGAGTGTATTGAGGGGAGCGTGGACTGTGCTGAGCTTCTCGTGGCGGCTGCTGACGCCCTCTACAGTCCGCTTGGAATGGTTGATGCCGGGTTTGGTGAGGCTAGGAGGCTTGCCTCGAAGCTTGCTAGCCTTGTCGCTGCCGCGCTGTACTATAAGCTTATAGCGTCTAAGGGCGAGGAGGAGGCGAAGGAGCTGCTCACGAAGATTCATGAGGCCTTGAGGGAGGCTGTTGGGAGGGAGCCGGGCGAGCTCGCGGAGAAGATTCTCCGGGAGGCTGGCGTCACTATACCGGTCTCCTACGCCCCCGAGCCGAGGGAGGCTATAATCAAGAGTATTGCTGACTACCTGGGCTATGGGAGGGAGCATAGGGGGAGGCGGAGGAGGCAGCCACGTAAACCGGATCCCCTGCGGGATATGAGGAGGATACTGCGGGAGCTCGGTAGGCGTAACCCTATGCTGGCGTACACGCTGTCAACCACTATCAGTAGGCTGCTCGGAGTCAGCCTCTGAGGCGAGCTTGTCGTGCAGGACTGTCGCTAGGGCTGTTAGGCCGGCTGCGGCGGCGTACTCTGTTGAGAGTGTTATGCCGGGTGCTATGTCTAGGACGAGGTCTGCAAACCTATACACTCCCTCCGGGATCCCTTCGCGTGAGCCGAAGAGCAGGTTTACCCTCCTACTTCTCGTAACTATCCTGTACAGCTCATCAGCCACCTTCGTTATGTATTCGCCTTCCGGCTCAAACACTATTATTGGCTCGCGGCCAGCCCTACTCCTCACAAGCTGGTATAGATCCTGAAGCCTAACCGGTACACGGTGAACCCTCCTGGCGTAGCTCTTCCTCTGAACCTGGTACCGAGACTCTATACCCTCGAGGACGCCCTCGATGAACCTCTTCAACTGCTCGGCGTCAACAAGCCCTATAGGGGCTATGACTAGCTCGCCCACCTCATAGTTCTGCACCTCGCGGCCGACCCGTAGGCCTAGATGGTAGCAGGCGTCGAGGGGGCCGAGGTAGGGCATCTGAACAACGCTCAGCCTCCTGAAGAGCTTATAGAGGGGGTACTTGCCGGGCTTCATCTTCCTCCATATCTTGGAGCCCGGGATTATCGAGATGTAGGCCCTATCACCTATGATCTCGACTAGGACTACCTTGTCCGGCATCGATAGGTTAACCGATGCACCCGTAGCCTTCCTGACGGCGTCACCGGCGACAACGTTAACGTCTATACTCGTGAAGCTATGTCTCCCCCTCCTAACCGTCCTAACTGCAAACGTCTCGTCGCTGCCTATCCTGCCGCGGGCCAGCCTGGCGGCCGCCTCAGCTATCTTCGATGGCTCCGCCTCCGAGCACGCCTCCGCCACTATGACCTTCTCGGCCTCGGGTACACGCTCCTCTATCATCTTAGCCAGCAGCTTCTTGTCCAGTGAGGGCTCAACAACCACGAGGCCCTTGAAGCCCAGTGGGGCCGGTGTCACCCTCGCTGAGGGATCGAGCTCCTTTATGTAGCTCGCCGCAACCCTCTCCATGCCAAGGACGGTCTTTACAAGGATTGCGTTACACTCCTCCAAGGGGCCGCTCCTCAAGAATTAGGAGGGTTCTATGGGGTTGAAGATACTTTACCTGGCCTCGTACATCAGCGGCGAGACCACTACCGCTGGCTGCGGCTTCCCATCTGGCCCTGGGACGGTCAGCAGCTTAGACTTGTATATCTCAACCTTCCTCAGCGGGTATATCTTCTTGGCTGCCTCGAATATCTCGTTGGCGAGCTGGCCGAACAGCATAGCCTTTATCAGCTCGTCGAGGGTCATCTGGGAGGCTCTGCTAACAATGATGTTGCCCATTATCTTCCTTATGGCCTTCTTCTGGCTCGTCTTACACCTATAGGTCGTCAAGACTACGCCGGTTATCCTCAGCCCATACCCATCCTTAGTCTTCACATTAAATATGCCCTGTATCTTGCTACTCTTCCTCCTTATGAGGCTCTTCATGTAGTCCCTCGCCAGCTCGTGGCCGCGGAACCTCGTGTACGCCTTCAGGGACTCCTCGTCAACGTCTATTATCTGGAAGTAGAGGTGGACGTGGACGAGGGAGAAGTCACCAGTTATGTCGTACAGGGTTGTCTCCATTATCCTCCCGATGAGCTTCCTCGGGTCATCGGCAGGCGTGGTGCCCAGTGTGACGCTCCCGAATAGGGGTGGCGCCACGACCTCATACCATTTCTTGAGCCTCCACTTGTCCCTCACACGGGGCCTCGGCAAGCCCTTCCAGCACCCTACCTAGCCCCCTCACCGCTATCGCTTTTTAATCCTTTACCTTCCAATCCCTCCAGCGTCTTCAGTGCCGCATAGAGGCAGTCCAGCATATCCCTCACAGTGTTCCTCACCGAGCCGAGCCTCTCTATTGGCGCCTCGACGCTCAATACGAGGTCCTCGTCGTCAACCATCTCGTGTATCTCGAGCCACGGGGGCGCCGTCTGGTCATCCGGCCTCAGCGCCCTGCGCAGCGCCTCAGCTGCCGGCCCTAGCCCCTCTATCCTGAGCTCCACCCTTATCCTCCTCAAAGCCTACACCTCCCCGGCTCTAGGCGTGCGAGCGGCGTGTCTTCTATGTGGCTTATGCAGCCCTTCCCCAGCGCCTCCTTTAGCCAGGCGTAGCCGTAGGAGTCTAGGAGTGCCTCGAGTAGTACTGTGAGGCCATTGCTTGTCTCGGCTGCTGCGACTGCCTGGTTTTGTAGGTCTCCTAGTAGGCTTAGCTGCTGCTGCACGATGCCTAGAACCATGTTGTCTCCCTGCACTACTATGTACCTGAGCCTCCCCTCCTGCTTCGGGCTGGGTTTTGAGGAGTGCGTGGAGTATATCGCCTCGCATGTGCCCCTCAGCGTGGAGCTGTATGCTATGGTGGCTGCCGCGGCGACCTGCAGCGTCGTGGAGGCTGTGGCTGTGGTGTAGGGTAGGCCCTTCACCTCCGCCAATGCCTGGAGCTTGTAGGCGGCTTCTCTCAGGTCGTTGAGGCCGGGGGTCTCGGTGTGGTAGGCGTAGCCTATAAGCTCCGAGGGTCTCCTTGCAGAGCGGCTTTCATCGTATAGGAGCTTGTAGAGCTTCTCCGCGAGTATTGCGACCTTCTCCTGGCTCATGCCGGTCACCGGCTCCTCCAGGGCCTCAGCTATCCTCGGGTCGCTTGAGACGAAGCGGCGTGCGTCGTCGGGGCGGCAGGTTAGGCCTGGTAGGAAGGGGTTCATTGTCAATGCTATGGCTTCTGCCGCCGGCTTGTCGAACCAGTGGAAGAGCCTTAGGGTTAGCTCGCCGGAGACCTTCCCCTCCATCGATAGTGTTTTCGCCAGCTGGTTCTCGAGGCCTATGAACTCAGCCTTCTTGCCACGGTCAAGCATCCTCCAGTAGGCTGCTATGAGGCTGTAGACCGCGAGCTCGCCCACGACCATGACCTCGCTGAGCACGGAGGCGGCGAGCCCCGCCATACTGGTATCCTGCCTAGCCACGACCGGTATCCTGACAAGCCCTTTAGGCTGCTCGCCACGCAGGAGGGCTGCCGACGGCCTCCTCGCCGTAACCTCGTCGACTACCGTGCTCGGGTAGCCTATGAGGAGGCTCGGCTCTGTAAGCTCCTCGGGGGCTATGGGGGTGTATATGACGGAGGCTGATGCACCACCACTCCTAAGGAGACCCTCAAGGATGATTGAGGCGGCGAGTGAGGAGTCGAGGTCGGGGAAACAGTAGATGACGAGGTACCCGTAGTCCTTCGCTATCGCCGCCAGCTGCCTAGCGACGCCCTCAAGCAGGCGCGGCCACCGGTGTGACGGTGTGGGGGGTCACGCCTAAGCCTTTTCCTTGTACTGGTAGAGGCCTCCCGCGACGATCAGCCTCGCCCTTGCAGGGTCGTACTTCCAGTCTGGCGGCAGCTTCCCCACACGCTTGTAGTACTTCACGAGCCTCCTTATCCTCGACTCGAGGTCGAGTAGGCCCTTCTTAGCGTGCATGTCCTTAGGGTGCTCCTCCAGGTGCCTCCTGAGGTTTACAGCCCTCTCCAGCAGCCTGAACAAGTCCTCTGGCACTACGAGCTTGAGGCCCCTCTCCTCGAGAACCTCCGTAATACTCTTACCGAGGATCGGTTTGACGAGCGGTATGCCGAACTGATCCCTCAGTATGATCCCTATCATGCTAGGCCCATAGCCCTTCCTCGCGAGGTCTACTATGATCTCCTCTATCTCCTCGGGGTCGAACTGGAGCCACTTAGGCACCACGAGCGTCGCGGGACGGGTGGAGTGAGACCTGCCCTTATCCCTCCTCTTCCCTGCCACGACTCACACACCTCTCTGACCGGGTGGGCGGGAGCAGCCCCGCAGGGTCTTGGGGGCCCCTGCCCCCCTGCCCTGTCCATTGCCGCATCGGCTCCGGGTTAGCCGGTATATAGGCTGCTCGCCTCCCTGAGCAGCCACTCGGCCAGCTTCCTCAACGCCCCCGCCCTGTGCGAGTACCTGTTCTTCTCCTCGATGCTCATCTCGGCGAATGTCCGCGTGGAGCCGGAGGGTATGAAGATGGGGTCGAATCCGAAGCCGCCGCTGCCCCTGGGCTCGCGTGCTATCCTGCCATGGACGCGGTGGGTGAATACGCGTACCCCGCCTCTATAGGCGAGGGCGACCGCTGACTCGAAGTACGCTCTCCTATCCTCTACGCCCTCCATGATCTTCAGTATCCCCTTGAAGCCTATTGTCTTGTAGACGTAGCTGCTGTATGGGCCTGGGAACCCGTTGAGGGCTTCTATGAATAGGCCTGCGTCCTCCACTACTACGGGCTTGCCGGTGACCAGGTATGCGACCTGCGCGGCGTATGCAGCGACCGTCTCTAGGCTCTCGGCCTGCACCTCTAGCTTTGGGGCTGTGCATGGCTCGACTTCTATCCCGTATGGCTTCAGCGCCTCCCTGGCCTCGAGGAGCTTGTGCTTATTTGATGTCGCGAAGAGCAGCTTCAAGGCTTCCTCCTCCTACGCTCCTCCACGTACCTCCCCATCATCCTTATTTCTTCGACGAGGTGGTCGAGTCTCCTCGCAGCCTCCTCCCCCGCCTCCTCGGCGTAGCCTTTGAGGAAGGCGTTGTAGAGGGGCTCTAGGTACTCTGGGTGCGTTGACTCGAGGCTTCTCTTGAAGAGGTGTACGTCTATCGCTTTCTCCCTCTCGGTCTTCGCGTGGCCGGATAACCCGTAGTCTATTATGTATAGTTTGCCGCTCCCGGTGACCATCATGTTGCTTGTGGTTAGGTCTCCGTGCACCAGTCCACGGCTATGCATGAGGGCTGTCTGCCTGCCAGCCTCCCTTGCCAGCTCGAGTACCCTGGTGGATGCGCCGTGCTCGTCTATGTACTCCCTTAACAACACACCTTCTATGAACTCCATGAATATTATACAGTCATCCACATCGACATAGTAGATGGCCGGCGCGTTCACACCAGCCTCCAACGCGTGCAGCGTCCCCCTGACCTCGGCTATTGTCCTAGCGCGGCGTATCTCGGCGTCGATCGCCGGGTGCCGGTACTCCTTTGGGGGTCTCCACTTGGCGAGCGCCCTCCTACCAGCCCAGGTGACGGGGTAGAGGTAGGCCTCAGCCCCCTCGTAGATGGGCTCTACACCCTCCAGGGCGCGGGGGTGTCGTCTAGCCTCCATCTCTGCCTCACCACTGCCTCCTCGATGCTACATGTTATGCCTTTGAGGTAGTTGAGTAGGCCGAGCCAGGCTATCATTGCTCCATTGTCCCCCGCTAGGCGCGGGGGCGGGGCGCCCCATACCGCGTCGTGGTACCTTGTCATGGCTGCGAGCTTCTCCCGGAGGACGGGGCTTGCCGCAACACCCCCGACTAGGAGTACCTGCCTCTTACCCGTGTGTACCAGGCATCTCTCCGTGACCTCGACTACAGCCCCGTAGGCTATCTCCCTAAACGCTAGGCATACCTCCTCTACCCTCTGCCTCCTAGAGGCCCTCACCGCCGCCGTGTAGAGGCCGGAGAAGGTTACATCCTGGCCCTTCACGACCCCTACCGGTAGGCTTGCAGGCTTCGAGGCCCTCTCGGCGCAGATGTCGACGACATGCATGCCCCGCCTGACGTAGGGTGGGGGTCTTATGTCGTCCGGGAGCGGGGCGTCCCTGGCGAAGGAGTCCATTAGGTTTCCGAGGGCTATGTCGAGCGTCTCCCCGAACACCCTATACCTCCCCTTAGCATATGCCGCGACCACGGTGTTTCCTCCGGAGACGTAGAGGACTACTGGGTCATCCAGGCATGTATACAGCCTGCCGATCTCTATGTGGGCGAGGGCGTGGTTGACCGGCACTAGCGGCTTAGAGTAGTATGCGGCTAGCGCCCTGGCTATGGTTGCTCCGACCCTTAGGCAGGGTCCTAGGCCTGGGCCGAGGGCTACCGCTATGGCGTCAATATCCTTTATGGATACATTCGCCTCGTCGAGCGCCTGGAGTAGGAGGTTTGGGGCTACTGAGACGTGGTGGCTTGCCGCTTCTCGGGGGTGTATTCCCCCCTTCTCGGGGATGTAGGTGTCTTTGACTTCTGAGAGTATGTATGGTGGCTTGCTCGAGGCTACGCCCACGCCAAAGGTGTGGGATGTGGATTCTATGCCGAGTACTAGTACCTCGTCGCCCTCCCAGTCTATGCTAGGATACAGTCTTTCCACTCTGCACGAACTCTGTGTGGCCGCATTTGCCACAGTGCCACCTCGGTATGGGGTAGCGGTGGAACGCCATGAAGCTGCCGCAGCGTGGGCACATCTTGTTCTTGCGTCTTATCGTGCCCTTCTCGTAGTCGTACTCGTAGAGCTTGTGTATGTATATCTTCAACTCCTTCTTCCCCGCCATGGCTACTTCTTCCTCAGGCAGATTGTCTCGTATATCGTCTTAAAAGGTTCCTGCTCCAGCTCCTCGGGGGTTATGTTACGGCAGATTATATGCGCAGGCTCGAACGACAATGCCCTGTTAAAGTCGTCGTATATGTGTGCCTCGACCCTGGTGACGCTGAGGCCGTACTCCGTCTTCAGCCGCCTCACATACACGTTCTTCATGTCGGCCTTGTAGAGCTGTGCTATCGCCTGGCGTAGGAACCACCTCATGGGTGTCGGCTGCCCTATATGGACTATTGTGAGCTCCACCTCCCTTCTCTTGACGAGCGGGTTGTACTTGTCGCTTGTCACGTAGACCTCGTATCCCTCGCCCAGGCCCAGGTCTACCTTCTTAGCCCCCTTAGGCCTCACCCTCTCAAGCACAGCCTCAAGGCTCAAGCCATTCACCCCTCCTCCTATCCTCCCGGGGATGTGTTGCGGGGACACCCCACTCCGTTCTAAGTCTTCCCTCCCGGCGCCTCCACAGCCTCCTCCATGGAGGCCGCGAGCACGAGTGCCTGCCACCTGGCTAGGTCGTCGACGTGTAGGGATACCACGCCTAGGTATGGCTGGCCGTAGACTATGAGTGTGTCCCTCGGCGCCGCGATTATTGCTGGCAGCACGGCCAGGTCCTCCTCCCCCTCGACGAGCACGGCCGTCTCCACACGCGTGCGGAGCGCGGACTCGATGGCCGAGGAGAGGCCGGGGGTTATCGTCGAGGCCGGGTTCACGACCCTTAGTACCCGGTAGCCCTCCGGTGGCTCGGGGCATGTAGCTCTGGATCGGTGCGTGGCGCAGTCGTAGACTGCTAGGAGTGGTCTTAGCCCCAGGCTCCACGCCCTAGCCGTGACCATGTCGCCTACGGTGACCAGGATTGGTGCCGTCAGGGCCTCCTCATACGGTATGTCTGGGTGGAGCCTTGCACCTATGATGGGTGTGCGGAGCCTCGGCCTCAGCCAGGGGGGTAGCCTTAGGATACGAGCACCGCGTATCGTCCAGGCCTTTCTATCTTGAGTTTCTTCGCGAGCGTCGACGACTCCGGGTCTATGACTATTATTACTCCCTTCCAGTCCTCCGTTAGGTCTGTTGAGCCGCAGTTCGGGCACCTCGTGGCCTCCGGCGGTACAAGCATGTGGCAGTTCCTGCACGCCTTGAAGGGGGCCTTCCTTACACGTTTCCCGGGCAATGCCTATCGTCACCCCTCACGCATCTTCTTGAGCTGCTCCTTGATCCACTCTATCTTGCCTAGGAGGGGCTGCCTCATCGTCATATGTACCCTTAGCTTCTGCATGGGTCCGGAGGGCAGCGATATCGCTATGACCCTCGCCCTTATCTTGTCGTTCTTGCCGACGGCCAGCCTCGTCCTCCTGCCTATGAACCTTGCGGAGGAGGGGTCGAAGTCGACCTCATCGTCCATTATCTGGGACTTGTGTATGAAGCCCTCTATCGGCCCGAGGTTAACGAATAATCCCTGAACCCTGGCGTCGCTCACAATGCCCTCGACGACCTCCTTGACCGCTGGCTTGAAGGCGAGGATCTTGAACTCCGCGTCATGGTATGTGGCGCCGTCGCCCGGCAGTATCCTACCATACTCGCTGACCTTGACGTCGAAGACTGTGACCACTATACCCAGCTCCGGGTGGAGGTATCCCTCATACCTCTCCCTCAGCACCCTAGTGGCGGCCTCCTGCAGGGGCTTATCGAAGAGGCTTGGCGGTATCCGCACCACGTCCTTGACGACCGCCACGAGGTACAAGAAGCGTCACCCCATTCGATCCAGCGCTACCCGCTACTAGGCCCATAGTCTATAAGGCTAACTCCCGCCCCCTAGGCCCCTAGTAGGAGCCGCAGGTATAGTGCGTCGAGGCGCTCCGCCTCCATCAGGGAGACTTTTCTCAGGAGCTGGAGTAGAGTACTCCTATCAGCCGCGCCAAGCCTATACATTGTACCCGTATCGGTGTCAACGACCGTGTCCACGCCCCCCGTCTCGAGCGCCTCGAGGATGGCTAGTGAGAGGGGCTCAGCCCATAGCCTCGGCCATCCACCGGGGTAGGTTTTCAGCGTTAGTGACGGCGAGTAGGGGAACCCGATCCTTAGTAGCCGGTAGAGGCTCCTGCGGAGGGGTAGCGGCGCCCACTTATACCATTCCGGGGGCTCCGGCTCCCTTTTCACGAGATCCTCGACATCCACCCTCCCCGGCGCGGCGTCGAGCCAGGCTGACGTGACCTCGAGGCTCCATATGCCCCTCCTGCAGGCCTCCCTCACGGCCCCGGGTCCATGACTACTACAGCTCCAGAGGGCTAGCCTCTCGCCAATCCTTTCGAGGTAGATGAGCCTCCTGGGGCGCGCTGCCAGCACGTCTAATAGTAGTTTGAGGCCCTCACCCCACCACGTACGGTTCACCGGGCTTGGCGTCATCGAGCCCTGTGGCACCGAGGCGAAGAAGCCCAGCTCATTCCCGCTGAGGGCCTCGGCGGCCTCTATGGCGGAGGCTATGGCTGCGAGTACTTGCTCGCGGTAGGGCGTCGTGTAGTCGTGGTGGGTCACAATGGCTGTGCCGGGCCGCCCCGTTCTGCAAACAACTATCCTTGCCTCCCTCTGCTCGATGGATGCATCTACGGTTATCCTTGTCTTGGAGCCTTCGCGGGGCGCGTCCTCCTCCGCCACTATCACCGCCGGTATCGGTGTCCTTGGGGGAGACGATGTGTAGGGGTAGTATCCTATACACCATCTGACGGGCCTGCTGGAGTAGGCTATGAGGCCCACGGCTCCAAGCTTTGAGGCCAGCGTGTAGAGGTAGTCCAGGCTCCAAGGGTTTGGCGGTAACGGTGCAACGAGCACTCTTCCTCTGATGCTTGACGCTTGTATGTCTTCTAGGTGTTCTATGCGGATCGCCTCGGCCTCAACGAGGCCTGGCCCTTGGGGTGGGAGCGCGTATGCAGGCCTAGACCTGCCAGCCCAGGTGACTGTCGTCCCCCTGTCCTGCCAGGTCCAGGTAGGCACCCTTACATGTACGGGGCTGGTGCCAGTCAGTCTCCGAAGTAGGTGTGAGATCTTCTCGGCCAGCCTCTCTGCCGTCCTGCTTCCCGGCGGCGCGTCTACGGCATCCCCGGCGGCTTCGGCGACCTCGTGTATCGTCTGCAAAAACACCTACCCTCTAGGCCTGGCCGAATGCTAGGCCGTATAGCGGGTTTGTCTTCCTCTTGATCTTTATTATCTCCTTGAGGACGTATTTCTCGTCGTCGCTCAGCTCGCTCTTGTACTTGGTCTGCCAGAGTATTGCATGTCTCTCCGGGATGTCGGTGTAGAGTATGTCTCCCTCGGAGACATGGCGGCCGACCATGACCCTGCCCTTTATGGATATCGCTACCTGCATCCCCACCCTTGCCTCTGGTATGTTCTTGCCCCTGTCCTGTATCTGCATTATCTCTCCGATCCTCTTACCATCACTCCTCATTAGCGGGTACCCCGGCCTTATTACTCCTCCCAGCACCTCGACGCCGACTATCGCGGGGTTGCTCCTCCTGAAGACGAAGCCTGGGAGTATCCTTATCTTCCCCGGCCTCACGAGCGACTCTAGCTCCTTCCTCCTCTCCTCCTCCTTGAGGCTCTGGTACCAGTTCTGGAAGTCTTCGAGCAGCTTGTAGATCACGTTGCTGCTGAATATCCTTATATTGTATTTCCTTGCGAGCTCCTCCGCCTCCGGGAGTATCTTAACGTTGAATGCCAGGATGACTGCATAGTATTTGTTCAGCTCTCTCCCCGCTATGGCCTCCATTACGTCCCTCTTGGAGACGGGGCCGACGTCGGCCAGCCTTATCGGGATGTTGTTCCTCTTAAGAGCCTCTATCATCGCCTCTAGGCTTCCGAGCGTGTCTGCCTTGACTATGACCCCCTCCTTGTCTGTCTTTATCCTTATGCTCTCTATCTCCTCCATGACCTTCTTAGCGAGCTGCTGAGCCTCCTCCATGGACTCCGCGGCGAAGAGTGGGGCGCCTGCCACAGCCTTCTCGAGGCCCGGTGCCACGATCCTAACTCCGGCGGCTGCTACGACCTCGTCGACTGGCATCAGCTCCCTCTTCGCAACCCTTATCTCCTGGAGTGGTTTCGGCATTAGGAGCGCCCTTATCCTGGTTATGACTGGGCCCTCGAGGCCGCCTGTCACGATTATGTCTGTCTTCTTCAATACACCGTCGTAGATTATCGCGTCGGCTACTGTGCCGAGTCCGGGCTGTTCCCTCAGCTCGAGGATTACCCCTTTGGCGGGGCCCTCTGCGAGTCTTAGGCGGTGCTGTAGGTATCTCTGCGTGAGCCCTGCGAGTACTGCTAGGAGCTCTGGTATCCCCTCCCCGGTCTTAGCCGATATGGGTACCACGGCCACCTTCCTTGTGAAGTCCCTTATCCTGTCGAACCTGTCAGCCTGGAAGCCGAGCTCGTATAGCTTTGATATCACGTTGTCCCAGAGGAGGCGTTCGAGCTCGTTCCTCACCCTCTCGCTCTGCTTCCTTATGGTTATGATGAATGGCTCGCCGGGGTGGGGCCTCCAGCCAGCTATCTTGTCTATCTTGTTCGCCGCCACTATGAATGGTACCTTGCGCTGTTTGAGTATCTCTATTGACTCGTATGTCTGTGGCTTGAATCCATCCATTATGTCGACGACTAGTATTGCGAAGTCTGCTACGCTTCCGCCCCTCTTACGCAGGTTTGTGAATAGCTCGTGGCCTGGGGTGTCTATGAATAGTAGGCCTGGGATTATGAGTTTGAATGGTATTAGCTTCTTCAGTGGCTTGGCGAGCTTCTCTATTACTTTTGATGGGACGAAGCTTGCACCTACATGCTGTGTTATTAGGCCGGGCTCCCTGGCGGCTACAGTTGTTCCTCTAATCCTATCCAAGAGCGTTGTCTTGCCATGGTCTACGTGGCCTAGGACAACCACTATTGGCTGCCTCAGCCTCTTCTTCCCGGCGGCGGTAGCCTGCTTCGCCATACCTTCCACCTCCAGTCTATGCCCCTACACGTTCCCGCACTTATCAAGGACACTGGTTGGCCTAGGGGAACCCTAATTTAGGCGTGGATGCCGCGTGCCCAAGACAGCCGGCGATGCTGGGCCCCCTAGGGCCCCGGGGATGAACCGGGAGGGGTGGTCTGAGATGCCCGAGTTCAAGATAGTGGTCTCGGATCCAAGGGCTAAGGCGGATAGCCCAGTAAAGAAGGTTAAGGTGAAGGGTCACCCGGAGATCGAGTGGAGCCAGGAGGAGAAGGAGGGGAAGAAGCTACCCGTTTGCAGGGTCTCTAGGAAGCTTCTCGAGGAGCTGAGGGCCGAGCTCGGCATAATAACCGTGAGGATTAAGACTGAGGACAAGAAGGTCAATATAACGTGCCGTGCAGTGATAGACGACTCCATCCCCGACAACGAGGTCTACATAAGCCTTGAGCTCCTAGGCGAGAAGGCGGGCGCCGAGGAAGCCGAGGCCGAGGCGTTCAGGGCTAAGGCGTGGCAGGTGACGCTCACCGACCCGGAGGCGACCAGGCTGCTCGGCTTGAAGATAGGCGACCGCTTCGAGGGCGGACTGGTGGGCCTCCCAGGATTCATGCTTGAGATAAGGGGCGGGAGCGACAGCAGCGGGTTCCCAATGCACCCCGCCGTGCAGGGGCCGGTTAAGAAGAGGGTTCTGCTGAGCGGGCCGCCGGGCTTCCATCCCAGGGAGAAGGGTGAGAGGAGGCGTAAGATGGTAAGGGGTAACACGATAAGCCCCGATATAGTGCAGGTGAATACTAAGCTCGTGTACCCGGCGGACTTCAAGCCCGTCTACCAGCAGTAAGGGGGCGCGTGGCCTGGGAGCGTTTTTCCCTCCCCAAGACCATGTCTCCGAGGGGCCTTGTTCTCGTTGCATGGGTTGTCGGCTTAGGGCACCTGCTTATGGGGCTGGGCTGCGCCTAAGAATTATAGTCTGGTGCCTGGTAGGGTTGAGCGAGGTGGATTGTGTATGGTGTCTGAGAAGGGGCCGCTGATTGATAGGGAGGAGATTGAGGCTCAGCGCCGGAGGCAGCCGGAGGCCAATATTGGTACTGCTGGCCATGTCGACCATGGGAAGACTACGCTTGTTCAGGCGTTGACGGGTGTGTGGACTGCTAAGCATAGCGAGGAGTTGAAGAGGGGGATGACTATCAAGCTTGGCTATGCTGAGGGCGAGATATGGTATTGCGAGGGTGCTGATGAGCCGGACGCGTTCCAGCCCTTCCCGGAGAAGTGCCCCGAGGGCACTGTGCCTAGGTTGTTGAGGAAGGTCTCCTATGTTGACGCGCCGGGCCACGAGGTCCTCATGGCAACTATGCTTTCGGGTGCAGCGTTGATGGATGGAGCTATACTGGTCATAGCTGCTAATGAGAGGTGCCCGCAGCCGCAGACTAGGGAGCATTTCGCCGCGCTGGGGATAACCGGGGTGCATAACCTGGTTATAGTGCAGAACAAAGTCGACGTGGTTACCCCGGAGCAGGCTAGGGCGAACTACCGTGAGATTAAGGAGTTTGTTAAGGGTACTTGGGCTGAAAAGGCGCCTATTATACCGGTGAGCGCGCTCCATGCAGTGAATATAGATGCACTCCTCATGGCCATGGAGGCTGAGCTTCCAACTCCTAAGAGGGATCCGACGAAGCCCCCGTTGATGTTCATAGCTAGGAGCTTTGACGTGAACAAGCCCGGTACACCACCGGAGAAGCTGAAGGGCGGCGTGCTCGGCGGCTCGCTTATCCAGGGCGTGTTGAGGGTTGGTGATGAGATAGAGATTAGGCCTGGCGTTAGGGTTGAGAAGCCGGGTGGCAGGGTCACCTACGAGCCCCTAGTCACCACTGTGGTTAGCCTGAGGTTCGGCAACCTCTCCGTCGAGGAGGCTAGGCCTGGAGGCCTGCTAGCTGTGGGGACGAAGCTCGACCCATCACTCACGAAGGCGGATAACCTGATAGGTAACGTGCTTGGCAGGCCAGGCCACCTGCCGGAGACGAGGTATAGTCTTAGGATCGAGTACCACCTGCTCGAGAGGGTTGTAGGTACTAAGGAGTTGATGAGGGTTCAGCCGCTGAGGCCGAGGGAGCCGCTCATGTTGACGGTTGGTACCGCCGTGACGATAGGGATTATAACTAGGCTGGGCAAGGATGAGGCTGAGATAGCTCTCCGCAGGCCCGTGGCCGCCTGGGAGGGGGCCCGTGTCGCTATATCGAGGAGGGTTCTAGGCAGATGGAGGCTCGTAGGCTGGGGCATCGTGAAAGACTGAGGTATTTCGTGCCGGATACGAGCATCCTCCTCCTAATCTATGAGGGTGTCGACGTCTTCACGGAGGTCGAGGAGCTCCTGGAGACCCGCCCCGTCTGCATACTCCTCACGCCCGTGCTCCGTGAGCTTGAGAGGCTGGCGTCGTCGGCGAAGCCGTTTAGGCGGAGGGCTGCTGCGCGGCTGGCCTTGCAGGTTGTTAGGCGACGGTGTAGGGTTGTAGACTATCCCGGCGAGCTGGCTGACGATGCTATAGTTGAGTATGTGCGTGCAAACCCTGAGGCTATCGCCGCGACCGCTGATATGGGGTTGAGGAGGAGGCTTATGGAGCTTGGGATACCGACGATATACTATAGGGAGGAGAGGCATGGTTTGGAGGCGGAGGTTTAGTCTATGTTGAGCTTCTTCGCAAGCTCGTTCGCCACGTATTCTGATAGCTCCCTACTCTTCTCGGCCGCCGCTAGTATGGCGTCCATGAGCATTCTCCTCGGCGAGTAGCTGCTCAGCGCGTGTATGCCGGCTATCGTGGTGCCTCCGGGTGTTGCTACCTCGTCTCGGATGGCTGCTGGGTGTTTTTCCTCGAGGAGGTCTGCGATTGCCCTCAGCTGCTCGGCCACAGCCTTTGTCGCCACGTCCCTCCGTAGGCCTGCGGCAACGCCGCCCAGTATCATTGCGTCGATTATCTCCGCCAGTATCCCGGGCCCCGACCCTGCCAGGGCTGTCCATGCATCCATGAGGCTCTCAGGTATCCATACCACGCTCCCAATGGTCTTGAATACCTCCTCAACGAGCCTCCAGTTACTCCCCCTGCCGCCGCCATCGCGTAGGGCTAGTGCTGTGACTGAGCGGCCTACGAGCGCGCCTATGTTAGGCATTGCGCGGTATGTCTCTGCGCCCGGCAGGGTCTTGTCTAGTATCTTCAGCGTCACGCCGGCCATTATCGATGCGACGACCTTGCCTGCAACATGCCCCGCTATCTCCTCCGCCACCTCGGGGTAGTTGAAGGGCTTGACTGCTATCACGACTATGTCGGCCTCGTCGACAGCCTCGGTGTTAGACCTGGTGGTTCTCGCGCCGAGAGCAGCCGCCCTCTCCAGCGTCTCCCTCCTCCTCCCGGTCGCTATCACCTCGGCGCCCGCGGCGACGAGCCCGCGGATTATCGCTGAACCCATCCTCCCTGCTCCGAGCACCGCGACCCGTACGCCTTCAAGCCCCAAGCCTAGCCCCAGGGGCTACGGTATAGGAGCTGGGAGGCGATCTTATGCGCGAGGCTCCATGGTATGAGGCCGGAGGAGTATTCCATGAGGCTCTCAGCATACCTATCACGGGCTGATGCAAGCAGCCCCCTGCGGAGGTAGGGCTCGCTGCGGGGCAGCGGCAGCCATATGAGCGTGTCTATCTGCAGCACGGGTATACGTGAGTGCTTCGAGACCCCCCTCCATGCCTCGATCACGCTCCCCCATCCCCGGACGGTAAGCTCCTCGGGCCTCGCGTCGACCATCATGCTCGAGGAGGTGATGAGCGCAACCCTCCTATCGACGGGTATCGAGTCTATGGAGGATATATCGGCCTTGACCCCGAGGACGGAGAAGGCATAGTAGGCCATCTTAGCCGCGAAGAATATGGTCTTACCGGGCCCGCGCGCCGGGAGCCTCTGCCTAAGCTCTACAACCAGCACGCCCAGATCCCTATAGGACTCCGGGCGTCTAAGGAGCCTATCCAGCACGGGCTCTGCCTTCTCCAGCCGGGAGGCCTTATGACGCCTAGCAGCCCTGTTTATCCTCGAGGAGAAGAGGAACTCCTTTACGAGCTTCACTAGCTCGGCGCCGGTGCTCGGGGTCTTCTGTCTAACCATCCACCTCGCGTACTCCATCCAGTAGTCCTCCCCCCGCCCCATTAGACGATAACTTATCAGCGCATTAGCTGCCATGATGGCCGCCGCTGCCGCCCCATGCCTCCCGGCTATCATCCGCGCCGCCCTGTACTGGGGATCGCTCGTCTCGACCGCACGGATAGCATCCCCGGGAACCAGTGAGAGTACTGCTGCTACCGCCTCAACCCTGCTCCATATTATCGGGTGCTGCAAGGCGTAACACCTTTCCCCGGCCCGCCGCCCAGTCTACATGGAGGCCGTTGAGGACATCCACCGGGGCTGAGACCTGGCCGCTACTGATGCTGCGGGGTCGGCGTCTCCGAGGCCTCCGCCTTGTACGCCCTACCATACCCGACGTATATCAGGGAGTCAGGGGCTAGCGCCTTTAGTATCTCCGACCTATTCGTCGACACTATTAGTGTTATCTTATGCTTCCTCGCTATCCTGGAGAGCTTCCTTGCAACCCTCTGGGCTGTCAGGGGGTCGAGGTGCGCCGCGAACTCATCCACTATGACTATGTTCGGTCTCTCCGCCAGCAGTGATGCCAGTTTCGCCCTCTCCTTCTGCCCCGTGCTCAGCTCGTCGAACCTAGCCCTGTAGAACACCGCGTCGGATAAGCCTACAACGTTCAGCACCTCGACTCCCTCGGCCGGGTCTCCGAGCTTCTGGGTGACATGCTCGAGGAGCGTCTCTGTGCCGAAGGCTGGCTCCATCTCGCCGGGGAGTAGGCAGGCAAGCTTAGCGTTTCCTGGAAGGCTAACGCTCCCCTCACTCGGCTTATACTGGTCCGGTGGCTCCTTCATCGAGGCGCCGATAATCATTCTGAGGAGCGTCGTCTTCCCCGCACCTGATGCGCCAACCACGGCGACTACTTCGCCGGGGTTTATCGTTATGTTGACCTCCCTTAGGACGTAGCGCTCCACCCTCCTCTTCTCGACGCCGAAGGCCTTCAGCACCTCCCTTAGCCCCGGCGGCAGCCTCGATATGTCGAGCTCGCTTGAGTATATCTTGGATACGTTGACGAGCCTTATCGGCTCCGTTATGGGGTCTGCCGGCTTATACCTCGGCCTGTAGAGCCTGCCTCCATGCTGTCTCGCCACGGGGTCGTTGCGGAGGAACTCCTCTATCCTTCTCCTAGCCTCCTCCGTCAACGGGTACATTAGTACTGGGCGTCCGCTGGCCGTATCCCACATGTAGACGAAGCCTGCCTTCTCGAAGAATGGGTTGTAGCGCGCCATCTGTGCTATGGTCTCGACTATATGCTTTCTCTTCTTCATCTCTGGTATCCTTCTCTCGGCGATCCACTGCACAGCCATCTTGACGGCTAGGACGCCGAGGCCGTCGCCGCGGTAGTCGGGGTGTATGACGACCCTCGCTATCCTTGCTGCAGCCGTGTTTGCGTGGCGGAGGGCCAGCTCCGCTATCTCCTCACCCACTATTGCCCTGGCGAGCCTCTTCGACGCATACTCCTTCGCCAGCTCCCTGTACCTCCTTATTATCGTGATCCTCCTGGAGTACGCGAGGGGCCAGTACGTTGGATGGAACCAGTCCTTCGGGAACACCTTCTCCCTTATCATCTTCTCTATCCTGCCGTCCGGGAGCCTGCGGTGCATCAATGGTATAGGGGTGTCAACTCTCACATACCCGACTATGCGTGGCTCGAAGGGCTTACGTGAGACGAGCTCCAGGACGAGGAACCTCGAGCTCGGCAGGCTACCCCTTATCTCCTGCAGGCATGCAGGGACATGGTGTACTGGGCACTCGGGCTGCACGTTGGACTCTATGAACCTCCCGCAGATGGGGCACCTCCAGACGGCAACTATCTCCTCCTTGCTGGCGTAGTGGTACTGCTCCAGGCTCACGATGTCTATGTAGTCCTGCTCCGTCACGGCCTCCCTGGCCAGTATCTCGTACTCGTAGACCACGTCCCCTCGCAGCGGATCCCTGCGTGGAAGGGTTACCCTCCTACTCCATGGCGGCCATATCTTGACCAGCTCCCCCTCCCAAACCCTGTAGGCCTCGTAATCGCCTGGTAGGCAGGAGTAGCGTCCCTCAACGATGCTTGGCTGCGTATGGAGCTTTATGCGCAGCCTCTCCCCCTTAGTCAGCCACTGAGCTACAGCACCAGCCATGAATAGGACTAGTCTAGCTTCACGATACTTTACCTCAACAGCACCCCTCCACCTGTAGCCAGCCCTCTGCACAAGAACCCTCTCAACCCTCGCCTCGAACTCGACGTGAACCGGTACGTGCGCCAGAGTCATAACCCCGTCACCGTCCCCGCAGAGTTGTGCTAGGGTGTTGCTAGCTGCTTAAGACCATCCGGGCGCCTCAGAAGCCCAGCCAGTGGTCCCCGCGGGGAGGATGAGGCTCCTTGAAGAAGAGGTGGAGAGCCGTAGTAGTGACTCATACAGACCTCGACGGCGTGGCCGCCGCCGCGATATACCATAGAGGTAGGGGGCTTGAACCATTCGTCGACACTGCAGTGTTGTTCACCGAGCCGCACCGGCTCCCTAAGACACTGAAGTCGTTGAAGCCCGGCTCAACGGAGAGGCTCGCCTTAATGGATCTCGGGCCCAACGACGACACCATAGCAGGGATATACACGGCGCTGGACAGGCTTGTGAAGAGCGGAGTATATGTGGAGTGGTTTGACCATCATCGTTGGAGGGATGAATGGCTTGCAGCTGTAAGGGGCAGCGGGGCGAGCGTCTACATAGACCACTCCACATGCGCCGCAGGGGTCGTCGCATCGAGGGTTGCTGCTGGCGACGAGTTCTCTCAGAGGCTTGCAGCCGCCGCCTGCGCCGCCGATCTCTGGAGATGGGACGACCCTATGGCGGGCAGGCTGTACAGGGTTACTGAGAGGTATAGGGGCAGGAGGGGGGATGCGTGGAGGAGGAGCATGCTTAGCAACTTCTACCAGGGCCTCCTCTGGTGGAGCGAGCTCGACGAAGCCCTCATGGAATACCTCGCCAAGGAGTTCGAATCATTCAACGACGCGTTGAAGACCGTTAAGATACGTGCCGCGGGGGGCTGTAGGTTTGCTGTAGCGCTCAAGAAGCCTGGGCCGCCGAATGCAAGTATAATAGCCAGCGGCATAATGAGCAGGTTTAACGTAGACTTCGTAGCCATAATAAGGAGGAGGGGATCGAGGGGGATAAGCCTACGCTCGAGGAGCGTCGACGTGAGGCTGGTAGCGCAGTGGCTCGGAGGAGGAGGCCACCCAAGGGCCGCCGGCGCGCCACTGAAGGCACCCTGGTACATGAGGCTGCTGTTCACGCTCCTCCCGGGAATGAAGCTGAGGTGGGCGGAGCGGCTCCTCGCGGATGTCTTGGAGGAGAAGGGGTGCCCGCGGCTGCAGGAGTAGATCTTGCAGGCTCGCCGCGGAGGCCCTCAGGCGTTGCAGTGCTGAGGAACGGCGTCGCCGAGGCATTCCTGGTTTATGACTCGAGGAGCTTAATCGACAGCATATCCCATGCAAGGGTAGTAGCCGTCGATGCACCCCTCACCCTCCCAAGGAGGCTGAGGGGCTACCGCGAGGTAGACCTGGCCCTCAAGAGGATGGGCTACCGTGTCCTCCCCCCACTATGGCCGCATATGAGGCTCCTCACGGCAAGGGGGGTGGTTCTCAGCGCGCTCTTGTCAGAGGCCGGCATTGTTGTTATCGAGACGCATCCCCGGAGTGCCCTAAGGGCCTCTGGCTGCAGCGACCCGGTCTCGGCGCTCCGCCGCCTAGTGGCCAGCCTGAGGAGTGTTAGGATGGTCTCGCGGAGCCGCCACGCGTTCGACGCCTTGGTGTGCCTCGCGGTCGCCGTCGCCTATGTACGGGGGGTTGCTGAACCGGTTAGCTGCAGTGATGGCACCGTTTATCTACTACCTAAACTCTGTTAAGGAGGTATAGGTTCTTGGACTATTCACGCTACAGTATTATTCCCCTTGGCACCATCCTTGTACCGGTGAGCCCCTTATGGCGAAGATTAAGGTGACTATCGATAGGGACCAGTGCATCGCGGACATGGTATGTGTATCGCTATGCCCCGACGTCTTCGAGATGAACGAGGAGGACGGGAAGAGCCAGATTAAGCCCGACTTCCGCGTCAAGCCAGACGCCCTCGGCGAGGGCCTAGTCCCTGAGGACCTCGAGGACTGTGTCAAGGCTGCCGCCGAGGCCTGCCCGGTAGGCATAATACACTTCGAGAAGGTCGAGGGCTAAGACCACTCCGTGTTGAATATCGCGTAGATCTCTCTTGCCCTTTTTTCGCCGATGCCCTCAACAGTCATCAGCTCCGCTACGCTCGCATTCGCTATCCTTCTAAGGGTCTTGAATTTCTCGAGGAGTCTCCTGGCGAGCGTCGGGCCGACAAGCCCCTCAGCTACATAGAGTATGCGTTCCCGGAGCGTGGGCGGCTTCTTCTCGACACGCAGCCTGAGAACCCTCTTCCTGCCCGTCTCACCGAGGCTCCTAGCCTTCGCTGCTATCCACGCCGCTGTCGCATACCAGTTCGGTGAGGGTATCACGGGTATGCCCCAGTCTAGTGTGAGCTCATCAATTATCCTCAACACTGCTGTTATCCTCCACTTTGTCTTCTTCTCGACGAGCCCGAGCCAGCCCTCGAGGAGGATTACGGGCTTAGCGCCGTCGCTGGCCGCCGCCTCCCTCAGCCTCTTAGCCTGATCCCATATCCTGTTATCCCTTATACTATTGACGAAGTCCAGCACCGTCTTCCTCTCGACGAGGATGGGGCTTCCATTGCCTGCTGAGAGGAGGTAGTAGTCCCCCGCGTTGAGCGCAGCTACCGCGACCGTGACTCCTCTCCGTCTCAGTTCATCAACTATCTTCTTGTTTTTCGATGCCTCCCTGCTGTCGACTACTACATCAACCGGTGTGAGAAGGCTCTCAGATAATATCAAGCGCTGCTACCCGGTTATGGATGGTGTCCCCGGCCTTGAGGCTGATAGGTGTTGCCGTCTATAGTGGAGAGACCCCATGGCTTAGGGGCTGCGTAAAGGAGTTCGTTGAGGGGCTTGCAGAGGCCCGTGGCCGTGTGGGCGTGGTGCTTGGGGGTTATCGTGGTGGTATGAGGCTTGTAGCTGATGAGTGCATAAGCCGCGGCATACCCGTCGTGATGGTCATTCCGAGGGAGTATGAGGACTACGAGTACCCGGAGGAGGCTATCGTCGTGCGTACCGGGATGGACGTTAGGGGTAGGAGTGTCGTGCTTGTTAGGAGCAGCGATGTCCTTGTCGCTCTGGGAGGTGGCGCTGGAACCCTAATGGAGCTTGTGACGGCCTATAGTATTGGTAGGAGTGTCGTGATGGTTACATGCTCCGGGCTGCCGACCGACAAGTTTAGGGACGCATACCCGGATGGCGTCGTTGACCCGAGGATGGGCATGGCCATAAGGTATGTTGGTTCATGCCGGGAGGCTGCGGCGGAGGCGCTTAGGATACTAGGACTCGGCTAACACGTAGGGCCTGGTGGAGGCCTGGGTTGGCCTTGCTGGGTCAGCACCTGGTTAAGAGGGTTGAGAAGCTGAGGGAGGCTGTGTTCGCCGAGAATGCTGAGGCTGCAGTGGTCAGTAGGCCGGCTAATGTGGCGTACTTCACCGGCTATGATGCCGGCGTCCTCCTCGCCCTGCGTAGCGGGGAGGTGCTTCTACTGGTGCCTCCCCTCCTTAGGCGGCAGGCTCTCGACGTTGTCGCCGAGAACGGCTTGGCCGGCTCCGTGGAGGTTGTGGTGTACACGAGTAGGCCCGACATCTTCCACCTGGAGGGGAGGGTTGTAAAGGCTAGGGGCGTGGTTGACGCTCTCAACACGCTACTACCCGAGGGCCTCATACTCTACGATAGCCTCGGCCTGGAGTCCGCCGAGAAGCTTGGTGCTGGCTCCAGGAGGAGGTTCAAGCGGATCAGTGTTGAGAAGTGGAGGGCTGTGAAGGAGTGGTGGGAGCTCGAGTTGATGAAGAGGGCTATAGAGGCCACTGAGAAGGGCTTCCGGTTCATGGTTGACGAGATCCAGGAGGGGTATCTCCTCAGCGAGGTCGAGGCAGCCGCCGCCCTCGAGTACGGCATGAGGATGGGGGGTGCAGAGGACTACGCCTTCCCCTCCATCATAGCCTTCGGAGCTAATACCGTCTATCCGCATGCGAAGCCGTCTCCTAGGAGGTATCTTAGGCTGAATACGCCCGTGGTTATTGATGCCGGTGCACGTGTCGGTGGATACTGCAGTGATATGACTAGATCATTCATGTATCCCTCACCCAGCCCCGACTACCGCGCCATCATTGAGGCCTTGGTAGACGCTATCAACGCCGCCCTGGAGCGGCTGGAGCCCGGAGTTAAAGCCTCTGCCGTCGACGAGGCTGCAAGAAGGGAGCTGGAGAAGCATGGACTTGCAAAGTACTTTATACACTCCCTCGGCCACGGCGTTGGCCTCGAGGTTCACGAATATCCGCGTCTCGGCCCGGCGAGCAGCGATGTCGTAGAGGAGGGTATGGTTGTCACCATAGAGCCCGGCGTCTACATAGAGTCTCAGGGGCTCGGCGCCAGGCTTGAAGAGATGGTGCTTGTTACTGCACGTGGGCCAAGAGTATTGACGGGTCTACCGCTTGATCTATTTTCCTAAGCTCATTCTTTCAACACTTATTTCGAGTCTGTGTACGCGCAGTAGACAGGCTTATTAGAGCTAGTAGACGCTGCCCCCCACATGCCGAGAGGTGAGGTATGCATACAGCAGAGCTCGTTCTGGGCGAATTTGCCGGCTTAGAACTAGAGCTGAACGGACACCCCCTCGCAGGCCCCGAACACCAGGCCTGCAGAGATGAACAACTATGCAGGCTGGATAAGCCACCCACCTGGATCAGGCTGAATAAGCTGCACAGCCTCCGAGCACCGATGCACCGCAGGATCTTGAGGGAGCTGGAAGAGGAGGGATACATTGAGTGCAGGGATGGAGTATGCAGGAGTATAATCGCGGACCTCGCCTCGAGGGCCCTCGAGGCATCCAAGGGCGTCGAATACTATGTCGCCAAGATACCAGTAGTAGACCTAGATGACGAGTGCATATCGGTTTGCAGCGATAGTAGGCTCGGGAGGCTACTGTGTAGACTCCTTGAGGGCTATCGTGGAAGGGTTGAGGAAGCATTATCCTCTATGGGGCGCTGTGGGCTGCGCGCAGCCGAGGCGGTCCTCCTAGCCTCAACGCTGAAGGCTATACGTGAGGGTATTGACGCAGCACTTACGCCGCCTCCAGGTGTGAGGCTTGACACCGTGATTGCTATCCTCGCCCATGTATATTCGGAGGATACACTGATCCTGGACTGTAACGGGTCTGTGAGGGGGCGGCTTGGAGTAGATGTCTACGACCCGGCGTCTCTCGCAGAGGAGCTGCTCTCTGGTGGAGGAGCTGCACGGGGTAAGAGGCTCCTGCTTGTCACTGGCTCCGAGGCTCTTGACGGATGGGGCTTGAGGCATGTCGCCGCGCTTGTCAGTATTGCCAGGAGGGTTGCTGGGGGGCGTATGAGGGTTGTTGTTGCAGGTAACTATCTCTACGGCGGCTTGGATGCAGCCTCAACAATCTGTGGTGGCGGGGTGCGGAGTGTTGCCGATGGCGTTGAGGCGCTGACATCTAACTGGAGGAGGATGATAATGGTGTTTATTCATATGCCTTGGGGTGCCAGGGAGGAGGGGTTTAGGGAGTTGAAGAGGATATTCGGGGAATGGGACATGCTTGTTGCCCTTGAGGGTGTGCAGAGGCTTAACCGGGTTGCAGCACTCATGGGTGAGGGTGCGCTGGGTGTTTTGAGGAGCACGGCTGTCTTTATCCCACTTATTGATGCTGTCGACTACCGTCTTTATAGAGGGGTTGTGGAGGAGCTTCATGGTAGGGGAAGAGGGTATAGGGGCGCGTATCTATCCTGTATTACTTCTTACAGGAAGCATCACTATCCATGTAAGGTTCCAGCATCTATGGTTTCCAGAACTATTAAAATGCTAGCGGAAAACGCTAACTATTCTAGCCTGGATTACGCTGGATGCATACTCAAACTATATCTCGCCGTCAACGAGTACGCCGTAGACGGTGTAGAAGAGTGTTTGGAGCCCGGAGGCTCGGGGATTGTGCAAGTAGTCTGGAGCATACTGCGCCAGCAATACACTGCAGCCGCGTGGGGAGGGGTGCCTCAGGGCCGTGAGCACAGCTGGGATGCTAGCTCTCCCGAGGTGGCCGGGCTACTGGGGGGTAAGGATTCCGTACATGGTATGGCTGAGCCGCTATGCATTCGCTGCCCCGACCAGCATAGGGCCGGCTCTGATCGTGTTCTTTAAGGACGTTGTCACCGACTTTGCTGTAAACCTAATGCTTAACAGCGAGGTTAGGTGCTCCGGGAGGCTTGCGAGGGATCTCGTGCTGGCTAAGTATGCTGCTTACCGCTACCTCGTCGAGAAGCCCTCCCGGGACTTGAAGGAGTTTGTTGCCGGCATCCTGGCCAGGCTTGGTGTCGGCGAGTGGGATGAGATGAGGAGGCTCTTCGAGTACTTCGGCTACGTTACTGCCCATACGTTGGCTCATGTCCTCTACGCTGAGGCCTCGGCGCTCAGCTCTAGGGGTGCTGTGCGGCCGGTGTATGGCGCGATAAGGCATCATAATAGGAGGCTATATTATGCGGGCATAGTCGACGTCAGCGGCGTTGATGTAGTGTATGAGCTTGCAACGGAGCTTAGCGTGCAGGGCGGCGGGGTTCCGGAGGCCGGGCTGGCACGGATCATGGGCACGTATACCGTTGATCACCCGGAGGGCTTTGAGGCTGGCGGGAGGGTTGCTGAGGTGTTTAGGGAGCTCGGCCTGGCACCCGACCCGCACACGGTGGCTGTCCTCTCGGGGGCCGGTGTCCGGGGGCTCCGCAGCTGCCTTGACGTCTGCGGCGACACGATACTGGTTGACGAGTGCAGGGAGGGCGTGCTCCAGCCGCTCCTGACGAGCACCTGCGTGCTCAAGGTCTTCCTCGTAGCTATCGGCGCCTGGAGGACAGAGGCTAGGCTACTCGTGACGAGCTACGCTCTCCGCAGCCTGGCCCTCGCGGCGGCCGACGTGCTTGAGGTCACAACTGCATACACCACCGCCGAGGCGATCGATGATCTAGAGAACCTCCTGCGGAGAGGGGTCAGCGTCAAGCTCACGCTCGACGAGCGCTGCCTTGTAGGCAGGGACGGCCCCCAGATAAGGAGCGTGTTGAGGAGGCTTAAGCAGAGGTACCCTAGACTCTTCAGGTTCGAGTATGCTATAGGGAGCCACGCGAAGGTCTTGAGGATCGACGACCTGAAGATAGATACTTCCTGGAACTATAGCAGGATCCCTAAGGGTTCTAGGGTCAGGTATGCAGAGAGACCGGTCAAGCAGAGCGTCTCGCCGACCTACCTCCCCCTCCTGGGCCGTGTCTAGGGGCGTCAGGCGATGGCGTATTCATCACCTGGGGGCCTCAGTGTGGTCGGGTCTACATCAGCCGCGGTTATCTCGGCGAGAAGTAGGGGTGGTGGACCGGCCGGGATTTGAACCCGGGACCTCTCGGGTGCGAACCGAGCGCTCTTCCAGGCTGAGCTACCGGCCCTTCCATTGACGGGTTTGTGGCTTGCTGGGGTTTTTATGCTTTTGATGGTTTGTGGCTGGGGGTTTTTGAGGCCAGGTCTTCTGTGAAGCCTTGTCTGTGGGCTTGTCAGGGTAGGGTTCTTCGGTGTCTGGGTGGGTGTTGGCCGTGTCTGGCGATGTGCTTGATGAGGTGTTTGAGAGGGTTATGGCGTCTAGGGTGTTTAGGGATCGTGATGTGCTTAGCCCCGATTATATACCTGATAGGCTTCCTCATCGTGAGGAGGAGATTAGGAGTCTTGGGAGTGTGCTTGCACAGGCTTTGAAGGGTTCTAGGCCGAGCAATGTGTTCATCTATGGGCTTACGGGTACGGGGAAGACTGCTGTCACGCTGTATGTGTTGAGGAGGCTTGTTGCTAAGGCGAGGAGTATTGGTGTCAACGTGCTGTATGCCTATGTTAATACGAGGCAGCGTGACACTGCCTACAAGGTCTTGGCTGATATTGCTGCCAGTATTGGTGTGAGGGTGCCGTTTACTGGGTTGTCGACGGCTGAGGTCTATGCTAGGCTTGTGAGGGGGCTTGTGAGGAGGAGGGGGGTGTTGATTGTTGTTCTCGACGAGGTTGATTGGCTTGTTAAGCGTAGGGGTGACGACCTATTGTATAAGTTGACTAGGATTGGCTATGAGCTTCCGCGGGGGGCTATGCAGGTCTCGCTTGTGGGTATTACGAATGACGTGAAGTTTGTTGATATGCTTGATGCCCGTGTGCGTAGTAGCCTTGGTGAGGAGGAGCTTGTGTTTAGGCCGTATAACGCTGAGCAGCTTGAGGATATTCTTAGGGAGAGGGCTGAGAAGGCTTTCCACCCCGGCGTGCTGGAGCCTGGGGTGATAGAGTATTGTGCTGCGCTTGCCGCGAGGGTTCATGGTGATGCGAGGCGTGCGCTTGACTTGCTGCGTGTCGCTGGGGAGCTTGCTGAGAGGGAGGGTGCTTCGAGTGTGAGTGTTGAGCATGTTAAGCGTGCGTGGGATGTTATTGAGAGGGATCGGGTGTTTGAGGTGATTCGCTCACTCCCCCTGCAGGCTCGGATCGTGCTCCTGTCGCTCGTACTGCTTAGGTGGAGGGGTGTCAAGTCGACGACCACGGGTGAGCTCTACAATGCCTACTCGCTTGTAGCTGAACGGATAGGTATTGACCCGGTCACGCAGAGGAGGGTGAGCGATATAATTAATGAACTTGACATGCTCGGGGTTATCAATGCAAGGATTGTGAGTAGGGGGCGCTACGGGAAGACGAGGATTATTACTCTCAGCGCTGACCCCGATACCGTTGTGGAGGCATTGAGTGTTGATCCGCTGCTCGGAAGGGTTCTGCGGAGACTGCGTGGTAGGGGTTGATGATGGCTTCTTTAAGAGGGGTTGGAGGTACACAGTGCTCTGTGGCGCCGTTCACTGTAGGTGTGAGGGGTGGGGCTGGGTTCCGGTTAGGCTCGGCTTTTCGCTCGTCGAGGTTGATGGGGTGGATGCTACTGATTCCCTTGTTAGTCTTGTGGAGGGGCTTGGCGTAGAGCCCGTCCTGGTTGTTGTTGACACGCCTATCTTCGCAGGGTTTAATGTTGCTGATCTGGTTGAGGCTTGGAGGAGGCTCCGTGTACCTATAGCCTCTGTTCACATGTATTGGCCCGATATTGATGCTATTGGGTGGGCTCTCCGCAGGCATTTTGTTGACTGGCGGGAGCGGTTTGTGAGGGTCGAGGTTGTGTATTCTCTTCTTCGTAGGCTTGTGTGCGGTAGGGGCAGGGAGTTATATGTTGCTGTTGTAGGAGGCAGTTATGGGGAGGCTGCGAGGCTCCTCTGCAGCCTGCAGCTGTATAGTAGGGTGCCGGAGCCTCTCTACACTGCTGGTAGGGTTGCGTCTAGGCTTTCTAGGAGGCTGGCTGGTCTACTGGCGGGTTAGGGTTTATGAGGGGTTCTGCCACAGCATCCCATTTGGCTGGGCCGGTAGCTCAGCCAGGCAGAGCGGCGGGCTTTTAACCCGTTGACCTCCGCGGCCGTGCGCCGTGGTGGGCGGAAGTCCCGGGTTCGAATCCCGGCCGGCCCGCCACAGCCACTTGAATTAGGCTAATAATCGCTTGTAGCCTCATACACTATTAGGGGCTTGTATGGGGGAGGCTGGGTTTAAGCCCTTTGAGCTCTGCGAGCACACGGCTGATGTGCTTGTGAGGGCTTATGGGAGGAGCCTAGAGGAGGCCTTCGCTAATGCTGCTCGGGGCGTCTTCGAGGTGATTACTGATACTTCGAGGGTTGAGCCGAGGGTCTGTAAGCGTGTGAGGGTTGAGGGGACTGATCTCGAGAACGCGTTGTATAGGTGGGTTGAGGAGTTCCTCTTCTACTTTGACGCGGAGGGGCTGGTGTTCTCCAGGTTCCGTGTTGATAGGATAGAGAAGACTGATGGGGGCTATGTTGTTGAGGGTGAGGGATGCGGTGAGGTGTTCGACCCCGAGAGGCATGAGTATAGGACTATTGTTAAGGCTGTTACCTACGCGCAGATGTGTATTCGTAGGCTTGATGGCTTGTGGATGGTGCAGTTCGTCGTTGACATCTAGGCTAGTATGTACTCCTCGTTCACCAGGACGCCGTTCTCGGCTAGTATCTCGGCGCATCTCTGGCAGTATGCTGGCTTCTTCTCGTCGACCTCTAGGATTGAGTTGCTGAAGTTCATTACGCATCCCGGTGTCGGGCAGTGGCGGAGGCCGAAGGCGTGTCCTAGTTCGTGTAGTGATTCTTTGATTAGGCGTTCTATGTAGAGTAGCGGGTTTGGCTCGTCGCCGTAGAATTCGGGCTTCAGTCTCGGCGTGTATACTATTGCTGCTCCCTGGCCGAGGAGTGCTTCTCCGAAGACGAAGTTTAGGTTGTCTGCGTAGGCGTCGACGCCTGCAACGAATAGTGTTGGGGCGTGAGGTGATGTCTTCTTGAGTAGTGTGTGGAGCAAGGTTGTGCTGTCGTATTGTCTCCTGCGCCAGTTGTAGGCTGTGACCGGTGGCTCGATGTCGCCGACGTAGACTGCTTTGTGGCTCTTGTATGCCGAGCGGAGCCCTGCAAGGAGTGATTCTAGGGCGTGCTCCTCGACGTAGCCTACCCGGTAGACTAGGAGTGGGGTGGGCGTGGGCAAGCGCTTCTCCCGCGGGAGGCCCCTACCTGGCCCTGATAATTATTGGTACGGGTGCTGGGAGCGCCGTTGAGGCCAGTATTGCCTCGCCCGTCCTCAGCGTTGGCAGCGTCTTCTCGAGCTCCCTTGAGGAGGGGGCTACACTCTTTAGTGCCTCGAGATCCCTGCTCGAGTGTACTCGATGCATTATGACAGTGTTTAGGTTTGCGAGGAGCGACTTGTCCAGCAAGCCCGGTGACTGGTCAACAACTATTATGCCGAGTCTATACTTCCGTGCCTCCTCCGCCAGGCGGCTAAGCACACCGCCGGTCATCCCGCCGCGGCGCGGGTTTAGGTTGTGCGCCTCCTCGAAGACCAAGACTGTGTTCATTAGGCGGTTGGTGCGGTAGGCTTCCTCGTAGAGTAGGCGGGCTAGGAGGAGTGCGTAGAGTGCCCTGCTCCTCCCACTCCTTATCCTCGAGAGGTTGAAGACCACTATCCCCTCTGAGGGGAGCTGGACTACATCCTCCAAGCTGCCGGCCTCTAAGCTGAAGAGACCGGGCTCGCGGAGAGCCATCCTAAGCCTGCGGAGGAGGGCCGCCCATGCCTCCTTCTCCCCCCTCGACTCGACGACATAAAGCCTATTGTAGAGCTCCATGACGAGCCTCATAAACCCCCTCAACGAGCCCTCCCCACCCCTGCAGACATCGTCAAGGGCTCTGGGAGGCCCTCCACCGAGCTGGAGCAGGATCCCCAGTCTACCCCTCAACTCACCCGTTAAGCAGTAACTCCTAATCGACTCCAGGAGATCGAGCATCAACAAGGCCTGGTTATCGCTTAACCCAAGCACATCACTAAACACATCAACAGCTGCATCGACATCTCCGCCTGGGAGGAGGGGGAGACGCGGCAGGCCAGGATAGCTATACTCGTAGAACCCTGACCCGAAGGCCCCTAGGAGACCCCTATACTCACCATGCCAGTCAAACACTACCCCAACCACTCCGCATGACGCAAGCCTCGAGACCACATACGCCGTGGTCGTCGACTTACCCGAGCCGGTAGACCCGAACACCCCCATATGGCTCCAGAAGACGTCAACGGGCAGGCATACACTACCACCCCCCACACGCTCAAAACACACATCACCGCCATCACTGACATGCACCGCCCCAAGCAGGCCCGGCAGCCCAGGCAGACTAGCCGCAGGCACCGGCACCACGGGCCTGCAACGGCCAAGGAGATACCCTATCCAGGCGGCGAAGCCCTTCAAGACCCTTAGCGAGGAGGGTACATACTCCAGGTAAACCCTACATACACCCCCACTACAGACAACCCTACAACTACAACCAAGCCTAGAGACAAGCCTCACAAAAGCCCCTACCTCGCCCTCCTCAACACAGACAAGCCTCACAACAACCCCGCCAGGGAAGAAACAGAGCCGAGAAAGACGAAAACCCATGCACACTAGACCGGAACTACCACAGCCACAAAACCAAAATAACCCCTGGAGCCACGCCAACACGAATAATGGAGGCCGCCGTAGCTCAGCGGGAGAGCGCCCGGCTGAAGACCGGGCGGTCCGGGGTTCGAATCCCCGCGGCGGCACACCTCAAATTCTCACAACCTAGGAATCAAAGCACAATCAGAGCCCCTCAGCCTTTCCGGCTCTCTTCACCACTCAAGAGACCCTCTTAACATCACCGGGGGCCATGCTTGCCACTCACCACCCCAGACCATAAAGTTTATCCAGCCCTCCCAGAAGACCCCACCAATCCACGGGCGCGGCGGTCGTCTAGCCTGGACTAGGACGCCGGCCTCCCAAGCCGGTGACCCCGGGGTCAAATCCCGGCCGCCGCACCAATACCAGCCACCTCCCCTATTCTACAACCCCCGTGAAAATAGGAGAACACACAGTCAAAAGCCAAGAAGAACTAGATTGAAGCCTTCACCCAGGAGCACAGGTCTTCGGGCCACGTGGATAAAGGGGTTCTAGGGACTTGGTGCGGGGGGTGGGATTTGAACCCACGCCGGCCTACGCCAGCGGGTCTTGAGCCCGCCCCCTTAGACCTGGCTCGGGCACCCCCGCGTCCAGGCGGGGCTTATGGCCCGTGTCAGAACACTTACTCCTATTGCGGGTTTTTATCTTGTCATCCCTGCCGGCTAGATGGTGTAATGATACCTGTAGTGGAACTCGCGTGCCCTTGCTGGGTGCCAGCGCTTCAGCGGCCTATAGTAGCCTATTATCCTGCTCCATATCTCGGTCTCGTGGCCGCACTTGGGGCATGTCTCGATGATGCCGACGGTGTTGTAGCCGCAGTTGGGGCAGACTGTTATCGCTGGGGTGTAGCTCCAGTAGATTAGCCTGGTGTTTGCGGTCAGCTTCCTTGTTAGGCTTGCTAGGGCCTCTGGGTCGGGCTGCTCTCCGAGGAAGATGTGCATGATCACCCCGCCGGTGAAGACTGGCTGCACCGTCTCCTCTATCTCTACGCGCTCCCAGAGCTCCAGCGGTGCGTAGTACGGCGCTATACTGGTGCTGTATATCGGGTACTCCTTGTCGGGGAGGTATTCGAGCACCTCCGGATACCTCTTCGCATCCCTTGAGGCCAGCTTCGCCGCCGCACTCTCGCCAGGAACCTCCTCGACGTTGAAGGGTATACCGGTCTCCCTGCTCCACCTCCTAGTCTCAACCACAACCATCTCAACAATCCTCCTCATCCATGCAGCCATCTCGAGCCTAGTCTTCCTGCTAGAGTACCATGCCTGCGGATCACCGGTCATCAGTGCAGCAGCCTCAGGCAGTCCTAGGACACCGACTGTCAGGAAGTATGGTGTGCCGGTTACCTGGAAGACCTCCGGGACGTACTCGAGGGGCATCATGTAGAAGCCGGGGTTCTCAGCAGCCTGCCTAGCGTAGCGGTACGTGAACCAGAGGAGGCCCTCCCGGACGACCTCCAGCACCTCCAGGAGCTTCTCCTCAAACGCCGCGTCATCCCTACCACTCTCAAGCACTATCCTTGGGAGGTTCAGGGTGATCACCGCCTTGCTCCCAGTTATATCGGGCATGGCCCAGAGGCCGCCCATCCGCTGCCTCTCCAGGGCCCTAAGCCGCTCCTCCCTGGCCTCCTCCACAGCCCTCCTGGCGAGCCTAAGCCTCATCGGCGTACCCGTCTTAGCAGCCTCCTTCAACTCCTCCTTGAGTATCACAAGCCTACAACACATGCTGAATGCCGCATCGGGGTTCACGACCCTCGTATTCAGCCAGTACCCCGTCCCCTTCCTGGCAGCAGCCCCGAAGACAGCCTCAAAGACCTCGGGGTCCTCGTAGAGTATCTTGCTGGTCGTCATGTAGGTGAGTATCGGGAACGTGAATGGCCTGCCGGCCGCATCACCCTCGGCATGTATCTCGGCCATAGCCCTCACGAACATCTTTGCCTCCTCAAGGTAGTCTGCCAGCGGCTCCCCGGTATCCTTCCCCGCGTAGATGGCTGTGTCGCCCTCAATCATCCTCTTAGCAGCGTCTAGGATCACGGTGAAGTTGGTGAACGGCGTCTGCATCCCAACCCTGCTCGGGAAGTTGAGGTTATAGATGAGCCTCTGAGCACCCTGCTTGACAGCCCTGTAGCCCAGCCCATCACGCCTTATGAAGGGCCCCGCGTAGAGCTCGACGGCGCCGAAGGCCTGCGCGCCGCTGAAGTAGTGCTGCATGGTTATAAGGTAGTTCGCCACATGGTCGACGAAGGTGTCGTAGTGCCTGGCCGGCCTGGCGGTTATCATCGGCGTCTTGAGCCCCTTCACTAGAAGCCTCCTAATGCTATGCCCCGCGCAATAGGGTATGAAGAGGCTGTAGGGGAGCTTATGCACGTATATCACTCCGTCGAGGTGAAGCTTCGCAACCCTCTCCGGCAGCTCGGTATAGACCAGGCTCTCCAGCGCCCTCTCAGCAACATAGCTAAGCAGACCGGTCGGGCCAGGGTACTTGTTAGCGTTCTCCTTCACACTACCGCTCTTCCCGACCATGTACTCCTCAACTATAGCTGTCGTCGCCTCCCTTATACGTGTAAGCGGCAGCATCGGGTACCAATCCGAGTATAGTTATTTGCACCCCTATAGCTATAACCTTGCCCATGATGGCTGCTAGCGTAATACCAGATAATATCGTGAGAGCTCAATCCTAAACCCGATTATAACACAGTAATACCACGAGGAGGGGACAAACACGGGTGATACCCGGTAGGGCTACCGTCCACAAGCTCAGCAATAAAACCCCAAACCTGTCAGGAGTGTTGCCTTGGAGAGGAGTGTGCGCATACTACTAGTCACGGGCAGGCTGGCCGCAGAAATAGTTAAGAAGTCCGCCTCACAGGCCAGAGGCTGCAAAGAAGTCCACGTATATGTCGCAGACTATGACGTGGCCGCACTCCTCCCAGTAGACGTGATCATAGACGCCGTGAGGTACGCTGCGCGTAAGGGATACGACGTCGTCGTACTCCCAGGCCTCCACCCGGCACCATCGAGCCTACTGAGGGAGCTCAGCACAAGACACGGAGTAGTAATCGTCAAGGGGCCGAGAGATGCAACGGCGCTACCCGAGGCCCTCGAGAAGATCTGCAGGGAGGGGGCGGAGCCCGGCGAGAAGGTAGACGCAGAGCCAGATCCGGCAAGGCTCCTCGAAAGGGTAAGGCCCACCGGTGTTAGGCTTCCATGCGGCCTACTCCTCCCCTACCGGCCGCCGCCGATAGCTGTCTGGCTTGAAAGCTATAGATCCCCGGCCCGTGCAGCCTGCCATGCCACCATCATAGGAGCCGGTGCTGGCGAGGACTGGGAGAGCATCAAGCCCCGCCTAAGACGGCTCCTCGATGCCGGCGTATGCGTTGGCATTGACTCTCCAAGCCCCGATGTACTCGTAGAGGCCGCCAATGAGGGGGCCTCGATAATCCTCTCACTACACCCCGGCAACATAGACTACGTGGCCCCGAGGCTCCCGAAGGAGACCTGCGTGGTCCTAATCCCAGCCGAGCCTGGAAGCCTTGACGCAATGCCTCCCCACCAGCGTGTCAAGATCCTTGCATCGCTGGCCGAGAAGGCTGAGAGGCATGGACTGATACCCGTGGCGGATCCGGTCGTCGAGCCCCCGCTTAGAGGCCTTGCACGCAGCATTGAGGCCTATATAGAGGCTTCACGGAGCCTCAAGACCCCCCTCCTCGCAGGCATAGGCAACATCTACGAGCTACTGGACGCCGACAGTCTTGGGGCAGTGGCACTCGCGACAAGCATCTTCGCGGAGGCGGGGGCAAGCATTATGCTCGTGAGCGAGGAGAGCTGGAAGGCTAGGGGCGCCGCCGACGAGGCAATGATAGCCGCCGCAATGGTCTCAATAGCCCTCAGCATGTCGACAACCCCGAAAAACATTGGAGCCAACCTGCTCGCCATCAAGGAGAAGAAGCCAGTGACAGGCTACCGGCCGGCGGAGAAGGGTGTAGTTGTAGATGCGTGGAGGGCCAGGATGCAGCCATTCCGCCGCGACCCCAGCGGCGACCTCTACATCTACCTAGAGGATGGACTCATACACGTCACGAGGATCCGGGGTGGCGAAGTAGTGGACACGGTCAGGGCTAGGAGCGCCGAGGAGGCCTACCGGGCGGCCATCGCACGCGGGATGGTAACCCTGCTTGACCACGCAGCATACCTCGGGAGGGAGCTTGCATACGCGGAGCAGGCGCTTAGGCTCGGTAGAAGCTATGTACAGGAGCTGCATGGTAGAATAAAACACCCTAGAGAGGATGAGGGTTGGATCATAGAGGCCTACCGTAGACTGCTCTACGGCTCCAAGACGACTACCTCATACTCGTCGACAACAGGTACAACGACCTCAGTGTAGCTCCCAGACACCTTCACCTCCAGCCTATCACCACGCAGCGGCATGTATGCATGAGAGTAGGTACCCATGACCCTTAGACGTACATTGCGCACCGGTACAACCCCCGTAGCTGGATGAGCCTGGAACGTCGAGGAGAAGCCGGGGAGAGGCTGCCTGGACCCGCCGAGCCCCATGGAGGGGGTGCGCTGGTTATAGCTCGTGTTGAGCATGTGTACCACAAGCCTCTCGCCCTGCCGGTACGGCTCCACGAGCAGCGTCGGCGGTGCATCGGCCTCGACTATCGGTCTCCGTGGACTGGCCGTCTCCAGGGCCCAGCTGATGAGTGAGAGGTAGTCTGGGTGCCCGGTGTGCCAGTACATCCTGCCGAGCTGGCCGGTGAAGTAGACTGCTGATGCCCCCCTGCCGAGCCCCCGGTGGAGTATTGCTGGGGCATCCAACCTAACCGGCCTCGATGGGGGGCTCCTGCCAGCCGTGTACTCGTAGCCATGCTCGGTGCTCGGCAGGGCGAGCCATGCATCGACATCAGCGTCGACGCTCTCTACGAGTGTATGGTAGGACAGCATCCGCGTCGTGGGGGAGGCTCCCAGGTCTCTTGAGACGAAGCCCCAGGGGAGGAGGCTCCTACCAACCCTCCTGGCTAGTTCCTCCCCCAGGATAATGTAGCTCCAGTCGAGCCTCAAGACACCCTGCAGCCTCACGCCGAGCAGGTCTGAGAGGAGTAGTTCGCGGCACTCGACGCCGCAGGGATGCATTGCCGATGCTATCCATGTAGCTATTATCCCAACACCCTGCTCCGCAAGCCTCCTAATAATCCTCGCGGCACGGTCATCCATGCATGCCGTCGAGGGGAGCACGACCACGTTATAGCAGCCGGGGCACTCCTGGAGGGCCTCTAGCGTCGTGTACTCTACGGGTACATGCATGCTGGTCAACGCGTAGTAGAAGCCCCTCACGTCGTCGACGTATATGCTTGGCGTGAGCCTCCCGTAGTGGTCGAGGCTCTTGGTCGAGAAGACTATGCCCACATGCCTCACGGGTTCCGCTCCATCCATGTATTCCTCAAGCACCTCGATCTCTTGGAAGACCTTGGCGGCGGCCTCTAGTGGCCTCTTATCCATCATGTATAGCGAGGAGAAGACCAGTATCATCGGCGAGCCGCCGGCGATAAACGCCTCCCTCAGCCCCTGCCTCACCGTAAGCATAGTCGATGATAGCGTCGTCATGTAGAAGTGGAACGAGTTACGCGTGGCCCATACAGGCTTACCCCTGCCGACGGCACGGGACAGCTTAACCATCTCAGCTATGAAGCCCGGGGGCTGGTGATCCGCCTCACTACACTCCGCGAAGACTATATCGATGGAGTCACTGGCCTCCTCCACAAGCCTATTCATCCTGCCAGCCCAGCCCGCCGGGTGGCTGTTGAAGACCAATGGGAGCCCATGCGACGCCTTCTTCAACCTGCGGATCACGTCCGCCGCGACACTATACCTCCAGTCCCAGAGCTCCCTCCATCTACTATCACTCCAATCGGGCTCCGAGGGCATCTCATAGCCCTTCTCCGACCTGAACCTAGCCCTACACCACCTGCAATAACAGGCCCTGGAGGGATCCGGTAGGTAGCGGAAGCTATCCAGCATGACGGCGTCGGCGCCGAGGCTTGAGGCCTCCCATACCTCCAGCTCCAAGTGGTCGGCAAAGGGACTGTTTATGCAGAGCTCCGGCCACTCCGGCTTATACTCGCCGGCGGGAGGGGCGTGCTCAAGCAAAACCACCTCCCCCTCACGGTTGACCTGCGCCCAGTCGCTATGCAGCATGTACTGCAACTTGTTTGCCGTATGAGCGGTCATTAATACAACCTTGATGCCCTCCTCATGAGCCCTCCTAATCAGCTCGCGCACCAGGTCACCCTTCATCTTCGGGTGAGGGGGGCCGGCCCTCGAGCCGCGGTAGAACGTGTAGCCCCATGCATCCCTCGCGAAGAACACTATCGTGTCTGCATGTATCTTCTTAGCAGTCTCCACTATCTGCTCCGCGTCAAGCTCTGCTACGTAGTGGCCGTAGCGATCCTCTATGTTGAACTGGAGTATCCTCCTGACACCCTTCCACCAGGGCTTAGCCTGTCCACCCACGGCACCCCACCTAGAAGACCGCCTTTCCGTCGCCCTTGCGGAATACATGCATCTTGTCGACGTCCACTACAACCCTTATCTTGTCGCCGATATCGGTGTTGTAGACTCCGCTGACCTTGACGACTACTATATTGCTGCCGGTGTTCACGTGTATTATGGTGTCACTACCAAGCCTCTCAACGAAGTCGACGACGCCGTTGACCTCCTGCCTGTGAGTGATGCCGGTCGGCACCCTGTCTGCCGGGTATATGTGCTCTGGCCTTATCCCCACGATCACTGTCTTGCCTATGTAGTCCCGGAGTAGTGTAGCCTGCCCCGGCGTAGGCTCTATGGTGAAGTCACCCACATCGAGTACAACCCCCCTATCAGACTCCGTTACATTTGCCTCTAGGAAGTTCATTTGAGGAGTCCCTACAAACCCTGCCACGAAGAGGTTTGCGGGATGATGGTAGACTTCGTAGGGTGTGCCGACCTGCATTAACCTCCCCTTGTTCATTACAGCTATCCTGTCACCCATAGTCATTGCCTCAACCTGGTCATGCGTCACGTATATGGTTGTAACCTTGATCCTACGCTGCAGCTTCTTCAACTCACTCCTCATCTTAACCCTGAGGAGTGCATCAAGGTTTGAGAGGGGTTCATCCATCAAAAGCACGTCCGGCTCGACAACTATGGCCCGCGCCACGGCTACACGCTGCCTCTGGCCGCCGCTGAGCTGGTGGGGGTAGCGGTTCAAGAGATCATCTATCTGTAGTAGGCTTGCAGCCCACTTCACCTTCCTATCTATCTCCTCCTTCGGCACCTTCTTGATCCTCAACGGGAACGCTATGTTGTCGTACACCGTCATGTGCGGCCAGACCGCATAGCTCTGGAACACCATTGAGACGTTCCTCTTCCTGGGCGGGAGGTCTGTCACATCCCTATCGCCGAAGTAGACCCGGCCACTCGTGGGCCTCTCGAGGCCCGCTATTATGCGGAGGGTTGTAGTCTTCCCGCAGCCGCTCGGGCCGAGGAGGACTATGAACTCTCCATCCTCAACATCGAGTGTTAGGTCGTTGACCGCTATTGTGCGGCCGAACTTCTTCGTTATGTGTTTGAGGTGTACATCAACCAAGGCCCAGCATCACCTCAGGGTTATCCCCCACATGGATATGAGGTATTTCCTTGCTATGAACACGAATATCATGGCCGGGAGGATCATAATGAAGCTCGCAGCGAATTTTATGAAGTCGGGCGCCGCCATTGCGGATGTGAGGATGAATGCTGGCAGTGTACGGTTCACGAGCGTCAGCACAGATGCTATGAACACCTCGTTCCACGACATTATAAAGGTGAATATTGCTGCTGCAGCAAGCCCCGGCAGTGCCAGTGGGAGAGTTATGCGCGTGAAGACACCGACACCACTGAGCCCGAAGACCAGGCCTGCCTCCTCATAATCCCTCGGCACGCCCGCGAATATGCTGCTTGTTATGAGCACCACGAACGGCAGGGCCATCGCTGTATGGGCGAGCGCTACTCCTAGCAGTGTATCGTTTAGCCCAAGCCTTATGTAGAGCGCGACCAGTGGGACTGCAATCACTATGATCGGGAACATCCTCAGCCCTATGATGAAGAGCTTGTAGGAGTCGCGTCCACGGAAGGCGAACCTAGCTATAGCATACCCCGCCGGGAGGCCTAGAGCGAAGCTAAACGCTATCGTCATGCACGCGACTATGACGCTATTTAATATAGCCTTATAGGCCCCGAGGTTGAGCAGCTCCATTATATGCTTCAACGTGTACTTGAAGGGTATTATCACCTTCCAGCTATAGTACTGAGAAGGCACCGCGAACGCGTAGAGGCTCGAGACGACTATCGGGGTAAGTATCCAGCCGCAGACGAGCACCACTAGGCCCGCAATGATTATCTTCCGGGTATAATGCCTAACAATACTCAACCCATACTCACCCCCCAGCCTCGAGGTATTTCGCGCGGAAGAGGCGGATGTAGAGATAGCCTATCGCAAGCGATATACCTGCAATGATCAGCGCGTATAGCGCCGCTGCACCAGCATGATGAAGCTCGACCTGCTCATAGTACGCCTCCCCGGCAAGAACCGGTATATCCCTCCCAGCAAGTACCCAGACGTCGCCGAAGATCTGGAGGGCGAATAGCGTCCTTATGAGCAGCGCAGTCTGCAGGCTCGGCTTCAGCAACGGGAGTATTATGTGGCGCAGCTTCTGCAGCGCGGTAGCCCCGAAGACCTCTGCTGCCTCGATGAGGTCGCTGCTTATCATCTGCAGGCCCGCGAACACTATCACGAATACTATCGCAGTGGCCCTCCAGACCTCCGTCAAGACTATCGCTAGGAACTCCATCCACCTATACTGCGCACCAAAGAATATTATAGGGTGGCTTATCACGCCGAGGTTTATCAAGAGCTTGTTTAGGAACCCGTTGCTTGAGAGCATAGAGTACCAGATGAGTCCTGCAGCGACGTCGCTTATCACGAGCGGCAGGATGACTATGTAGAGTGCCGTGCTGCGCCCCCAGAACCTTAGGCTGAAGAGCAGCGACAACCCTATCGCGAGCAGCGCCTGTATCGGTATAATCACCCCGGCGAGGAGGAGCGTGTACTTCAACGCGTCCCAGAACCTCGAGAACGGGCTGTAGAGGAGATAGTCGAGGTTCGCCAGGGTGAAGTGGCCGGAGGAGTCCGTGAACGCCAGGATGACTGCCTGTATCAATGGGTAGCCAACGAATATCAGCATGTATACTATCGACGGCGTTATCAGTATGTACGGCAGGTACTTGCCGAAAAGCTTGAGCCTAACGGAGGTGAAAGCCTCGGAGGAAAAAACCATGCGAGACCTGCTAGCCAAGACCCCACCCCGGGCCCTACACAGCTCCTCCAGCATCCCGGAGGTTTGATCTCTCTCCTTAGCCGCTGTCGGGCGGGGGTAGTGGGGCTCCGGTCTCCTTGAAGAGCTTGAGCAGTACTGGCTTGAGCTCCTTGGTTACGGTTGCTGGATCCTTGCCCTGCAGCACGATCTGCCTAAACGCTGTGAGGTATACCTCCTTGAAGTCTCCTCCGTGGGCGCCTAGGCTGGGTATCATAGCTACGAGCGCGTCCGGCGCCGAGGTCTGCCTCTTCACACCCTCGGCCAGTATCTTTAGTGGCCCGCTCGGAAGAGCTGCCGAGGCCTCCTCAACGGTTGGGAAGAAGCCAACGTTCTTCAATACCTCTATCTGTGTCTCGGGGCGGGTTAGGTAGTCTATGAGCTTCCAGGCCGCCTCGGGGTGCGGAGCGTTCTTGGGTATTGCGAGGCCTGCTATGACTAGGATGAATGCCCTGCCCTTGGGGCCGCGCGGGACTGGTACTACGACGAACTTGTCCGGCTCCTGCTCTATGGCGTCCTTTATCCTGGCCGTGTGGTCCCACGCTATCCACACCTCACCCTTCAGCAGCGGGTCAGCCATCGCATCCCACGTGGTGCTTGCCGGGTTCACGTACTGCCACAGGTTCTTCAGGTAGTTCCACATCTTGACTGCGTCTGGGCTATCGAAGTTCTTCACCTGCGCGCCGGTGAAGGCTGGGTAGAGGTAGCCGTGGAGGAACCTCACGAACAGCCCGTGGGGGCCTGCGGGGAACCCTAGCAGCTTCCTGCCGGTCTTCTCGTAGAGGTTCTTCGCCCAGCGCAGCAGCGCGCCGTAGGTCCACTTGCTCGTTCCCTCTATGACGTCCTCCTTCGTTAGGCCTGGCGGGAGGTAGTCGAACGCCTTCTTATTGACGACCATCACGTATGTGGCGACCATCCATGGTATGTATGCCCTTATGCCGTGTATCTCGCTGTACTTCAACAATACCTTGGGGAAGGTGCGGCCGCTCAGGGTTCCGAACCTGCTTAGATCCATTAACCAGCCCTTCGAGGCGAAGTAGTCGAGGCCTCCGTGGAGCTCGCCTATGACACTGATGGTTACCTTGCCCGTCTGCTCCTCGGCTGCCAGCCTAGTCGCTAGGTCACTGTAGCTTAGGCCTACAAACTCGACCTTGATTCCAGTCTCCTGCTCGAATTTCTTGAGGAGCTTTCCTTTGACGAATGCTTGCTCCTCGGGTGGTACTAGCTGTGTTGACGCCCAGATTATGGTTACACCCTTCAACTTCGCGGGCGTTGCTGCTGCAGCCGTCTTCGTCACTGTTGCTGTTGCCGTTGAGGTCACGGTGACTGTTCTTGTGACTGTAACGGGTGCAGGCTTTGCAGACTGTGCAGCGAAGTACGCAGCACCTACACCGATAATTATCCCTATGATTAGGCCTATGATGAATACTGCAGCTGTTGATGCTCCACGTTCCATCCTAGCCAATCACGTTCACCGAGTGTAATCCCTAGAGATTTATCATATTAAAACTTAATGCAGTACACCGCGCCACCACACCAGGGGAGCCATGAGCCACTACATCAAGAACTTCGACAAGCTAGCAGTGAGTAGAGAGAGGAGGCATGCACTAGAGATCCTGGAGGCCGGGCTGGAGGCTGCAGCACCCGAGAAGGCCGTGGCGAGAGCACTACGGAGCATCACCATCACCGGCGACGTACACGTGCTCGGCTTCGGCAAGGCATCGCACCGGATGCTTAAAGGAGTACTAGGCGTAGTAAAGCCGGTAGGAGGAGTCATCATAACCAACGACGAGCGCGCTGCAGGAGTGATCGATGGCGTCGAAGTACTAGTCGGCGACCACCCCCTGCCCGGGGAGAGGAGCCTCCGGGCAACCGAACGCCTACTGGAATACGCCGAGGGGATAAGCAGAGACGACACCGTTATCGTGCTCGTGTCGGGCGGGGGCTCTGCACTCTTCGAGAAGCCCGTACCACCTATAGAGATAGGGGAGCTCGCGGAGACCACAAAGATGCTCATGGACTCCGGCGCCGATATCTACGAGCTCAACACCGTCAGGAAGCACTTGAGCCTTGTCAAAGGTGGAAGACTTGCAGCACTCCTGAAAGCAGCCAGGATAGTCTCGCTAATAATCTCTGATGTCGTCGGCGACCGCCTAGACATGATAGCCTCCGGGCCCACGGTACCGGATCCAACAACCTACAATGACGCGATAAGGGTGCTTAGGAGGAGAGAACTGTGGGGCCGGGTGCCCGAGAGCGTTAGGAGGGTTCTAGTTGATGGAGCCTCCGGCCTGATACCAGAGACACCCAAGCCCGGTGACCCCCTCTTCAACAGGGTATTGAACGTGCTCGCTGCTTCTAATAAGCAGAGCCTGGAAGCAATGATGCGCGCCGCTGAGGAGAGGGGCTACACACCGCTGATACTATCATCAATGGTTACGGGCGAGGCGAGGGAGGTTGGACGCTTCATAGCAGGCATCGCAGCCCACGCCGCATTATACGGCATAGCGCCGCTGGGAAGGAGACTGGCGGTACTCATGGGGGGCGAGACTACAGTCACCGTGCACGGCAATGGCGTGGGGGGTAGGAACCAGGAGCTCGCATTATCCTTCCTCTGCAGTCTCGACGAGAGGGCTAGGGGTGCAACCCTACTAGCCGCCATGGGGAGCGACGGCATTGATGGCGTCTCCCCGGCTGCAGGCGCCGTGGCTGACGAGGCGACGTGGCAGAGGGCTCTCTCCATGGGCCTTGACTGCAGGGATTACCTTGAGAGGAACGACTCATACACATTCTTCTCTAGGATCGGAGACGCGATATACACTGGGCCCACTGGCACCAATGTAAATGACTTCATCGTTTTGCTTGTCTACGCTTCCTCCTAACCCTTATCCTCTCTATGCTGACCTCACCGCTGAGGCTTAGGTCTGCCTTGGCGAGCTCCGCGAACTCCGGAACCATTATGACTGCCCTCGTCTCCTTCTTCTCCTCCCCCTTCCTTGAAACCCTCATCTCCTTCTCCATTATCTTCCTTAGCAGGTTCGCCCTCGGCATCACCTTGTGCCTGCTCTTCCCCACATCCCTCTTAACTATCACATACGCCATGGGATACGTCGTGCCCAGCTCAGTGAACTTTATCGATGGATTATCCTTGCATACTATCGTCCCGTTCTCCTCCACAGGCTCACTGCAGAGCAACCATATGCCAAGATCGGCATCCCTAACGTAGATCCTTACCTTGCCGCCACTGCTCCATGCACTCTGCAGCACGTATAGGAGTTCATCATAGCTCCTAACCCTGAAAACAGTGCTATGCTCGTCGCCAGCCATCTTAACGCCTGGAGGTGCGTCTGGCCCTGCACTCTGCTGCATTATATTATCCTCTGCCGTGTTTTCACGCAGCATCTCTTTCAAGGCCTTCCTCTCAAGACCCTAATACCTTACTAGCAGGTGCTCCAGTTTTAAGTTATCTACCACGAGGTGACACCCCGAGCCATGACACGGGATAAGTCGCAGCTGCTGAAGCTCATGGGCATAGGCCGCTTCCAGGTTATGGCTTTGCTTCAGGCTGCCCGCTACTACCTCCTCCACGGGGACGTGGAGAAGGCTAAGAGCTGGGGACTAAACA
>JAADEY010000010.1 GCA_013153145.1 Thermoproteota archaeon | reverse complement strand
ATAGTCTTAACCGCTGTGGAGGTAGCTGTCCTCACAGCCGTGCTCGTCCTCCTCTATAGGCGTAGGCGCAGCCTACGCCTCGAGGCGTTAAGAGAGCTAAAGGGGTGACCAGACGTGTATGTGGCGGCGGGGATCCAGGGTCTCGGAGCCCCACTACTATGGCTGAGCATACTCCTACCCATAGCGGCCGGCGTCATCGCCCCCCTCCTCCGGGGAGACGGGAGGACGCCGGCAGCTGCCGCTGCAGTGTCGTGGACGGCCTCGCTAGCCTTACTGCTCATAGCCGCCGCCTCCTCCTGGCCGAGGGGGTGCTATGACCCCCTCTACGGCTACATCCCCGGAGTCGGGTACATGGGGCTCCTCATGGACGGGCTTAGCATGGGCTTCGCAGTCACTATTGCAGTTGTATCGCTGCTCGTCGCGCTCTACTCACTGCCCTATATGTCCCATAGGTTTGAGGAGCTTGGCGGGGGTAGCTTCGGCACATACTACCTACTGTACCAGCTCTTCACCGCGGGGCTCCTGGGCACGGTGCTATCAACCAATACTATCGAGTTCTACCTATTCCTCGAGCTGACACTAATCCCCAGCTTCCTACTAATAGTCCTGTACGGGTATGGAGACCGCATGAGAGTCGGCCTCCTCTACCTCGTATGGACCCACATAGGCGCCGAGCTCCTGCTCCTCGGCCTCCTAATACAGGCACCCCTCACCGGCTTCGACGTGTACCGGCCGGGAGCAGGCTACCTAGTATATGGGGCAGCTGTAACACCGATGCTTGAGGCCGCTATCCTACTAATACTCGTAGGCCTCGCAGTCAAGATGGCGCTTAGCGGCCTACACTTCTGGCTTCCACACGCCCATGCAGAGGCGCCGACACCTCTAAGCGCGCTGCTATCACCACTACTCATAGGTATTGCAGGCTATGGACTGCTCCGGCTCCTCCTCCAGGTCTACGGTGGTACCGGCTACCTACATGCACTCTCAGCCCCACTGATCGCGTGGAGCCTCATAACGATCATCTATGGAGGGCTCCTAGCGCTTAGACAGGTTGATGTGAAGAGGTTCCTTGCGTATAGCAGCGTGTCGCAGATGGGGTATCTCGCGCTCGGCTTCGCCGCCATGAATACCTGGGGCGTTGATGGGCTCGTAATCCACTTCATAGCGCATGCGTATGGGAAGGCCATCCTCTTCGGGGCTGCAGGCTTCCTCATAGTATACTACCATAGCAGGAGGATAACCGACTACTCCGGCCTCGCCCTCCGCGAACCCCTGCTTGCAGCACTCTTCCTGATCGGAGTGATGCATCTAACCGGTATACCGCCTGCATGCAGCCTCTGGAGCGAGTATCTGCTCGCGAGGGGCCTCGCAGCCAAGGCAGTCTCCATGGGTGCTGGATGGGGCGGGCTGGCCCTCCTGGTCTTCGTGGCCGGGGTTGCGCTGAGCACTGCATACAGCTTCATACTCTTCAACAAGATCTTCATGGGTGCCCCGAGGAGCCCGACCAGGCGGGGTGGGGGAGGAAGGCTGCTACTCTACTCACTACTCGGCCTCGCGTTAACCGGCATAATCGTCTTCTTCGCTGTCAATGCTGTCGCCACCCCCCTATCGATCTATTATAGAGTCATCGCGTCCGCGTGGAGGTGAAGACCGCCGTGAACGCGCCGCTGGCTGCAGCTGCCACGCTGACCGCCTACGTTTTCGCCGGCATCAGCCTGGCTCCCCGGGCGAGGTGGCTAGTCCGTGGAGTAGTGGCATGCATAGGTCTAGCCGCAGCAGCAGTGCTGGCTGCCGCCGCCGTATTGCTGCCGGGGCCCTCGAGCCTCGTCTACCCCTGGGCACCGAGTATCGGTGTATACCTCACCATAGGCGTTGACGGCTTGTCGGGGCTCCTGGGGGTTATCGTTGCTGCCCTCGCCCTATGCATTGGGGTCTACAGTATATGGTATATAGGCTCGTGGGGAGCCAGGAGGTACTGGTTCTTCTACTGCTTCTTCGTCGGCTCGATGCTGTTGCTCACCTATGCGAGGGACTTCCTAAGCTTCCTCATAGGCTGGGAGGGCACGGGGATAGCGAGCTTCATGTTGATAGGGTTCTACCTTGATGATAGGAGGGAGGCGTGGGTCGGTGATGAAGGGAGGTACGCGCTTGGAGTACCCATGTGGTCTACGCCCAGCATGAGCAGTCTACGTGCCATACTCTTCACGAGGCTCGGTGATGCATGTTTCCTCGCGGCGCTCGGCGTCATCAGCTTCGTCACCGGTTCAACAATGTTCGGAGCCGCGGCCGAGGCTGCCAAGAGGCTTGGAGGGCTTGGGCCGTTGACGTATCTCCTCTTCTTCATGGCCCCTATGGCGAAGAGCGCGCAGGTGCCCTTCACCGAGTGGCTTGTAACTGCAATGACTGGCCCGGCGCCGGTATCTGCACTGATCCACGCCGCCACCATGGTGAAGGCAGGCGTGTATTTCGTTGCAAGGTTCGTGCCGATGATACATGGCGGTGCCTGGTTCTCGGGGCTGATGCATGCCCTTGCCTACGTTGCACTCATAACTATGGTTGCTACTGCCCTCATGGCTCTTGTGGCGAGGGAGTTCAAGCTCATACTAGCCTACTCCACTGCGAGCCAGTTATCATACATGATGGCTGCCGTCTTCTACTCCGCCGGGACCGGGCTCCTACATGAGGGTGTTGTAGCATGCTTCACGCATCTAATGAGCCACGCGGTCTTCAAGGCAGCCCTCTTCCTCGAGGCGGGCGCGGTCATACACGCCGTGCATACACGCTTCATAGATGAGATGGGTGGGTTGAAGAAGTTCATGCCGCTCACCTACGCTGCAACACTGCTGGCCGGGCTAAGCCTCGCCGGCGTACCCCCGTTCAGCGGGTGGTGGTCGAAGGACTACGTCATAGACGTCCTTGGAGGAGTTAACCCGCTGGCCGGCCTCGTGGCGCTCCTCGCCGGCCTGGTCACCGCGGCCTACACGGTAAGGATGATATACTACGTGTTCCACGGGGAGCCCAAGAGGCATGGTCATGAGGCTCCGCGCGGCATGCTGTACCCCTATCTGGCGCTCGGCCTCACCGCCTTACTCCTCGGGCTGCTCTGGCCCCTCTACATCAACGGCCTCTCGCACCTCCTTGGGGGAGAGTACGAGTACAGCCTCGGCGTAGTCGCTGGAGGGGCCATGGCTGCGGCAACAGCCCTGCTGGTGGCCATGGGGTATGCGAGGGGGCTCCTACCCGGCCCGTTTACCAGGCTTAGGGGGCTGCGCGAGTTCCTCTATGACCGTTGCTACCTTAATGTGGCTGTCTACAAGCTCGTCGTAAACCCCGTGGAGAGGCTTGCTGAGGCACTGGCCTCGGCCGATGCCCGCATCGACGCGGCACTCCACTCATGGCTGCCTAGCGGCGTCAGTAGAGTAGTCGAGGAGGCTGGCCGCAGGGAAGCCGCCGCAGACCGTGTCCTCCACAGCGATGTGCCCGCCGCATTTATCGCTGCATCACGCAGGATTAGGAGGCTGCAGAGCGGCAGCCTCGAAAACTACATCCTCTACTTCATCCTCGGCCTCGCAGCAGTAGCTGCTGCGACTTCATGGCTCGTCTTCCACTGGCCGTGAGGAGGGAGGAGAACCGTGTTGATGGAGTATTGGCTCTATGCTGCGCTTGCATCCCTCTGCGCCGCCGTGGTTGTGACACCATTCCTCAGTGCTAGGAGGGCCTACACCGTCTTCGCTGTGCTGACAGGCGTTGCTGCCGCCGCTGCCCTCATGATGCTCTCCGCCAGCCTTGGCGGTGTGGCCGTGCTCTTTGACGGGGCGGTGATCATTGATGGGTTCAGCTTATCAGCCTTCATAATAATGCTTGTCGTCGCCCTGCTGGCAGGCCTCGGTGTCCTCCCCTTCGCCGAGGAGGGTGTTGGGGGCGCCTTCTACTCCATACTAGCCGTGACGATGCTTGGAGTGATGAGTATAAGTTTCTCCGGCGACGTGGTACAGATCTACGCCGCCTGGATACTCGCGGCTGTATCAAGCTACGTTATAGTTGGCTGTGCACGTGACCGGGTTGCTGCTGAGGCTGCGAGCAAGTATGGCGTCATGGGTGCCCTCGCGACAGTGATGATTCTCTACGCGCTGCTGCTCACGGCCTTCTGTAGGGGGAGCCTCTACCTCGGCCCCGTGGCTAGGCCTAGGGCGTACCCGTTCTACATGACCGCGATAACCTTCCTGGCCGCTACAGCCATAGGTTTCAAGATAGGTGTTGTGCCGTTCCATGCATGGCTCCCAGACGTATACGGGAATGCGAGGCCAAGCCTCGTCGCCGTCGTCGCCTCCCTATCCAAGCTCCTAGCCGCAGTCTTCATAGTCAAGCTACTCATACTACCCGTCAACAATTACCCGTTCGTAGCCGCCGTGATAATGGCCGTCCTGGCTGCCGTGACGATGACATACGGCAACATCGGCGCACTGACAGCCCCGACGCCGCAGCTCCTCCTAGCCTATAGCGCGATAGCCCAGGCCGGCTACCTCCTGGTCGGCTTCACCGGGCTCTCAAAGCTACCCGGCATAGATAGGGGCGCCGCGCTTGAGGGCATAATCCTGCACGCGGCCGGCTACTCGCTGGCAGTCCTGGCGGCCTTCCTCGTGCTCGACGTGCTGCGCGGCGAGGAGCTCGTCTCCTGGGTTGAGGTGCGCGGCGCCCTCTCATCATCACCCCTGGCCGCTGCCGCGATGGGGCTCTCCCTCGCAACACTGGCGGGTGTGCCGCCCACGGCTGGCTTCTGGGGGAAGCTCCTCATGGCTGTCTCGGTTGCGTCGTACGCGCCGCTCCTCGTATTCATAATGGGGGTCAACATAGCGATATCGGCGTACTACTACTTCCGGCTACTCTACATACTAGTCAAGCCCGAGGCCTCAGCGCCGAGGATAAGATGCGATATACGTGTATGCACGGCACTCATAGCCTCCCTGGCGGCACTAGTCCTGGGCTTCCTAACCCCCCTCTTCGGCTCATTGAAGGCCTATGGCATAGCCGGGTGACTCAGCCTTTTAACCGCCAGGCTGCGCAGAGAGACCGTGACGGATAGCCAGCGACTGCAGCCGGGTGGGACTTATTGTTACTCAAGCCGAGGATTAGGGAGAAGCACTGGGATAAGAGGCTGGAGGAGGAGCTCCTGGAGACGTGGAGGAGGGAGGGGCTCCACCAGCAGCCCGTCACGGGGAGGGAGGAGCGTATACTGGTCATAGACACGCCGCCACCGTACCCGAGCGGCAAGTGGCATGTAGGCGGCACAGCCCATTATGCACAGATAGACATGATTGCAAGGTTCTTCCGTATGCGTGGATGGGCTGTAAGGGTTCCCTGGTACGCTGATAGGAATGGCCTCCCCGTGGAGGTCGCCGTGGAGAAGAAGTACCATATAGTAGCCCACGAGATGGCCAAGACTAAGGAGGGTAGGCTCAAGTTCCTCGAGCTGTGCAGGAAGGAGCTGGACAAGGTTGAGGAGGAGCTTGTAAGGATATGGAGTAGGCTTGGCTGCAGCTTCGAGTACTGGCGCGACGGCACCGACAGCCCAAGGTATAGGAGGATGACACAGGCGACCTTCATCGAGCTCTGGCGCCGCGGCCTAATCTATGAGGCTGAGCGGCCGGTGAACTGGTGTCCGAGGTGCATGACTAGCCTCAGCGAGGCGGAGATAGAGTACCGCGACGAGGAGGGCGCACTATACTATGTGAGGTGGAGGGTTGCCGAGACGGGGGAGGAGATAGTAATCGCGACCACGAGGCCGGAGCTGACGGGCGCGGCCGTAGCAGTCGCGTACAACCCTGAAGACGAGAGATACAAGCACCTGAAGGGACGGCACGCAGTAGTCCCCCTCTACGGCTACAAGGTGCCCATAATAGAGCATGAGAGCATAGACCCCAGCTTCGGCACGGGCATAATGATGGTCTGTACCTACGGCGATTGGCGCGACGAGATGATAGTCAAGGAGCTCGGGCTCACACCACGCGTGATCATAACACCGGATGGGAGGATGAGCAGCAAGGCCGGCCCCGTCGCCGGGCTCCCCATAGCTGAGGCGAGGAGGAGGATAGTTGAGCTCTTCGAGGAGAAGGGCCTGCTTGTCAAGAAGGAGCCTATCACGCATAGCGTGCCGGTCTGCTGGAGGTGTAAGACCCCCGTAGAGATAATCCATGTCAAGGAGTACTTCCTAAAGCAGCTAGACTACAAGGAGGAGCTCTTGAAGATAGTCGACGAAATGAAGATACTCCCGAGGAAGCATAGGGAGAAGCTGATAGACTGGATCAAGAGCCTCAAGATGGACTGGCCGATCTCCAGGACAAGGTACTACGGCACAGAGATACCCCTATGGAGGTGCAGGAAGTGCGGAGCCAAACTAGTCCCGGAGCCAGGCCGCTACTACCGCCCATGGCTCGAGGAGCCTCCATGGGAGAAGTGCCCGGTGTGCGGAGCGCCGAGGGAGATGCTTGAAGGCGAGAAGAGGGTATTCGACACCTGGTTCGACTCAAGCATATCCGTGCTATACGCCTCGGGCTACATGAGGGAGCCAGAGGTATTCGAGAAGGTGTTCTCAGACCGCCCACCATACACGCTGAGACCCCAGGGAGTAGACATCATAAGGACATGGCTCTACTTCACGATACTACGAGTCTACCAGCTCACCGGCAAGCCGGCCTTCCGCTGGGTCAGGATAACCGGCATGGGCCTAGACCCCACGGGCCGCGCAATGCACAAGAGCCTAGGCAACGTGATAGACCCAGAGCCGTACATCGCCAAGTACGGCGCCGACGCCTTCCGCTTCTGGGCCGCCGCGGCCGCCAAGCTCGGCGATGACTACAGGTTTAGTGAGCAGGTATTGAAGACGGGCTACTCCTTCGCGACGAAGCTATGGAACATAGCCCGCTTCGTCTCCGCCTTCCCCGACCCGGAGAGAGAAGGGCTCGAGTACAGGCTTAGGCCCGTGGACCTCGCCGTGCTGAGCATGCTCAACAAGCTCGTGGAGGAATGCATAGCCGCCTACGAGTCCCTCGACGTCTACGTGCCGGCCACAAGCATATACCAGTATACATGGAATCTCTTCGCGTCACACTACATCGAGATGGTCAAGACAAGGGCCTATAATAGGAATGGCGAGTATAGCGAGGAGGAGCAGCGTGCAGCATGGTACACACTCCACCGCGTAGTAGAGACTATACTCAGGCTTCTTGCACCCATAATGCCGTTCGTGACCGACGCGCTCTACCGCCGTCTATACGGGGAGAGCGTCCACCGCCAGAGGTTCCCCGAGCCAAGGCCCGAGTGGGAGAGCGGCTACCGCGACCTGCTGCCAGCAGTGATGGAGCTCAACAGCGCCGTATGGGGCTTCAAGAAGAAGAACAACATAAGGCTCTCACAGCCCCTACCCGGCACCCTTGCAGTCTCCGAGAAGCTCAAGCCCTTCGCGAGGGAGCTCGAGGACATGCATCATACAAGGGTCGTAGTGGTCGGGTCGAGGCCTGAGGGAGCTATAGAGCTGACTGACAGCGCCTGGCTCATACCCGGCGAGGCCGGGGAGAAGAGGGGGAGTTAAACCCACAATCATCCCCCGAGGGATTTTAACACACTCCACACACCAAAACATGATGATAGCACTGGGGGCATGATGCCGCGCAGAGTAATCATAATGGGCGCTGGTGGTAGAGACTACCACGTCTTCAATCTACTCTACCGCGACAACCCCGAGGCCAGGGTAGTCGCCTTCACCGCTACCCAGATACCCGGTCTCACCTGGAGGCGTTACCCCCCGAGACTAGCAGGCCCAAGGTACCCGGCAGGCATCCCGATATACCCGGAGGAGCTCCTCCCACAACTCGTACACCGCCATAGGGTCGACGAGGTCGTACTCGCCTACAGCGACCTAACAGCCGAGGAGTTCGCCGAGAAGACAGCCCTCGTACTGGCGACCGGGGCTAGGCTGCGCCTACCCTCCCCAGACGAGACCATGATAGACTCCATCAAACCAGTCATAGCAGTCACAGCCACCAAGACAGGGGCCGGCAAGAGCACGGTCTCACGAAGCCTAGCCCTAGAGCTCAAGCGCCGCGGTGTAAGCGTGGCTGTTGTCAGGCACCCCATGGCCTACGGGAACCTGGAGGAGAAGGAAGTCATCGCGGTCGAGAGCAAGGCCGACCTAGAGAAATACAGCTTCACGGTCGAGGAGCTAGAGGAGTATGAGCCCTACACCAGGATAGGCGTACCAGTCCTTGCCGGCATAGACTACGAGAAGGTCTTGCTAAGGGCCGAAGAGCTCGGAGAAATCATAATATGGGATGGAGGAAACAATGACACTCCATTCATAAAGCCAGACATCTGGATATGCCTAGTCGATGCAACGAGGCCGCACACAATATACTCCTACCCAGGGACGATAAACGTGATCAGAGCGGATCACATAATAGTGACCAAGGTGAGCGAGGCAGGACACATAGACGAAGTCATAGAGGAGATCAAGAAGCTCAACAAGAGAGCTGAGATAACCCTCGCAGACCTCGAACCCCACCTCGTCGAAGAAGAGGATCTAAGGGGCAAGAAAGTCCTCGTGATCGAGGACGCACCCACAGTGACCCATGGAGGAGCAGCCTTCGCCGCAGGCTATAGGGCCGCTGTAGAGGCCGGCGCGGAGGTCGTAGACCCGCGCCCCTACGCACACGGAGTACTGAAGACAGTTTACGAGAAGTACCCGCACCTGGGCCCAGTACTACCATCCATGGGCTACACGGAGGAGGAGCTCAGAGCCCTAGAGGAGACGATAAACAATGCACCCGTCGACGCAGTTGTATCAGCAACACCAGCAGCCATAGAGAGGCTGATAAGGATAAACAAGCCAGTCATACACGTCGAATACAGGCTCAGGGTTATCAAGGGCCCCGGTGTCGCCGAGCTAGCTGAGAAGGCTATGAAGCTGCTCAGCGAGAGGAGGAGGGCTCAGTAAGCGGGCCTCACAGCCTCACCAAGCCCCACCCCTCTCCTCTACCGGGGAGGGTGGGGCTCTCGGCACCGTGACCCACTCTTCACAGCCCATGGCTCTTTCGTTGAGACGGGCTTGTGGGTCGGCCGAAATCCGATTCATCACACTCATGCTGTTCAGCCGGGGTTTCTCGCCATCCCCACTCTCCTCGGCGTCTCCCTAGGCTTCCATGTGGCTGCCTCTGCTTGCCCAGGGTTTCTCGTGTGTAGGCTCTCTTAGTTTTTCTAGCTGGCCCTTGGCGAGGAGGGCTGCGTTTTCTTTTGCCGTTTTGTCGTGCTTCGCCCTCCAGACAAGGATTTGGTGTCTGAGTAGGAGCCCGTATGAGACCTCTCCTATGTTTATGACTGCTACGTCGCTTACACCCATGTCGTGTAGCTTCTCGGCCGTCTTTACGCCGGATAGGAGTGGCTCTTTGTCGGCCTGGTATGGGTTCCTGATTATTTTTGACGCTCTTATCTTGCCGTCCGCTTCAACATCTATGATCGCCATGTATGCTGCCCTCCCGAAGTGTCTTGAGGGCTTAGCCTCCGTGCTCGGCTTGTCGATCGGTATGGCTACCCTGAACCTTTTCCTGCGGCATGGCTCTATCCTCACTATGACCTCCCATACCCCCTCTATGCTCTTCTTTATTCTATCGGCTATCCTCCTCGCTATTATCGCTGCGTCCTCGACGCTTATGAGCGGATGAGTCCTTATGGTTAGCTCGACGAAGACTACCGGGCCCGACCACCTAGCCCTAGCCTCTGCAACCTCGACGCCATGGCTGGTCGCTATCCTCCTAACCCTATCTATGAGGCTGCGGTCCCTGGGTATGTCCAGTAGGCTTAGGAGGCTATCCCTCCCGGCCTCCCATGCCGCGAGTAGGAGGCCTATCACCGCGACTATCAATGCAACCCTATATGCCGCCGCCACGCCGGTGAGCCAGAAGGCCGTCAGGCCTACGGCGACGAGGCCGCCCTCCACAGCATCTACTATGGTGTGGACTGCGTCAGCGTGGAGGCCGGGGGATCTGAGCAGCTCCCCCGCCTTCTCCTTGAGCCATGCTGCTCCGAGGATTGCTGGTATCGTGGCTGCCTCCGCGGCTGCTGGTATGAGGCTGGCTGATGGTACGGGGCCCTCGATGCCCTCTATGCCTACTTCGAGTGCAAGGTATAGGATTACCACGGCCACCATGAATGCTGCGAGGTCTTCTAGCTTGAAGAGGCCGTAGGGGAGGCGTTGAGCCCTCCTACTCCTCGCGAGAACCATGCTCACTATGATCACGGCCGTTATGACGACGTCAACGCCTACATGGAGTCCCTCGATTATCAACGCCTTGTTCGAGTAGGCCACACCCACCCCATACCTAACCAGGGCCGCAAGCCCGACCAGGGCAAGGCTTGCAGCGAGCAACAGTGCCGCCCTAGCACCCCTACCCCTCACAGCCCCCTGCACTCCGCAGCAGCCTCCCACTCTACCCCTCCAGTGCCCCCATCCAGGATAAACGTGCATCTGCTCGAAAACCCCGCCCACGGGGCTCTAGACGCATACCGGCCGGCGTGCACATCACCATGGTCAGAATACCCGCTTACATTCACCGCCCCGTGGGCCAGGGCACCCAACAGCGCCAAGACCCTGGTATGGATGGGTGGCCCTCGGTGCTACAGTGGCTCCTCATACCGGGCTCGGTCCGCCCATCGTGCCTCACCAGGCCACCCAGCGTTAATAGAGTAAACGTGAGCCTCCTATTAGCGAACCCCTTTTTCCCTATCAATACCCAGTGTCATAGGTAATACGGTGCAAGGAGGACTGGGGAGCCTTGTTGTTCTTTAGGAGGAGGCCGAAGGAATACCTCATACGAAGGGGTATTGAGTTCAGCCTTGAGTCGCCAGCCTTCAGTAACGGGCAACGAATCCCGCAGAGATATACATGCGACGGGGAAGACATCTCCCCACCCCTCACCTGGCGCGGGCAGCCCGAGGGCACGAGGAGCTACGTATTGATAGTCTACGACCCGGACGCGCCTGCCGGCACCTTCATCCACTGGGTGTTGTACAACATACCGGGCAACCGGTCAGGCCTCCCCGAGGCTGTCCCGAGGGGGCGGGGAGTGGTTGAGGGGCTAGGCGTCCAGGGCGTGAATGACTTCGGCTTCATAGGCTATGGGGGGCCATGCCCGCCCCCAGGCCACGGCGTGCACCGCTACTTCTTCGCCCTCCACGCCCTGGATACAGGGCTGGATCTAGGCCCCGGCGCGACGGCGCAGAAGGTGCTGTCACGGATGGAGGACCATGTCATAGGCTACGCTGTGCTCATGGGCACGTATAGCAGGTAGCGGCAGGCGGCAGCACCGAAGCCCTCCTCCACCCTACTTTTAATACCAACCTCAAGTGTAGCTGTGTTAGCCTAGAGGCTCTGCGGCAATGCCCCCGCGGAGCGATGTTGTGGAGCGGCATTACCGTAGATGCGTCTGCAGTAGTTGTTGGCCCGTCTCTCCTGCGACCGGCCGCCTCCTCTACATGCTCGGCGTCGAGGCTGCAAGGGCCTGCCGAGGCATATTCGTCGAGGCTGGTACGGGTCTCGGCTTCTCCGCTCTATGGCTTGCAAGCGCCATCCTGGATGCGGGGGTGTACAGCTACTTGTTGACGATAGACCTGGTGGGCGAGCGTTCGGCGGCTGCATGGAGGCTGCTCAAGGAGGAGGGGCTGGGCCTCTACGTGGATCCCGTGGTATCTGAGGCCTCCATGTTCCTGCGGTCTATGAGGCGTGTACCGGTCTGCATGGCTTTTCTAGACGCTGCGAAGGAGATGTATGGCGAGTACCTGGACGCGTTGGAGAGCCTCATGGCGGACTACTCTATACTCGCCGCCCATAACGTCACTGCTCCCTCACCCTGGAGGGTCTCCGGCTTCCTGGAGGCCGTGTCAAGGCGGTATACATGTGTCATACTGCACACAGACTATGCCGGCCTCCTGGCAGCACTGGTGCTTCATCACCACTCTTCAAGCACGTCTTCCTCCTCCCTCTCCTCCTCGACGGGCCGCCCCTCATAGACTATTACCAGGTCTTCCTCCTTGTGCTTCTCCTTCTTCCTCTTCTCCTCCTCCCTGCGCTTCATGACAACCGGCCCCTCGGGAGGCATCATTACAGCCTGTCCTACGGGGAGGGCTGTTTACGTGTTATGGTATGCCCTCCACCCTTATCCGAACCACGTCCGGAGGTATATGGAATACTATCTTCTCGTAGCCGCTCGTCACTCCCCCCTTCCTGCCATATATGGCGAGCACGTTCCTTGAGACCACGGACCACTCCTCGCCCCTACCCTCCCCCATGTCGACCTCGAGTATCCTGCTGCCCGGCGGGAAGATCCAGTATGCCTCGTAGTCGTACTCTATCCTTTCGGGCTCGTACCTGTTCTCGTACGTGTTCCTGCCTGGCGTTATGGGGGCTGGGAACCTGACCGCGAAGACTACTATCGGCCGTTTGCGGGAGCCTGCGAAGCCTATGTCGACCATTACTACTTTCGGGTGGCACTTCTCCCCGTTGACTATGACTTCCTCCTGGTTGAGGAACTCCTGCATGTTCTGTGCAAGGATGGCAGTCTCCCTCTCAAGTAGCCCCTTATCCCTCATGACTGCATCGTAGTACCCCATGGGGTCGTAGTATTCGAATACTAGGTTGTATGCTATGAAGCCCACGCCTGCATAGAAGAAGCCGAGGCCGTGGACTGGCTTAACGTGTTCGGATGCCTCCTTCAAGAAGCTTTCTGTAGCCATTCCATCCGGTCACCATACCAGTCATAGACGCTGCCTGCAGTATAAGCCTAGCCTTGCAGGCGCTGATGCCCTCCCTCCGGGCTATGCATTTCTCCTCTAGGACTATCCAGGAGCCGTTCTCGGCCGCCCTCCTTATGCTTGCCGCTGCCCGGAGCCAGTTTATCGTGCCGGCGCCGACTATGAGGTGTTCATCGCTTGTGCCGTGGTTGTCGTGTACGTGGAGTACGCGTATCATGTCTAGGTACTTGTCTATTATCTCTGCTGTATCGTAGCCGTTGAGGTGTAGGTGGCCGGTGTCAATGCATAGGCTTATTCCATGCTTGTTCGCTGTCTCTGCGAGGCGGTGCGGGTTGCTCCATGGTGGTGCGGCGACGAGGTTCTCTACTGCGACCTCCACGTTGTACTTGTCCTGCAGTCTTGACAGGGTCTTTATGGCGTCCTGCCAGGCGTCGCCATACCTTGTGCTTGGGAGGTGGAATACCATTACCTTGACGCCTAGGCTTGTAACTGTGTTTGCGAGTTCCTCGATGCCGTTCGAGCCTACATGCATTAGCCATGACTCGTAGGGCGCGTGTATCACTGGAACCCTCCTGCCTGCTGCATGGGCGGCCCTTATGGCTTCCTCATACTCGGAGGCAAGCTTGTTGTAGGGCTTATAGGAGAGGTACATGTTCTCATAGTTTACCTCAATGTAGCTTGTCGGCGCTGTCTCCGCGATCTCCCTGTAGCTTGCTCCTATGATGTTTATCGTTGATGGTAGGACGAGCAGGGCTGGGTTCAATGCTGTCTCCTCCCCTGCCGGGGCGGTGTGTAGGGGGCGTGTATTATGCGGTAGACCTGCCTCGCCCTGCTGGGCCCCAGCACTCTCTCGAGCTCGACTATTGATGCCTTGCAGACCGCCTCGATGGAGCCGAAGTATTCTAGGAGCTTCTCGGCGAGCTTTGGGCCTATCCCGGGTATTGATTGAACGAGGTATAGCTGCTTCATCCACAGCTGATCCATCTTAGGCTTGCGGTGTATGACTACCGGCCTGCCGCCCTCCCTGCACTGCTCCCTGCACGCTGTGTAGTAGATTATCCTCGCAGTCTCGCCCTCGCCATCCACGAAGAATATCCTTACACCATAGTCGAGAGACACACTCATCAACGCCATGTAGAACTGTGGCTTCTTATCACCAAGCTTTGCGAGGCCACGGACACCCTCAACTATTATGATCGGCGCCTCATACGCCTCGCTCAGCCTCCTGGCCTGGTCGAACAATCTACCGTCAAACACGCTCCTCACAAGATCCCTGAGGCTCTTCCTCTCGAAGACAACCCGGTCTGAGACAACATAGTCTCCTACAGTGAGGAGCTTAGGTATGACTGCAGCTCCCAGCTGGCGGAGCGTTGCAGGGACTGTTGAGGACTCCTCCCTCCGGTCATAGTATATCCTGGGCCTACACTCCACGCCCCCAGCTCCTCCATCCACCCCTACCCCCCTTCAGCCACCGTTTAGTCGCCTTCGCCGTGAGGTAGGCGAGTATGCCGAGCAGCGGTGCGAGGCATGCAAGCAGTATGAGTATTAGCGGCGTTAGTGCTAGGGGGTGGTGTCCGTAGAGGTTGTAGTATGTAACGTCTATGATGCCGTAGCCCGTTATGAGGCTTATGAGCAGCGCTAGGAGGGAGAAGGCTGCGGCGGCGAGCCTTAGGTCGCCGGGTGTATACCAGGGCTTGTAGAGGAGCAGGGGCTTTAGGGCAACTGCTGTCACCGCGTACAGGTCTATCCCGGTCACGAGGATGGAGAGTGCCGCTGAGACGTATAGCCAGCTCTCCTTCGACGAGAAGCCGTCGGGGACGCCGGCCATGTTGAAGTGGGTAGCCATCGTCTCGGGGAGCATGGGGTACACGAGGAGGGTGTATGCCTCGGCCAACACCATTACCAGGATGCCGGCGGCTGCTGGCAGCGCTAGAATCCTCGGGAGCCTCGGCTCAACAACCCTCCTACCGACAGCCGCTGCCTCACCTATCGAGAGGCGCTCGGCTACACGTTCAGCATACAGTGATAGGAGTACGAGAATCGCGGGGGTCGCCGCCATGAAGAGGAGTATGGCTGCGAAGCCACCATAAACGTACTCCACGAGTAGGATTAGGGCGCCGAGCACGGCGAGACATATACCCGTGACACGGTTCACCCTCGTCCACGCGCTCCTCGAGGCATATGCATAGCCCAGCCTCGCACCCACGATAGGGTTCGGGGGGAGACGGCCGGCGGCGAGGGCCAGGGCTGCACCGGTAGCCATGTATACTGCAGCTACGAGCGTCGCCGCGAAGTCAACTACACTCATCACGCCCCACCCCTGCCACACGCAAGCGAGGCCGCCGTGTCGAAGACCCTCCTAAGGATCTGGCACACCTCCCTAAGCTCACGAATGCCCTCCTCGGTCACCCTATAGTATTTCCTTGGAGGGCCCCCCTCGGCGCCTATCATCCACGAGCCCTTGACGAGCCCGGCCTTCTCGAGAGACTTGAGGGTGTCATACACGGTGCTCTCGCTGGGCTCGAGCAGGCCCCCGGTTGCCTCGATGATACGCTTCCTCAACGCGTAGCCGTGGAGCGGCCCCTCCCTCGCCAGTATACCGAGGACTATGGCCTGGTATAGGCCGCGGACTATGCTCTGCACCAGCCGCTTACGCCTCGGCACCCTCGTACCTCCTTGACAGGATGGCTGCTGTTAGCAGAGATATTACTGTGAGCGAGGCGAGGCCTGCCAGGCCCGCAGCGCCACGGAGGAACGCTGGGAGGCCTGCCCCGAGTAGGAGTAGTAGCCCTGCAAGCGCGTTGAATAGGCCGTGGAGGGCTGCGCATGGGAGGACGCTGCCGGAGCCCCTGCGGAGCACGAGCAGGATTATGGTGAGCAGTATGGTGAGTATGCAGAAGAGCGCCAGGAGTAGCGGTGAGCCCCCTGACCGCGTGCCGGGCATGTTGAAGCTGAAGCCGGCGAGGAGTATGAGGGGTGCGTGCCAGAGCCCCCATATCACGCCTATCAATATAGTTGAGGCGGTGAAGCCGAGTCTTGGGTAGAAGGCCTTGTAGAGGAGTCCTCTCCAGCCCGTCTCCTCTCCTAGGGCGAACACCATGTTTATCGTGTAGCCCGCGAGCGGTGCAACGAGCAGAACTGATTGAAGGTATCCACGCCTGATGAGGACTGATAGGTTTGCTGATACGAGGCCCGGGTTTATGGCGTATAGTATCGCGGCGCCGAGGCCTATGTAGGCGTAGACTATGGGTAGCGGGTATATCATCCATCTCCACGCCCCGGGTTTGCGGAGGCCTAGCATCCTCAGCCCCCTGCCTAGGGGCACGTGGTCGACGAGGAGTGCTGCCAGCGAACCTATGAATGGGGCGTACATCGCGGCCGCAAGTATGATCATCTGCAGCTGGTACGGCATGCTTATCGCTTTTAGCTCCAGAACGTATGCTATCACATATGCTACCACGAGGTATACTGCGATAGCCTTCCCACTCGGCACATATACCTCGGAACCACCCATACCTCGGAACCCGAGGTATACCATGCATCCACGATACAAAAAGCCTTTCGCAGCAAAACCCGAGGAAAACCAAACACATAGCAGCAACGACAACACAGAGAACCAGAGGGTAACCTCATTACTCCACCTCCGACAAAGAGAGTGCCGACGGAGAGCGGAGGTAGGAGGCCATGATACTTCGATGCCCGAAATGCGGCTTCCGGTTCGACCTAACCTACGCAAGGGCTACGGGCTGCCTATCATGCCCCCTCTCGACAACCGGCTGCAACTATGTTAAGTGTCCACGCTGCGGCTATGAGGGCTTGATGAGCGAGTTTCAGGGTGGAGGAGTGCCTCGTATCTCTTGACAACCTCCTTTACCGACTCCAGCACCTCGGCGTCCGAGACTTCTTCACTCCCCGTCTCCTCCCTCCCCGCGAATATGTAGCGCCTCATATACTCGCTCACGAAGCCCCTCAACTCCTCTACAAGCCTTTCATCGACACCACTGCAGGTCTGTAGCTCCGACACTGTAGATGATAACACCATTAAGACCCTCCTAATATCCTCGACGACCTCGCGGAGCCTAAGCTTATACCTAAGATAGCCCGCCTCAACCTTCATGAAGTAGAACCTCCTATCCCACACCTCCCTATCAGAGACACGCTTCCCGTAGGCCTTCTCAAGCTCATAGTACCTCAAGCCCTTAGCGACCAAGTCCCTCAACGCGTCCTCCTGGGATACACCCCTCCTGGACGAGTACTCGAGGAGCCTCTCGTAGAGCTCATCCCCCAGCAGCCTCCTCAGCCAGCTAGAGAGGCTACGCCGCCTCCTAAGCACGTCTAGCACCCATCAGCCCAAACTACCCTGGTTCTTGGATCTAGGCGTCCCCCGGGTGTCTCACGGTTGTAGGCCCCTTGTATAAGCCGATAACAGCCTGGCATGAATGTTTGTATGAATGGTGGTTGGCGTGGAGAGACTGTGTAGGGTAGCGTATCTGCTGGCGCCATTACCCGCACTGCTAGCGATACCGGTGGCTGCGTCTATGTCGCCGTGGTGGAGGCTGTGGTTTAACGCGATAAGCGATCTTGGTAACCCGTTCAAGTCTGGCCCCATTGCCGCCGCTGTGATAGATTCCGCCTATGTCTTGACGGGCATTATTCTCGGCATTGTATCCTACTGCTACAAGGCGTTCTCGAGGGCGGAGCGTATACTCTTGTTCCTCGTCGGGTACACGCTGAGCATAGTTGGCGTTGTAAACGAGTCGTATGGCCCCCTACACTTCGCCGTCTCGGTTGCATTCTTCCTCACACTGGCTGCCTGCATAGTAGCATTCGCCGTCTACAGCATCGCCAGGCTTAGGAGGCTGCTACCAGCCATACTGTACCTAGCCGGGGTCGCTGCGTGTATAGTGATGTGGTACTATCATTTCACGGCGGGGCTGCCGCCGGGGGCAGCGATACCAGAGCTGGTCTCGGTTGCGTTGTTCCTCTCCTACTACTACCCGAGGAGCATGATTAGTACCGGGACGGTACGGGGAACGGGCTAGGTTAGATGATGCCTACATTCCATGTAAGGGGTTTGGGCAGGATAAAAGAGTGTGAGTAGACCATACCTCATTGACCAAGTTTTTATTGTTTTACTCGAGCTTCTTGAGTATGCCCTCCAGTATGCGGGCGTGCCTCTCCTCGTCCCTGGCTGTGTACTCGAATAGTGTCTTCCAGGGCTCGTCGTGGTGGCTTGCCTCCTCGTGGCGTACCTTTGCTGCCTCCTTCTCTGCCTCAATCCTCTTCTTTATGAACTCCTTGAGGTCCTTTATCTCGCCCGCCTGTACTAGTGCATGGGCGCCGTGGAATGCTTCCTCGAATGCTATTGTGCGTAGTGCCTGTGCGACCTCTATGAGGCCCTTCTCTTCGGCTATCCTTGCCGCTGCTAGGTACTCTATTACCTCCTCTGCTTCTCCCTTGACCCACTTCTCTAGGTACTCTTCGAGCTTCATTCTTCTCGACCATCTTGTATAGTTGTGGCTGCGGCGGAAATTATACTTTGTGGTACTCTTCTACCTAGCATCTATTTCTGGGAGAGAATCCTTGCTGCAAGGATCATCAGCGTTACAAGCACGAGTGGCCCCGCAAGTACTGCGCCCGTTGTCGCAGCCGGGCCGAAGGTAGCCAATGCTATGGCTGTGCCGAGGGCGCCGTTCCCCGTGGCTGCGTAGATGAGTGCTATGCGGGCCCTCCTCTCCAGCCTCGCCGCCCTGCCGAGGACGTCTGCGATGGCGAACCTGCCTCCGAAGTATAGGTAGAGTATTGCGACCCCGATGAGTGTCAGCACGATATTCCTCAGTATTATTGGTGCTGCTACGCCGAAGACAACGCCTACAAGCCAGTATAGGCCTAGTAGGCTTAGGAGTGCCAGGACGCGGTTAACCCTCTCATATGCCTCAAGCCCTACAACACCCTTCCCGGAGGAGCGTAGCACTAGGTGGCGGAGGATCTGGCCGAGTATGAATGGCGCCACTATATACATCAGCAGCGACTTCAACAACAGGCCTGCGGGTACATGCACTATGCGGTGGAGGAGTAGGAGTGCATACACGGGCATCACAATGAAGGACGCGAAGAAGGTCACCAGTATGCTCAACACGCTTAACTCCACATCACCGCCGCACATGGATACGAAGGCGGGAGCCGGCATCGCTACCGGTGCTAGGGCTACGAGCACTGCGCCGACAAGGATTATGTAGGTCTCCGGGGGCAGCGCGAGCCTCCAACCCATCACTAATACGTAGGCTGTGGCCGGGAAGATTGCTGCATACATTAGCAGGACTAGCCCTAGGAACTTAGCCCTCCTCGCATGCCCGCCCCTCCTCATAGCCGCTAGGTCGAGGGCGTACATGGGCTGGAATATCATCGCGAATATGGCTGCCGGGAGAGTGGCCTTCAACGCCATGAAGAGCGGGTGGAAGTACCAGCCCGCGGCCGTGCAGATAACCAGCTCGGCCAACACTATCTTGAGCATGTGCTTCTTGAGCGCCATCAATACACGCGCTAGCATTGCCCCCTAGGCTTCCAGGCCGGCACACCCACATGCCTAGAAATAGGTATCCCCGGTGAATATCACTGATACAGTGAACGGCGTTGAAAACTCTACGCCGGAGGCAGGAGGATTACCTCCTCCCCCTCACCCTCCTCGGCCTCAGGGTAGCGTGGGTAGAGGTACTTGTAGACCTCTATACCCTCCTCATCCATGAGGAACCTGTACAGCGCCTCCCTTATGATCTCGCTGCGCGTCACACGCCTCTTACGGGCAAGCCTATCGACGATCTCGAGTATCCTCGAGTCTAGCTTGAAGGTGACTATACGGTGCATCCTCATCGACCGGTAATACTACTTGGGCTTTTCCTGTAGTAAAAAGCGGGTAGTGTAGCCCACTAAGCGGGGTGAGAGGGGGCAGAGTGAAAGTATTACCCCCTCTTCTTTAGCGCTTCACCTACCAGCCTTAGCCATGAGCTCCTTGACCTTCTCAGCTATCTCCCTAACCAGGTCCTTAGCGTCGCCGGGGTCTATGATGCAGGCGCTTGCCGCTGCAACCTCTATGCCTGCAGCCTCACCCAGCCTCTTCTTGCTTGGCACGTATACGTAGGGTACCTTCTTCTCCTCGCAGAGGAGTGGCAGGTGTGCCACTATCTCCGGTGGATCCACGTCCTCGGCTATTAGTACGAGCTTTGCTAGGCCCCTCTCCACGCACTTCGTTGTCTCGTTGGTGCCCTTCTTTATCTTGCCGGTGCGCCTCGCTATCTCGAGCGCCTTGTATGCCTTCTCGGCTAGTTCAGGGGGTACCTCGAACCTTACGTAGAAGGGCTTGCTCATGGCTCATCCTCCTCCCCTTACGCCTGGTCGTCGCCACGGCTGAGAGTGGTTTTCGGCTATTTTTGCCTTCCCTCCTGTCTGTGGCTGGGGGCTAGTCGTGGGCGTATATCGCGACTATTTCTGGCTGCCCGCTTGTTCTGCGTATTGCGTCTATTCTCGCGAAGCCTATCCTCATGAACTGGACTATCTCCCCGATCCTTGCCTTTGGCTCCGGCTCTCCGAGGCCCTGCAGGGTCTCTATGCGTAGGCCCTCGGGTTTGAGTATGGTTACGAGCGTCTTGGTGCTTGCGGGGACCCACTGTATTATGGGGGCTGAGGCGCGTCTCGCCTCCTCTATGCTGCGGCTGTGGTACTTTGCCTCAACTCTGTCCCTGGTCTTCCTCGTTATGACTATGTTTACTGCCTCCATAAGCCTCACCATGTCGCCGACCTTTAGCTGCTCTGCGTCACTCCTCTGGATGTATGCCTTCGCGGTGGGCGCCTCTAGGACTAGTACGCGGCTCCCCATGTCTGGCTTCGAGGGGTGGTATGGTATCTCTGCCTTGACGGGCTCCGGCACGCCGTGTATGACTAGTTGTACCGGGTCTATTACGGCGATGAGTCTACGCGCCTCGGGGTCTACTAGGCTGCGGTTGAGTGAGGCTAGGTTAGTGTAGCTTATCGACGCGTCCGTCTGCTTGACGCCGACGTCTATGATTATCCTCCTTATCGTCTCCGGGAGTATGCCCCTCCTTCTCAGCCCCGCTATGGTCGCGAACCGGGGGTCGTCGAGCCTCACTTCCTCGCCCTCTGCCGCGAGGCTCTTCATCAGCGACTTGCTCATTATGAATCCTTCCAGTTTTAGCCTGCCGAAGTGGACTACGTGGGGGTACCTCCAGCCCATATACCTGTAGAGGTACTCCTGCTTCATCGTGTTCTGCCTATGCTCCCTCGCCCTTAGGATGTGTGTTACACCTAAGAGGTGGTCATCAACACCCGCAGCGAAGTTGTATGTCGGCCACACGATGTACTTGTCGCCGGTTAGCGGGTGGGGGTAACGGGAGGTGTCTATGATCCTGAAGGCTACCCAGTCCCTTATCGATGGATCCGGGTGGTCTGGGTCTGTCTTTACCCGTAGTACTGCCTCGCCCTCCCCGTAGCTTCCTTCAAGCATCTTGTCCCAGAGCTCCAGGTTCTCCTCAACGCTCCTTAGCCGCGGGGGGTATTGGCTGAGCCTTCCCGAGTTCCTATACTCCCTGAACACCTGGGCCGGTTTGTCGTCGACGTATGCTCCTCCGAGCTCTATGAGCCTGCGTGCGTACTCGTAGTAGATCTCCATTCTTAGGCTCTGTATGTACTCCTCGTCCCAGCGTATGCCTAGCCAGCGGAGATCCTCCCTTATCGCCTCGTAGGCCTCCGGTAGGGGTGTCTTCGTGCGTGGGTCGGTGTCCTCGAAGCGTAGTATGAACCTCCCCTTGTACATCACCGCGTATTCGTGGCTGAGTATTGCCGGCCTGGCATTGCCTAGGTGGATTACGAAGTCGGGGTTGGGGGCGAACCTCGTCACCACCCTGCCTTCCTCGGCGCCCGGTAGGGGTGGCAGCCTCTTCTCCTCGGTCTTCTTCCTCTTCTCGGCCTCCTCCAACACCCAGCTATACTTCTCCGAGAGTAGGCGTTTCTGCTCCTCCGGCGAGAGCTTGTTGACCTCCTCCACGACGCGGCGCACGATCGCGGCTACTTCCCTGGCGCGGCTGCGGAGCTCTGGCCTCGCCGCCATTATCTTGCCCATTACGGGGCCTACCCTGGCCTTCCCGGAGTGCTTGACGGCGTTCAGCAGCGCGTAGGCGCGTGCCAGCTCCTCGATGCTAGCATCTATGCCTGCCAAGCCTCACACCCCCCTCGCCGCTCGGGGCGATGAAGACTATGTATTCGTCTGGTGGGCCTTGGGGTGAGGCGTAGATGTATGCAACTAGGCCCTTCACGTGGCTCCTTATAGTCCTCGTCTCCCCCTTGCCGGTGAGCACGTAGCCTATGACGTCCTCGTTGTCTACCTCATCGCCCTCGCACACCTCTAGGTGTATCCTGAAGCCGTTCAATGGGATTGGCTCTAGTGTCGCCCCCTTCTCGACCATGATGCTTCTCCCGTCGGGGAGGAGTACTGCGAACCTCCTTACGGCCTTCTTTGCTACAAGGTCTACGATGCTGTCGAGCTCTGATCCATAGATTCTCTTGGCCAGGCACTCGGCGCCGCTGGGGCACGCGTCGCTGCATTCGATTACATCGTCTTTGACGAGGGCGTAGCCGTCTACCGTCTCGAGGCCCTCAACATATAGTTTTGGCTGTAGGTAGGGGGAGGACCAGCAATACTCGCCCGGCATCTAGACCTGCCTCTTGACGCTGAATGCCGCCAACTCCTCCAGTATGCGGCGCTGAGGGGTATCCGGGAGCACGGAGAGGGCTGCCTTAGCCCGGTTAGCATACTCCTCCGCAATACTGGTCGCATACTCTATTGCCCCGGTCGACTTTATGAGCTCAGCTGCCTCCTCCAGCTCCTCCCTGGTTGCATCGCGTCTACCGAGCACGCTCAGCAGCTTCTCCCTCCCCTGCTGGTCTAGCTTGCTTAGCGCGTAGATGACTAGGATTGTCCGCTTGCCCTCACGGAGGTCGCTGTAGACGGGCTTCCCTATCTTCTCCTCGACGCCAGCCAGCCCGAGTATATCGTCTTTTATCTGGAAGGCTATGCCAAGGCATTTCCCGTACTCACGGAGGCTCCTTATGACTCGCTCATCGTCTGTCGCTGCGAGGCCGCCGAGGGCGGCGGAGGCCTCGAAGAGGGCTCCGGTCTTGAGGTAGACCATCTTCAGGTACTCCTCCAGCGTCACGTCCATCCTGTCCTCGAACATTATGTCCATGGCCTGGCCCTCAGCAACCCTTACCATGGAGGAGGATAGCGTCTCCACGGCCTTCACTATCCTCTCCACGGGCACACCGTAGTCTCTCGCCTTAACCATGACCTCGAACGCCTTCGCGCTCAGCATGTCGCCCGCAGTTATTGCCAGCGGTATCCCCCACACCTTGTGTACAGCCGGCACACCCCTCCTAACCTCATCCTCGTCTATTATATCGTCGTGGATGAGCGTGTAGGTGTGGACTATCTCCACCGCCGCCGCGAAGGGTATGGCAGCCTCCCTCTCGGCGCCGAGGGCCTCGGCGGCCGCGACGACTATCATGGGGCGCAGCCTCTTCCCTCCAGCCTTCACCAGGTGCACCGCCGCGTCGTAGAGCTCGCGTGGCTCCCCGGACACGTTCCTCAGTATGAAGGCGTCGACGTCCCTCGCAACGCTCCTCGCATAGGATTTAAGGTCTACGCCCTGCATCTACCCCTGCCACCCCAGCCTCTCACCGCAGGGTATAGGTTGAAATCGATTCCACGCTGCTCGGCAAGCCTCTGCAGCGTCCCGCCCACGGCGAGCCTCTTCTCCCAGTACTCCTCTATGCTCCTGGCACCGGAGAGGCCGACGGCAGCCTTCACCGAGTATATCAGTGCAGTGATGTAGTCCTCGACCAGCCCACCTCCCCCCGCCATGTATGCACGGAGCACGGGGAGCGCGACCCCCACCATGTCGGCGCCTAGCAGGAGTGCTGCGGCTGCATCCCTGCCGCTCCACACACCCCCCGAGGCGATTATGCAGGCGTCCGGCGCCCACCACCGGGCCTCCATCACCGCCAGTGCTGTGGGGTTTCCGAGGCCCGCGAGCCACCTACCGCTGACGGCGACCGGCCCCCTCCCCCTCCTGGCCTCTACAAGTATCCAGCTCGTACCTCCCGCGCCGGAGACGTCAAGGAACCTAACACCCATCCCCCTAAGCCTCTTCACGGTGGAGGAGTCAAGTCCATGCCCCGTCTCCTTCACTATCACCGGCACATCGATGCTCTCAACGACCCTCTCTATTGCAGACGCGGCATCCTCGATGATGTCGCCCTCTGGCTGGAACGCCTCCTGGCCAGGGTTTACATGCACGGCCAGTGCATCAGCCTCAACCATCTCCACGGCTGCCTCGGCATACCCTACACCCTTCTCCAGGAGCTGGGCAACCCCTATATTCGCGACAACGACGGCATCACTACCCCCACACCGCCTAACAGCCCTGTAGGTCCTGGCCAGCTCCGGGTGCTCCAAGCCGGCCCTCTGGCTCCCAACACCCACCGCTATACGATACTCCGCCGAAAGCCTGCCGAGGAAACAGTTGAACTCCTCGGCCGCCTCATGCCCACCAGTTATACCCGTAACCATGACCGGCGCCTCGAGCCTCCTAGAGCCCAGCCAGACGGAGACATCAACCCCCGCCGGCGAGACGGCGCCGAGAGGCGAGTAGGGCAACACCACCTCGTCAAGCAGGCTGCAGCCGCCACGCACAAGAGAGTCGAGACATATCCTCAGATGGTCAAGCTTCCTGTAGCTTATCCCCCTCCTCTCACCATGCAACGACCGCATCCTCCCAGTCCCCGGGAACACGTCTGCAGACAGATAAGGCCGGGCAGCACCGCCCTCTGCAAGCCTGCGCCACATGCTACAGCTCTATCACAGTCATGCCCCTCGACACGCGGCCCCTCAGCGCAGCGTAGACTGAGCCAGGCCTGCTACCCTCAACTATACAGACGCGTAGCCCTGGGCAGCCCAGCTCACTTATCACTTTAAGCTTCCTATACATGCCGCCCGTGACGTCAACCCCGCTGCCACCCCTAAGCATCCCATGCTCGAGTAGGTCGTGGAGCCCCGGCCTGGATAGGTAGGGGATTGTCTCACCCCTCTCATCAAGCACCCCCGGCACGTTCGTCGCATAGACCAGCACGTCCGCACCCAGCCTGCACGAAGCCTCTATCGCTAGCTCGTCGCCGGAGACGATGCGCACACCCGAATAACCCGGGTAAGCATCGCCGGGGATCAATGGGGTTGCATCATACCATAGCGACCTCGAGACCAGCTCCCAGTCACAGTTCGGGCGCAAGCCATCCGGCCTACAGAACGCGTAAGGCGGGTACACGACCGGCGCCAACCCATACTCCGCCAGCACCTCGGAGACAACGCTAGACAGCTCAGCCATAACCCTCGTTATAGATGCCAGCGCCTCCCCCGTATCCATCAAACCCTCACGCATATACTCAGAGGCGACAACATGCCCATAACTACCGCCGCCGAGAACCAACACAAACCTCCAACCCAGCCTCCAGGCCTCACGCAGCTCCTCGCCAATACTCCGGACAACACGCAGCCTAACACTGAAAGGCCTCTCCTTAGAGGTCACAAGCCCCCCGCCAAGCTTAACGACGGCTAGACGAGATCCAGCAACACGCCCTCCCCCCTCCCCTCCAGGCATAGCATCGCCGCGGACTGCATACCCGGCGTCCACTTACAACCCTCCCCGCCAGGCTCCAGGCCATACACCAGGTAGTATACAGCATTCTCCATCCTCGCACACCACCTCCAAACATCACCCCAGCCCTCCCCACCCCTAAGCCTCGACACAGCCTCAACCACAACACTCCCAGAAAGCTTCGTGAGGAGGCTCAACAAGGATGAGGGGATCTCACCCTCCAACGACCCAGACACAGTCTCCTCCCCCAACAACACCAGCCTAAGACCAGGCACATCCGCAGGATACGCACCCTCACCCCTACGATAAACCACCGAGCAACCCTCAACAAGCGCCCTCCGCAGCCCATCAACATAGTCAAGCCCGACGCCAGCATCCTCATCAATACTAGCAGCAGCCTCCACAACCTCGCCGGGCTCAAGACCATAACCAGCCTCCTCAGCAACCCTCCTAACAACCTCAAAGCTCAAGACAGCATAGATACTCGACGAAGGAGCATCACCAGCAACACTATAAGACACCCTAACAAACAGCCCAGCCTCAAGCCTAGCAGACAACTCACCAACAAACTCCTGCAAGGCAATCCTAAGACTCCAAGGCGGCGAGGGAGAACCCTCAATCAAGCACTCAGGCTTCTCAGACTCTTCGACAACGACATCAACGTCTATGAACCCGCTACGAGTAAGCATCACAAGGTAAGGATTACGCTTACCACGAATAGGCACACCCAGGACCACAACGGGGAGCCGATACCTAGCCAACACAACACCACCCAGACAACACAGCCCCTGCACCAGGGGAGGATTTGAGGCAAAAGAGGGAGTTGGAGAACCCGGGGGGCGAAAAGAGAAGAACTCTCCATAAGCCTAGCGGGCCAGGTACGTCAGCCCAGCAACCTCAACAGCTATCGTGTACTCGAGGTCGTCACAACCATTAGAGCCTAGGCCATAGGGATCCTGGAAGCCTATCGAGAGGAAGTAGTTCGTAGTCGCATTCGTCGGCAGTATCAACGGCACCGTTATTATCTGGAAGTTCGTGTTAGGCGGCCAGGTATCCTCCCACGTAGACATAGTCTGGTATATGATCTCGTAGCTCGACTCAATAGCCTTAGTCTGGTTATTGACCAGGAAGAATGCAAGCAGCCAATTCAACGGATTCAATACACAGTTAATGTCTCCGCCTTCACTGTCATGGAAGTATACTCTAACAGTCAGGATTACGCCCGCGTACGTTGTTCCATTGATTATGTACTGCGAGCCTGTGAAGTTAATCAGCATGGGGATCGTCGTCCAGTCGCGATAGTCGCTTGAATACCACCAGGAGGACAAGTAATCATCGTATGTGCACTGTGCATTGTTTATGTATGGCCCGTAGATGAAGTCCTCGTCGCTGAACACTATCTCCGCCAATCCATTTCCATCGTAATCGGCGATGAACATGTAGGGTAGGTATGAGGTCTGTGCGTTCGGCGTCGGCGCTACCGTGTCGACGTAGACCTCGACAACATCAGCTGTACCGTTCAGGTAGAGGAATGCTGCTGCATCAGCGCCATAGCTGTTGGATATGTAGAACGTCTGGCCATAGAACCACCAATACCCCCTGGCGTTTACAGGATTGGTTGTCTCAACCTTGGCTGTGCCTGGGTAGTCCTCGTAGTACGCAAAGTAGAACCCGTCGTTGAAGTTCTGATCTTTGCTTGACGGCATGAAGCCTAGTATCTTGATGTGGATCCTCCTAAAGCTATTGGTCCACGTTGATATTGGGAAGGCATAGTAGTTCGTCGAGTTCCATATTACTAGCTCTGGGCCGTAGTTGCAGTTATCAACGTAGTCGCTCCAATAGTTTATCATGTATATCATCATGTTGAATGCCGAGAGGTTTCCGGGCTTGTAGCCCATGAGGAAGGTGCTAACGGGGATATAGGGCACCGAGCATGGAGCGCCGCGAGCAACTAGATTGGGGTTGTTCCATAGCATGACATGTACGTTCTTGAATACATAGATCTGCTCCAGTACGTAGTTGTCGGCTGACTGTACGCCGGCCGCGGCGCCGGACTGTATGTTGCTGGCCGTTGGCGGGGTGAGTAGCTGCGACTGTATACTGACTGCACCGGTGCTCAGCAGCTGGGGCAGCGTGGTTACCTGTGAGAGTGGTGTGAAGAGAACTACCTTCACCGCCCCGGCGACGGCTGCATAGCTTGTGGTAGTCCCTGCTGCAGGCTGCACGCTCTGCGCCTGGTTTATGAGGCTCTGGAGCTGGCGCGCAGTCAGCAATGCCTGCTCCTCGAGCAATGCCTCCTTTATCGTTATTATTGCGCCCTTATCGGTCACTATCTTGGTCACATTCGCGACGTCTACTCCAAGACTGCTGAGGTATGCTTCGAGGTCGAATAT
>JAADEY010000026.1 GCA_013153145.1 Thermoproteota archaeon | reverse complement strand
TTCATTCTACTACTTTGATGTATTCGGGGAGCCATACTAGTAGTTCTTCGAGTACTTGGTCTGGGTCTGTTATCTCTTCTACCTCCTCTTCCTCGCTTGATATGATTCCCTGTATGGCGTGTATTATTGCTGAGAGTATTAGCGTGTAGGATGCGTTTGTTAGTTTTGATATCTTGTTTGCTGCTTCTACTAGCTTGTTCCAGGGTTCTTCTCCTACTAGGGCTATGCAGAAGTCGTCTGGTTCTTCGAGTCCGAAGTGGCAGGCCATGTCTATGTCTTTCTTTAGCCTGAATGCCTCTATTCTGTGGCCGCGGTATTCCTCCAATGCTAGTCTGATGTGTTTGAGGTTTTCTGCTAGTTCTCTGAGGGGGAATTTTGAGATTGGCTTGCCCTGTATGCTTCCGCTGAGTCTTATGCCTACTAGTGGTTTTAGGGCTTCGTAGATGTCGTCATACTTTACTTCTACGCTCATGGACAAGGGCCTGCATCCTCCAGTGGTTGTTGGCGCTGCCCCTAGGTTATCAAGGATTGGTTCCTGGGTGTGGCTGGGTGTTAACGTTTAAACGTTTACGTGTGCATGTTTACGGGGGTGGGGGCTGGTGGGTGTTGGGTGGTAGTGTTGTTATTGGTGTTAGGGTGCCTAGGTGGGTTAAGGAGGAGCTTGAGAGGCTTGGGATAGATTATGCGCGTGAGGTTAGGGAGTATCTCTTGAGGAGGGTTAGGGAGGAGAGGGCTAGGAGGCTTATGAGGGAGATTGATGACTTGATGAGGTCTATTGGTAGGGTTAGGGGTAACTTGTCTGCTGAGTCTATTAGGGAGGATAGGGATGGGGGTTGGAGCGGGTAGTTGTTGACGCTAATGTGCTTGTCAAGTGGTTTGTCCCGGAGGATTATAGTGAGTACGCTGTTTTGCTGAGGAATGATCATCTTCTCGGCTGTGTTGAGGCTGTGGCGCCGGTCTATGCTGTGCTCGAGTTCGGGAACACGGTTAGGAAGTATTATAGCCTCGGGGTCGTCGACGGGGAGAAGGCCTCGAAGATTATGAGGCTCTTCTGGGAGGTTAGGGTGTCTTTGAAGCCGATAGAGGAGGGGCTGGTGTGGGAGGCGTTGAGGTATAGCATGGAGAACCACGTCACCCTCTACGATGCATACTACATAGTCCTCGCGCACAGCCTCAACGCGCCGATGTACACAGCCGATGAGAAGCTCTTGAGGAGGCTGAGCGGGGTTGAGGACTCAGTGCTGCATATCAGGGAGTATAGGCCGCGCTGCAGCGAGCAGTAACAGCGGGAGAGGGGGAGCACCGGATACCCGCCCACACACCAACCGCCGCAACGCGGCGGCCGCCGCTCCCGGTGGGGATCCGGGAGGGCTTCAGGCGGGCGATCCCGGTGTCTCCATTCTATAGTGTGTCCTGCCTGCGGGCTTACGGGGTTTTCTCTCCGTGCTACCCGCCCTTTATTGGGTGGCCTTGGCTCTGTAGGTATGTGGAGTAGGCTTGTATGGTGGCTTGGGAGGTGTTCTTGTCTTGGCGTTGGAGCTTACCGGTAGGCCTCATGTGAGGGAGGCTCTCCTCTGGAGGCCCGTTGAGGGTAGGCCTGGGTTTGTGGAGTGCTTCCTCTGTGCTAGGCGTTGTATTATTGCTCCTGGGCGTTATGGTGCGTGTGGTGTGCGTAAGAATATTGGTGGTAGGCTCTATACGCTCGTCTACGGCTTGCTTACCGCGATGAATATTGATCCTATAGAGAAGAAGCCCATGTACCACTTCGAGCCCGGCTCCTCCGTGTTCTCGATAAGCACTGTTGGGTGCAACTTCTACTGCAGGTTCTGCCTCAACTGGGAGATAAGCCAGTCTAGGCTTGAGAGGGGCCTGTATGGCAGGTTTGTGCCTCCGGAGCGGTGTGTTGAGACTGCCGTTGAGTATGCGGCTGACGGCATAGCCTACACGTATAATGAGCCGACGGTCTTCTTCGAGTACATGCTGGATGTGGCTAGGCTGGCCAGGGGGAGGGGCCTTTACAACGTGATGGTGACTAACGGCTACATGACACCGGAGGCCATAGAGCTGCTCGCACCCTATATTGACGGCGCGACGGTCGACTTCAAGGGCTGCGGGAACCCGGAGTTCTACCGTAGGTTCATGGGCGTGCCGGACCCCTCACCGATATTCACGGCGCTCCTGGCGATGAAGAAGGCTGGGTGGTGGATAGAGGTCACGAACCTCGTCGTGCCAAAGTATGGTGATAGGGAGGAGGATCTCCGCAGGCTCGCGCGCTGGATAGTCGAGAACCTAGGCGAGGAGACGCCCTTCCACCTCCTCCGCTTCCACCCAGACTACCGCCTACTAGACCTGCCGCCCACACCCGTGGAGACCCTCGAGAGGCTCGCGAAGGCAGCGATGGATGAGGGGCTGAAGTACGTGTATCTAGGCAATGTCTGGGGCCACCCACTAGAGAACACTCACTGCCCGCGCTGCGGCTACACGGTGATAGAGAGGAGAGGCTTCTACATCACCGCGTGGAGGCTGACCAAGGACAACCGCTGCCCTAAGTGCGGGTACCGGATAAACATACGCGGCAGGTTCCACGGGGGCACCGCCTCGATACTGCCGGTGGTCATGTAGGCACAGTATCCAATTAATCGCCGCAGCTACACGGTGAGGCACTGGGCTGCCGAGACGCCTTGCGTGGAGGCTGCCACGGGGGGCCGGGCTGGAGGCACCGCTGGGGCCTACACGAGATACGCTACACCGGCATGCCGCTGCACATGCCGTACATAGCCGCCGCGCTCCACATAGCAGCCGCGGTAGCCGCCCTAGGCTCGGCATACATAGTGCTGCGCGGCTACAGGGTTGCTAGAGATAGGCGGATGCTCTGGAGCGGCGCCGGCCTCCTACTGGTTGCTGTGGCGTCCCTCCTCGAGGCCGCCCTATACGTAGGCCTCCTCGACTCACCGGCAATAGTGGCCGCTGACGGCTTCTACGTGCTCGGCTACGCATTGATACTCTTCCCCGAGAACATAGTCGGCGGGGAGGGGGCCGCAGCCATAACGCTGCTCGGCGGGATGCACTTCGCGGGGAGCATCGCTGCAGGCGTGCTTGCACTGATGCTGAGCATATCGACACCCGTCTCGGTTGGCGCGGCCTTCCTAGTCCTCGCAGTCAGCCACTTCCTCGACTCCGTAATAGCGTTCCTCGACATCTACAACCCAGCCCTAACGATAGCAGCCGCGCTGCTGAGGATAACAGGCCTCAACATCCTCCTCATAGCCCTGCTATTGCCAGCTGCAAGGGTGGGTAGAGGTGAGAGGGAGGAGGCCTAGGAGGAGCAGGGCCGAGATAGTATACGAGATACTGCACACCCTGGCAACGAGGGGGCCGCAGCCGCCGACTAGGCTATCGTATGCAGCAAGGCTACCCTATGACAGGTTTGCCGAGATACTGGACTGGCTGGTGGAGAAGGGCTACGTCGCAGTGAGGGAGGAGGATGGGCGGAGAATGGTGGCGATAACGAGGAGGGGGTGGGATGCGATGAGGGATCTGGAGGCCGCCCTCGAGATACTGAAAAAGCTCGGCCTGGCCTAGAGGTTGAAGTAGAGGTATATCTCTGCTGGTGACGGGTACTGCCTAAGCATGCCGGCCTCCTTCCTCTTAATCTCTATGTACGCCTCTATAGCCTCCTTAGGGAATATCGGCTTCAGGAACTCGTTGTCCGTCTCGAGCTCGTCGAGTGCCTCGTCAAGGCTCCTCGGAAGCTCCTTTATGCCTAGCCTCTTCCTCTCCTCCTCAGTCATGCTGTACACGTTCTTGTCCACAGGGTCGCCGGGGTCTATCTTCTTCCTTATCCCGTCAAGCCCAGCAGCCAGCATCCCGGCGAAGGCCAGGTAGGGGTTGCATGAGGGGTCTGGAGGCCTGTACTCGACCCTCTTACTGGCGGCGACGCCCTTATGGTAGACTGGCACCCTCACCGCCGCGCTCCTGTTAGCCTTGCTCCAGACCAGGTAGACCGGCGCCTCGAAGCCCGGGACTAGCCTCTTGTAGCTGTTGGTCGTGGGGGCGACTAGGGCTGCTAGGGCCCTGCTGTGCTCAAGCAGGCCTCCTATGAAGTATCTCGCGGTCTGGCTTATCTCGGCGTAGGGGTCGTCCGGGTCGTAGAAGAGGTTCTTCTCGCCCTTTGCATCCCATAGGCTGACGTGAGTGTGCATGCCGTTCCCGTTGTCGCCGTAGACGAGCTTTGGTATGAAGGTTGCAACCATGTCGTGTAGCGCTGCTATGTTCCTGGCGACATACTTCAACGTGATAACGTTGTCCGCCGTCTTCTTGAGGCCACTGAACCTGAAGTCTATCTCGAGCTGCCCGAGCGCGGCGACCTCGTGGTGGTGGGCCTCTATCCTGAACCCGAAGTAGTCCTCGAGCGCCTCGGCTATCTCATCCCTTATGTAGACTATCTTGTCGATGGGTGGCGGGGTGTGGTAGGCCTTCTTCGGCCTCTGGAAGTACCCTACATCTATCACCTGGCTGCCCTCCTCGGTGAACTCGAAGGAGTAGACGCTGTACCCTATGCCCTGCAGCGGCGACAGTATATCAACCTCAACCCTGTTCAGTATCTTGAACTCAACCTCGGGGCCGAAGAAGCTCTTGTAGCCGAGGCTCGCGGCGTACTCCTCAGCCCTCTCAGCTATATACCTCGGATCCCTCGGGAACCTCCCACCACCCATGCTCTTGTAGACGTCTGCGAAGACCCTCGCCCTCTTCTTGTACCATGGCACTATTGCCGCGGTTGACATGTCCGGCTTCAAGACCATGTCGCTCTCCTCTATCCCCATGAAGCCTTCAACGCTGCTGCCGTCCAACTGCCCAAGACCTGACTCGAACGCTTCTTCGTCCAGTGAGTGTATCGGGACAGTTACTGCTCGGAGGTATCCTGCTAGATCCACGAAGTGTAGCTCTATCCACCTGACACCCTCCTTCTTGAGCTTCTCAACTACTTCCAGCGGGTTCGGGGCCTCCATGTACACCACGCCTTGGGTAGCCACGTAGGGCCTGGACGAATATTCAAGTATATCCACCATGACCCTGGATAGGCGTGCGGCTGGTCAATGAAGAGTCTTGCTGAAACTCGTTGAAGGGGGTGCGGGGGTTTAATTCCGGCGTGCATGTGTGTGCAGTGCAGCCCCCGGGCTCCCCAGGCCCCCGGGGGTTTCGCTTGTCGCTGTGTTTTGCTGAGGGAAGGTGTTTAACCAGCGGGGCTACTTGGTGGGGGGTGTTCGTGGAGGCGGGTCTTGCGGAGGATAAGCCCCGTCCTCTACTACACTATCTACGCGTTGTCGCTGGCTGGCGGCGTGTCGCTGATACCCGGAGTCTATGGCATACTTGTCGGTGAGAGGGTTGGCTTCGTGTTGTTCTCCTATGGGGTTCTCCTCCTCGCCGCTGTGTGGCTTGTGAAGAGCCTCCTTGAGCCCTCCCGCCCCCTCCACCTAGACGATGTGGTGGTGATTGCTGTCGCCTCCTGGATACTCGTGCCGATATTCGCAGCCATACCGATAACGATTGCCATCCATATCCCCTTCGTCGACTCATGGTTCGAGGCCGTCAGCGGCTTCACCACCACGGGCCTATCAATGTTCAGCGGGGCCATGGACAAGACGTTCCACGTCTACGTGCCCTCCGTGGATCAGCTACCCTCCACCATACTGCTCTGGAGGAGCTTCGTCCAGTGGGTCGGCGGGCTGGGCATCCTGGTGGTGTTCGTCGCCCTTGCACTTGGGGCTGGGATGCCCCCGCACCTCGTCGGGATGGCTGAGGGGAGGTATGAGAGGCTTGAGCCGAGCCTGGCGAGGAGCCTTAGGAGGCTCCTCCTCACCTACGCCGTCCTCACACTGGTCTCCACGCTGTTGATGTGGTTTAGCGGTATGAGCCTATTCGACGCCATAAACAACGCCATGGCCGCGCTATCAACCGGCGGCTTCGCGACACACTCGACAAGCATAGCGTATTATCATAGCTTCATCGTCGAGCTCGTGGTCATCTTCGCCATGGTTCTCGGCGCCGCAAACTTCGCGACGCATTACAGGGTGTTGTTCAAGAAGAAGTTTGAGTGGCTTAAGAAGGACAGGGAGCTCCACCTAATGCTCAGCCTCGGTGCAATAGGGACAATCCTCGGCGCAGTTATACTCTGGCACTGGCACCACTTCACGCCATGGAAGGCCTTCCGTTACAGCCTATTCCAGGTGATGACGTCCCTCACGACCACAGGGTTCCAGACCATGAACCTCGGCCCCACCAGCCCCGCCTTCAAGTTCCTCCTCGCACTTATGTGCATCGTGGGCGGCTCGGTGCTCTCAACAGCCGGCGGCATAAAGCTGTACAGGACTGTCGCCCTCCTATACATCTTCAAGTGGACGACCAGCGGCACAGCCAAGGTGCGTGGCGAGATCGAGGCCTACAAGATAGGGGACAGGGTAGTCACTCTGGATGAGATCAAGCAGATAGTCGCCGTGACCGTGGGCTTCCTCCTCTTCTGGGTGATAGGAACCATAGCAACCCTCTTCATAATGCCCCATGTAAGCCTGGCCGACGCAATGGTCGAGACCGCGAGCGCCCTCTGTACGGTAGGCATAAGCGTCGGGCTCACGGGGGCGCAGTCGCCGCTGGCGCTCAAACTCCTCTACATAGCATTGATGAGCCTGGGGAGGCTGGAGATAGTACCCTACTTCGCCGCCGCAAGGATAGTGTGCAGCAAGGTCAAGCTGGCGCTGCGGCCGCGGCCTGCTCGGAGGAGGAGGCCGGCGACGCTATAGGGACTAGCTCGCGTGCCAGCTCCTCGAGCGGGTTCTCGGCACCAGACTCCAGCACGTGGAGGAGCTGGGCTGCCACGGGCTGCGCCACGTAGAGCCGGTGGTTCCCCTTAGAGTAGACCTCCTTGACCACTCCTAGCGCCTCGAGCACGTGGAAGGCTGCGAGCACCTCGTAGCGGGGGAGCCCGGTCCTGACCACCACGTCACTCGGGCTCGCCAGCTTTGCCTCGAGCACGGCCCTCAGTATCTTGATGAGTGAGGCTCTGCGCTCGCTCAAACCCAGTACCCCGGGTAGCCTTGCTTTCACGCCTGGGCGGTGATAAGAGGGGGTGTGGGAGGTAACACCGGCCTGTATCGCGGCTCGATACCACTTATATATGGATGCCCCGGGGAAAGGGCTCCTGGTTACGGCATTTGGGGTGGCCTCTGGACTACCGTGAGCTGACGCTGGAGAGGTACTATCGCAGTGTTGGACGTAGACCCCTGCTAGCATGCATACTCCCCCGCCTAGTACCCCTCGTAGCGCTCCTGGCAGCCATCTACTCCTGGATGGTCACCCCACACACCCCAGCCGCCAGCACCGCCGAGGTCATGGTGAGGATAGGGCTTGTACTCGCGGGCAGCATAGGCCTCGTCTTCGCCGCAGTAGTGTTCGCAAGCCTCATCATCTACGGTGCGGGCTGCAGAAACGGGCTCCCCCCGAACGCTAGGGAGATGCTGCGGGGCAAGCTGAAGGGAGTAACGATAGTATTCAGCATAGTCACCCGTGGAGACAACCCAAGCCTCGCCGCGAGATGCGCTAGGAGCGTGAGGTACTGGGTCAGGAGGCTTGAACCCGTCTACGGCTTCCGGGGGATAGTCGAGATAGTGAGTGATAGGGACTCCGAGGAGCTACGGCGTCTTGCTGATAGGTTTGTTCTTGTTCCTGCTGGTTATAGGACTGCTCGTGGCTCCCTGTTTAAGGCTAGGGCTTTGCAGTATAGTGTTGAGGCCCGGGTGAGGGATGGACTGGTAGGGGATGATACATGGATATACCACATAGACGACGACACAATAATAGGAGA
>JAADEY010000039.1 GCA_013153145.1 Thermoproteota archaeon | reverse complement strand
GGAGCTCACGGCTAGAGGCGTGAGGGTTGACGCTGTATACACTCCAAACGCTGACCGTGTTGCGAGACACGAGCTCGGGGCCGGGGTAGAGGAGCTGCTAAGGAGGAGCGGGGCTGTAGCAGTCTACAGCTCTGAGCAGATCGACGCACCCTACGCGAGCAGCAGCCGTACGCCCGACGCGATGGTCGTAGCCCCATGCAGCCTAAGAACACTGGCGGCAATAGCGCATGGGCTCGCCGACAACCTGCTCACCAGGGCGGCGATAAACACGCTCAGGATGGGTAGGAGGCTGGTGCTTGTATTGAGGGAGACGCCGATAGGCGTCGTCGAGGCGAGGAATATACTGCTAGCGGCTGAGGCCGGGGCCGTGATCCTGCCAGCCTGCCCCGCCTTCTACCATAAGCCTAGAAGCGTGGGAGACCTCGTGGACTACGTCGTCGGCAAAATACTCGACGTGCTGGGCGTGGAGCACAACCTCTACCGGCGCTGGGGCTAGATGAGGTCATCGTCTATACTGTAGCCCCTCTTCTTCATCATCCTCTCTATCCTGCTCATCTCCTGCTCCTCCCTCATCAGCTCAGACTCTATCTGCTCCTCGGCCTCCTCCCTCCTACCCTTCTCCCTGGCGTAGAGGCAGGAGCCGTCAGGGAGCAGTGCCTTAGCGGTGCAGGAGGCGTACTGGCACGTGCCCCCAATGCACTGATCCCCTATCCACCTGCACATCGGCACACGCTGAACCCTGCCATGCACAACCCTCTTCACTGAGACCAGCGAGGAGTTCAGGCACCGGAACATGGGGCAGAGGGGATTACACTTGCCATCCGGCAGTGGCATCGGCTTCCTCGGCCCAGCCTCCCTCCGCCTCCTTGCAGGCCTTCTCCAACCCCCACGTCTAGGGTATACCAAGCATCCTCACCTTCGCTGAAGAGGGGGGCTGCATAGGCTTCTCCATTCCCACAACTCATGGCTTACTCCATTTAAGCATTATGTACGTTATACGGTTTGTCTCCTCATCAATCGCTGCTATCAGTAGCCTCTTCCTAACGCTATGGCTCAGCCTCCCAGCCCTAACCAGGTCTAGCGGGTTGATCTCCTCCCGGTACCCTATCACCTGGACGAGGTATGGTGCATGCTCCAGGCCAGGCCCCTTAGTGTAGACGGAGAAGTCAGAGCCAAACTTCATCCCCGAGCGCACAACGAGCCCAGCCTCCCTAAGGTCGCGGTAGACGGGGTAGAGCATCCTAAACCTAGGCATCGCCTCCTCAGCCCTCCTGGCAAGCTCCTCGGCCGAGATGAGCCTGCCCTCGGGATCCTCGACCTCCAAGAGCCCCTTCTCAGCCAGGTAGCATGCCTCGACAAGGTCGAGCTCCAGGGGTGCTTCGAACCGCTCACCAGGCTTGGGCTTCGGGATCCCCAGGGGCTTGCCGTAGAAACCGGAGTTGTACAGCTCGTAGGCCTCCCTCGGGTTGAGGATGACGACCCTAAGCCCTACAAGGAGGCCGTGGAACCTCTTCATGGCACCGACGACCTGTAGAGGGCTAGGAACCTTATATTCTCGGCAGCCTCCCTCGCGGTGTCAGCCGAGTCCTCAAGGTAGTCTATGAGGTCCCTGACAAGCAGCAGGCTTGGCACGTGGTCGCGTAGGTGCTGGTACATGTTGAGTACGAGCTGCCGGTAGAGCTGGTCTAGCCGGTCCTCCGCTATGATGACGTTTGTCGCCATGTCGTAGCTCTTCCTCGGGTTGTCTAGGAGTAGGCGGACGGCTTCAACCAGGCTTGTGTACTGCTTGGTGAGGTTCTCCATGAACTCGAGGAGCTCCGAGGAGATTAGGCGTGGAAGCCTGCTACACCCCGCCTCGAGGTAGACCTTGGCCCGGTAGGCTGCGCCGTCGAGGAGCTGGGCTATGCGGGAGAGGAAGAGGCATACATCCTTGTAGTAGCCGGCCGTTGAGAGGGCTATGCCTAGCCTAGCCATGTATGCGAGGGTTGAGTCCTTCATCTCCTCAGCCCTGTTCTTGAGGCCGTTCACCCTGTCATACCTTGACCTTATATCCTCTATCCTGCCCTCCACAAGATCCCTCATGATCCCGTTAGCCTCCCTCAGTATATCCTCAACTATCCTCGCCAGCCCGAGCAGCTGCTCGGAGAGACTCATCTCCGCGAGGCTGGCCTTGACACGCTCCTCGGAAGAGTAGTCTATGTAGTCGCTCGTCATCACTCCCAGGCCAGGTAATAGGGGGGCCAAGCCACCCGGTTTTAAAGGAAGAGCCAGGAGGGGTGCGGGGCCGAGGAAGCCATGGTAAGGGCTGTTGTGGTTGACGTACTGGCGAGGCTTAGTGGGAGGAGGCCGGCGACCATAGACGTGATCGGCGCCGGGCCCCGTACGGTCGCCTCGGTGCTGGAGTGGTCTGGGGTGAGGGCCGACGTATACCCCTACGAGGCTGTGGAGGCCGGCCTTGTAGACCTCTCCGACTACGACTACCTCTTTGCGAGCGCTATGAGCTGCGACGAGGAGGCGGCAGTGAGGCTGGCTGCTGAGTGGAGGCGGAGGAGCGGGGGCCCCGCAGTCATAGGGGGGCCTATAACGGCCTCTAGGAAGCTGCCCAGAGGCTACGACTACGCGGTCTATGGCGAGGCTGAGCTAGTCCTCCCAAGACTAGTCGAGGCCCTCCGGAGGGGAGTAGAGCCGGCCGACATACCCGGCATAGTCTACCGCGGGGGAGACGGATGCCTCATAGACACGGGCCACCCGGGCTACACGACTAGGATGCACCTATCAAGACCATACACGGCGAGCATAACGGGCTACCCACTATACTGGGCCAGCAGGGTCTATGTGGAGGCCGTGAGGGGCTGCAGCAACTACAACCGCCCACACATGAAGCTGCCGGATGGCAGGCAGTGCATCCACTGCCCCATATGCTTCGACCCATCGACGCCGAGGAAGGCTAGGCTACGCTGCCCCGCAGGGATACCGCCGGGCTGCGGCTACTGCAGCGTCCCAGCACTCTACGGCCCACCCAGGAGCAGACCCCCCGACGTAATCGCGGAGGAGGTTAAGAGGCTCATAGACATGGGGGCGACACGCATAGTCCTAAGCGCGCCAGACCTACTAGACTACTACCGCGAAGACCTCGTAGCCCCAGACCCCCTAACAACGCCATGCACTCCGCCGGCGAACACGGAGGCTCTCGAGAAGCTCCTAGCAGGCATATATGATGCAGTACCCGAGTTTGCTGAGAAGGGGCCACCATACCTCCTCATAGAGAACGTGAAGGCATGCCTAGTCGACGAGGAGGTTGCAAGGATACTGGGCGAGTACATGCCGGGAACACCCGTACACATAGGAGTCGAGACGGGGGACCCGGATCACTACATGATGCTCGGCCGCCCCGGCACCCCAGAGGACGCCGTGAAGGCAGTCGAGCTCCTAAAGAGGCACGGGCTGAAACCATACCTCTACTTCATCTATGGACTCCCAGGCGAGACGCCACGCACAGCCAGGAGGACAGTGAAGCTTATGAAGAAGCTCTACCGGCAAGGAGCGGAGAAGGTGACTGCATACAGGTTCCGCCCACTACCCGGCTCGGCCTTCGAGAAGGCACGGCCACGCCTAACAAGATACAGTAGGATGATAAAGCATGCAGCCGAGGAGATAAACAAGGAGGCAAAGAAGAGGCTCATAGGAAGGATAGTCGAGGCAATAGTAGCAGGCTACCACAGGGCGGAGCAGAGCATGATAGCATACACGCTCCCCCACGGCCCAGTACTACTCGTGAGGGATGCGGAGGCCAGCGACCTAGGCTGGCTCATCGAGGCATGGATAACCGGGCTTCACGGCGAAAGGATGATGGAGGCGAGGCTGGCAAGGAGGATCAAGCCTCTTGCTCATCCACGAAGCCTTCAAGCAGCTCGGATAATCTATCAAGTTCCCTGAGATCCCTCTCAATATCGCCGGCAGAGCCGGCGAGTATGGTGAACCTCCCCTTCAACTCCCTGATCCTCTCCAGCAGGTCGCGTTCAAGGTATAGGCCTCCGAGAACCATGTACTCGGATAGTATGCTTATACCCTCCCTGACCTCCCTGCTGGCATCATCCATTGATACACCCTCACCTATCATGCCCAGGAGCTTAGACCTTATAGCCCTAAGCCTCCTAAGACACGTCAACACCTTGACCTGCAGCCCCTCATCCTCAACCGGCGCAGACTCCAACGCCTCCACGTACTTGTCAAGCCTCTTTATAACCCTCATATGCTCGTGTGAGAGGTCTTCAAGCTCCCTGTAGAAGCTCACACCCGACACCAAGGCCGAAACAACACCCCCGAGGAGAGGCGACGGCCAGAGAGTCGAGGAGGAGATCCGTGGGGCTGGCCTAGGCGGCGCTGAGGGCGCGCCTTATAGTGGCTATACTGTTGTCGGCTATCCCGTACTCGTCCATGCCCTCCCCGTTGACCCACGCCTCGTTCGGGGGTACTGCTGTGTCCAGCACAACTGTGTACCTGAACCTCCTCCTATGCGCGACGACGACCTCCACAGCGTCGCCCTCCTTCACGCCTATCTCGCTCGCCAGGGCCGGGTTGAGCTTCACTATGCCCTTCTTCAGCTCGTCGCGGAACCTCAGCCTTATCCTCCTCTCACTCCTACGCTTCCCGGTGCCGCGTGTGGCGGGCGGTATCAGTGAGAGTGCGGCCCGCACGTCTATCTTCTTGGGCTTCTCCTCCCTCGCCTCACCACCAGGCTGCTCGGCCATGAATCCCATCCTCACGGGGACGGATTCAATGGGGTCTTGCCCCTCCCTGTGCAGTGGTTGAGGTTCGCCAGCATATTTGCCTCACGCCCTACGCCTACCGGCAAGCAGGAGTGTTAGTAGGACTCCGGCGAGCAGGCCTGCGAGCCCGCCCAGCACGGTCGAGGTGAGTGGGACGAGTGTAACGGTTCTTGTCAACACCTTTGTTAGGGGCACCGTCGTTACTAGCGTCTTCACGACAGTGAGCGTCTTAGCCTTGGTGTACGCGGTCTCAACCATGACGGTCTTAGTCACCGTCGCGGCGCATGGGGTCGGCGGAGGGGTTGTCGTACGCACTATCGTGACCTTGACGGGTGTCGGGATGTAGACCGTGGTTATACTGGTGACGGCGGCCGATAGGGTTACGGCGGTCGGCTTGAGGCTAGTCACCCTAAGCGTGTAGGGCAGCAGGTAGCTCTTCGTAGCAGTGGTTGTAACAGTCGTTGTAGTGGTCTTGGTGACCGTCTTCGTCGTGGTGAAGTTCTGAGTCAGCGTCATCGTAACCGTCCTCGTCACGTTCCTGGTAACAGTCACGGTAACGGTGGGGGTGGTCACCGGGGTGACGCTAATACCCACAACAGCCTCCTCACCCTCGCTGACTATGTAGACGAGGTATAGGCCGGGCTCACTAGGGGCACGTATAGGCACGACAACGCATCCCGGCGGTATACGCCCGGTAGTCACGGTCGTGTTCGTCGAGGCCGCCCTCAGCACAACCGTGTACTTCGACAAGGGGTTGCCGCAGACCCTCACCGCGACAAGGCTCCCCGGGGGCACGGTTGTCACGCTTATATTGAGCGAGGAGGTGTTCGTCACGAAGCCAGCGTAGAGCGCCTCACCCATATACATCGAGCCGGCGGCGAGAAGCACTGCAACGACAGCAGTGACGACCAGCAGTAGGCCCCTCCCCTCCCTGATGGCGACCACCATGCTAGACGGAGAGGCCATTGATTAAAAGCCCTAGCCCTCCGTGTAAGGGCAGGTAACCCTTACACCGGGAGGGGGCCGCTACCCGTGTCTAGGTATGATGAGCTGCGTCGACGGCTTCTCGCAGTCGAGCTGCTCAGGAGACTCAAGGCCAAGTACTCGTACCGGCGCCTCTCCCAGGTCACCGGGATACCGTCGAGCATGCTCTGCCGCTACGTTAAAGGCCAGTCTGTGCCCAGCCTCGAGCAGGCCGAGGCGATAATAAGGTACCTCGGCGGCATGGTTGACGACCTCATACCCCCCGCGAGGGTGCTCAACAAGTATATGCTTGCAAGCGACCTACTCCTCCTCGAACTCCTAGTCCTCAAGACCAGGATAGAGCTGCGCGGCGTAAGGGTAGACAAGGTGCTCGCGAGGGAGGGCCTCGCACTGAGCGCTGCAAGCCTGGCGGCCCACGAGCTTGGGGCGGAGATGGTGATAGCCGCGCTCGAGCCATGCACCTCGCTCAGGGACTGTCTAACCGAGGCGGTGCTCTTCACGCCCCTGGATAGGAAGACGCTCTACATACCTAAGAACGTGATAAGGAGGGACGACAACGTATTGATAGTTGACGTGTTCTTCGAGAACCCCTCACTCCTCGCAGCCCTATGCAGGCTCGTCACCCGCTCCGGGGGGAAGGTCGTCGGCGCGGCGGCCGTCATGTCCCTCGGGGATAGGTCCGAGTATGAGCGCATAGTCTCTAGGCTGATACTCCTCGGCTAGCCCGCGGCGCTCCTATACCATAGCATGTAGGTGAGCAGTACGAGGAGCACATATACCGCCCCGGCAGCCATAAACATGTAGTACGTCATTATATTCGAGGGGCCTAGCACACTAGCCATCAATGCCACGACGACTATCATGCCCATCAGCATGAGGAGCAGGGTGGCGAAGAGCTCGGAGCCAGCCACGCCCCATCCCGGGGCCATATACCCTAAACTTATAGGATTTAAGTAGCTTGAGCCGATTACCGGGATAGGTAGGGGCCAGCACCCAGTAGGCAGAACGCCCAGCAAGCATACTACGAGGAGGGGTGTATGCTGCGTGCCGCCGACAACGCTCATCGAGGCGGTCAGCGTCTCCGGCTACCGTAGCGTGCCGCACGAGGAGCTGATAGAGGTGAGGCTCCGCCCCCTCACAGTCTTCGTCGGCGGGATGGATGCAGGCAAGTCGCTAGTCATAAACGCGTTGAAGCTCTTCGCGGAGACCGTCATGGCCGGCAGGCCCATAGGCTTCCTGCCCGAGAGGGACAGCAACCGCGGCAGGCCGATACCCCCTCTGATAGTCTACCGTCTCCCCGAGGAGGTTATATCAAAGATCTTCAGCATGGATGAGCTGACCAGGCTATACCCGGCGACGCAGGCTGTGACAATAATGCAGCAGTTGAGGGAGGTCAGGGCGAAGCAGTACTTCGCACCCACAATACTCTTCGAGCCAAGGGAGGAGGACTACGAGCTCATAGCCTTCATAGACCCATACAAGTTCGGCATAAGGGCCCGCGGGGTTCTGAGGAGGATAGTGTCGGAGAGGGCGCCCGAAGCCCTAAACCTCAGCAGGCAGCTCGTCAACGTGTTCAAGCTCCTAGCATCAATGATAGACTATAAGCCGGTCGCCCTCCTCAGCCTCCCAGAGGAGTTCCGCGGGGTGCCGAGGGCGGATCCCCTAAACCCCGCGGCCACCTACTACTGGCTCCTACTCTCAGCCTACCCCAGCGAGGAGTGGTTCAGGAAGAGCCTCCTCCACTACGTGTCCAGGGTAACCCCCTACCAGTCGATAAGGCTCGCAGTCGGCGAGGAGGAGGGTAGGCTCAAGCTGGGCGTCGAGCTCCTAGACCCCCTCCTCGGGGAGTGGAGGCTCCTAGACGCAGCTGGCGGAGCAATGAAGATACTCCTCCCCCTCCTCGTGTCACTCGCATCGGCTAAACCCGGGGTGATGATACTAGCCGACAACCTCGGCCGCTGCCTCGACCCAGGCACGGTCGACCGCCTCGCCTCGGCGCTCGTCGACGCGGTGAAGAGCGGCGTGCAGGTCGTGGTGTCGACGTCGAGGGAGGACGCCGTATACAGCTTGATCAAGTACTGTCTTGAGAAGCTCGGCGAGGAGCACGCGGCGTTCTACGCGGTGTCGCGGAGGAGGGGGGATGGGGCGCCGGTCTTCCATAGGTTTGAGCCCCGCATACCGGTTGAGGATGGTGACGCGGCCCGCGTGCTCGCAGGCCTAGGCTTCCGCCTCCTCCTGGGCAAGGGAGGTGGGTCTTGAGGAGGCATGGGGGCCTCGTAGCCCCCTACAAGCCGACGCCGCCCCGCGTACTACGCCTGCTCTCGAGGATACTCAGCGGTATAGCTGGCGGCATGCACCGCCAGCCGGTGCTGTATGAGGCTGGCTGTGGCCTCGCCCTCGCCTCCCGGCTCGCCGCGAGGAGGCATGGCTACTACTCGGTGTGCGTCGAGCTTGACGAGGGCCTTGTCGGGCAGGCGCGTGTGCTCGTCGAGGAGAGCGGGGTGGGCCACCTGGTAGACATAGTTGAGGGTGACGTGCTCAGCTTCAAGCCGAGGTGCGTGACCGCAGTATACGCGTACCTGATGCCGGAGCCCATGGAGAGGCTCGGGGAGCTCGTCCCCTGCGACGCGGTGCTCCTCTCACTAGACTACCCCGCGCCAAACCTGCCCCTCCAGGCCTACTGGGAGCTGGCCGGCGGCTACACCCTGTACATGCATTCACGCCTCCTCCCCGCCTCCCTCAACGCCTCCTCGGCCCAGGGGATGCACCAGTCCAGCCCGAGCCGCCGCAGCGTCTCCGGCGTCGGCACGCCGAGCACCGCGTCGTAGCCCCTCACCCGGTAATACTCCCTCAAAGCCTCCCCGAAGTCCTCCCAGTCCCTGAAAGCCCTCTCCCCCTTCAAAGGCCCCTCCGGGACGGGCTCCATCCACCTCGCCGGGATCGTGTCGCCCTCCGGGACCCTGCCGGAGAGGGCTGCGTGTATCCTTGCAAGCGCCTCACACCTCCACCCGACCAGCATCAGCTCATCAGCGCTCCTCTCCTCGCCTGTCACGGCGGCATACATCTCTTCCACGAGTCCACGTGGATACGGCGCGAAGACGCAGAGCCCGAGCGAGTCCATCAGGGCCTTCCAGTCCCTATCCCTCACCAGAGACTCCACAGCCTCCCTCGCAGGCCCCGAGGAGGGCGGCCCCGCGACGCCCGGCCAGCCGCGGAGATGGCTCGCACCCACATCCGCCGTCGCATAGCTCAGCGCCATCCCCCTCCTCCCCCTCGGGTCCCAGCCGGCGGACTCCAGGCCCTTGACGTGGACTGCTGCCTCGCGTCCACGGCCCAGTATCTCTGAGGCTCTCTCAACCCCCTCCGCGAGTACGGCACCTACACCCCTCCTCGCAGCAATCATATCCATGAGCTTCATTGCGGCCTCGGCGTCGCCGAAGGAGATAGTGAACCCGTACTCGTCGCGGTCTATGAGCCCCCTGGAGCACATCTCCATGAACCAGGCGATCACCTCCCCGACGCTGATAGCGTCCAGTCCGAGCTGGTTACTCCTCCAGGCGAGCAGCAGCACGTCATCGACATCCAGCACGCCGAGGTTAAGCCCCAGCATCGCGAGGTGCTCGTACTCCGGCTTGACGAGGATGTGCTCGAAGCCCCTCCTACGCGGCCTAACAAGCTTACTACACTTCACCGGGCAGCCCCAGCCCCAGATGAAGCCAGCAAGCCCCCGGTACGCCCCCCTATCCTCCCTGGACAACACCTCGTCGCCGGAGAGCCTCTCGGCGACACCCTCCCATGGAAGCCAGGGCCTTGTCCAGTGCCAGCCCGGACACATAGATTTACGGGAACACGCCCTAACACCGTCGAGGGTTCCCCGGCGCGAGTTATACTGCGCGGCAGGGTTCTCCCCGACCTCCCGGTAGGCCCGGAGGTAGAGCTCCCTAAGCCTCTCCCAGTCATGCACCGGCGGCCTCATAGACCCCCAGACGGCTATCGCCTTAAGCCCCATGGACCCCATGACCGCCCCGAGGCCGCACCTCCCCGCAGCCCTGAACCCGTCGACGATTATGCATGCGTAGCGGACAAGCCTCTCCCCAGCAGGCCCTATAGCGGCTACCGAGGCACCCCTCCTAGTCTCCCTCCTAACCGCCTCAACGACGTCGCCTACGAGCGCCCCCCATAGGTGGGCGGCGTCCCTCACCTCGACCCTTCCATCCTCTATGTATAGGTAGCACGGCCTCCTACACCTGCCATGCACTATGACCGCGTCGAACCCCGCCTTCTTCAGCTTGGCCGCGAACACCTGGCCCGCATAGGTGTCGCAGAGGATCCCCGTCAGCGGGCTCTTCGCCAGGAAGCCTATCTTCGACGAGGAGGGGGCTAGGCCGGCTAGGAGCCCGGGCGCCACTATGAGCTTGTTGCAGCCGGGGTCTAGGGGGTTGCAGCTGGGCGGGATGAGCTTAAAACCATAGTAGTATAGGAGGCCCTTACCCCCGATGAAGAGCTTGGCTGCATCCTCCTCGAGCCCGAGGACCTCGACCCTGCCCCTCGAGAGGTCGACTAGGGCGACCCTGCCCCAGTAACCGGTAGGCATCATAAGGGCCCCGCTCACTCGTCCACCGTATCCCTCACGGAATCTATATACTATTCCTCGCCGCGAGGTTAGAGGGGGCGAAACTATATGCCCTTCGAGAGGGAGATAGATGAGCGTTATAGATTATTGACGAAGACGGGCGTCCTAAGGATACTCGCGATACTCTACGAGCACGGCTCGATGCCAGTGCACCGCATACCACGCTTCGGCGTCGGCGTCGGCACAGCCTACCGCTCAGCCCGCGAGGCAGCCCTCCTCGGCCTCGTACGCCTCTACACCTGCGGCGCCAGCACCTGCGTCGACTTAACAGAGAAGGGTAGGAGGCTCGGCGAGATGCTCTCAAGGCTTCTCGACGAGTTCCACTCGGAGGACTCGGGGGAGGCCGAGGGGGAGGAGATAGAAGAGGTCTAGCCCATCCTCTCCACCAGCCTGGCGTAGTGCTGCCCGAGCAGCCTGGCCTTAGCGACGCCGTACCGGTATGGTATCAGCTCGAAGCCGGTGTTCGGCGTGACGAGTAGTTTCTCCGGCCTAGCCGCCGACACAGCCCTCGACACGAGCTCCTCAAACCTACTATACGGCTCCAGGTAGATGCTCCGCGCATCCAGCACGCCGGCTGCAAGCCCATGGCCCCCTAGCCCCTTGGAGGAGAGTAGCTTAAACGCGCGGTCTGGGTAGTCGGCTATATCGATGAGGAGGTAGTCCGCCCTAGCCTCAAGCACGGCCTTCTCGTACACGTCGGGGGAAGGAACATTATACTCGACCGCCAGGATCGTCTCCGCCCCCGCGGCAGCCCCCAGGACACGGTTGATGTACTCAACAGCCCTCCCAGCCTCCTCAGCGTCGACCGCCACGTCGCCGAGGATGGGCTCGTTAACCTGCACCACCGAGGCACCGGCCTCCACGGCCTTCCTGACCTCGACCGCCAAGAGGTCTGCGAGGTAGCCGACGAGATCCCAGAAGCCTATCCCTCCAAGCCTCCTCGAGAGCTTAGCGAACGTGTAGGGGCCTGGGACGACCACCTTCAAGCCCACCCAGGAGGGGAGCCTCTCCCGTAGGCTCCTAACCCTAGGCGCCAATACAAACCTCTGAGGACTAGGCTCCTCCACAAACACCGGAACCCTGTAGAAGAAGTTGTTGTCGAACCAGCGCAGCAGGCCGTCAGCATAAACACCCCTCCAAGCCTCAACGAACGGCCTCAGGAGGTCGTGCCAGTCCAGCATCGGGTCCACGACGCAGCGCAGCCCCGCGCCGAGCTGGACGCCTACAAGCACCAGCTCCTCCTCCCACAAGACCCTCAGCGTCTCGACAACGCCAACGCTACCCTTCTCCTCAAGCCTCCTCAAAGCCTTCCTCAACCTCTCACTCCTAGGAAACCCGCCAACAAGCTCAGCCCCAACAAGCATACAGACACACCCGCTTGGAGGACGCGAAGCCAACCACCATTAAACCCTCGCCCCCTACAACCCCTCCACCACGAGGAGGAGGGTGCACGGTGAGCAGGAAGCTTGCAGGGAGGCGCGTCGTGCTCTGGCCGGTTAACATAGATGCTGCAGCCAGCCGGGGGGAGGGCAGGAAGATACCAGCGAGGGAGGCGGTGAGGAGGCCGAGGGTCGAGGAGATAGTTGAGGCCGCGGAGAGGCTCGGCCTAAACCCGGTAGTCGAGGACGCGAGGTACCCTAGGAGGTGGTGGGAGCAGAGGCAGAGGATAATCGTGGACAAGAAGGGCTCCAAGCTCGAGACACTCAAGATGATAGCGAGGGAGGTCAAGAAGATAAGGGAGGAGAAGACGAGGAGGAGGCAGTGATACCAGCACGAAGAAGCATCCCGGGGCGCCCACGCGGCCTCAGGCTTAGCTGGTGTTACGCCACACACCTACCAAAGGGTGCCCCGGAGTGCCCCCAGTCATAGTCTACGCCAGCAGGGTCGATGAAAGGGTTAGGGAGATAGCGTCAAGGCTCTACGCGGCGGGCTTCAAGGTGCTTGTAAGGAGGGCCGGCGACGTCGACGAGGTGGTGGTCGTCGGCCCCTTCGGCGTCGCGAGGGGGTTTGAGGAGGCCAGGATAGTGGTGAACCAGTTCCTCGCTAGCAGTGAAGCGCGTGCAGCAGCTCGTCAACACCACCCAGCTGGTACCAGAACCTGAACAGCTTGTAGTCCAGCTCTGCCTCCTCGGCTGGTATGACGGCGTAGACGGGCTTCGCCTGCGCCGTCGCAGTCCTAATCTCTGTTTCAACGCCCTGGTGGAGGGTCTTGTACATCGTTGGCCTATAGGCTATCACCATGTCTGACTGCGTCACGTATGACAAGTCCCTGCTCTCTATCTGCGCCTCGATAAGCCCCTTAACGACCCTCATATACCCCCTGCTCCTCACAGTCTCCCTCACCGGGTATAGGAACCTGTCAAACACCTCGTCCTCCAGGTTCACGGGGAACCGGTAGTCCTTGTGCACGACTGTGCGTGGGTAGGGCCACCGGTCCTCAGCCCTTATAATCCTCTTCAGCTCCCCCTTCCCGTCGAGTATCAGCTCGTCTATCGACGTCGGGCTGAACACTATTAGATCCCTGCAGCTCCTCGTAAGCCTCTCCTTGAACCCCTCTATCTCTAGGGCGTCCGGGTACGTGTTTATAGGGGCTCCCTCCGACGCGGCCCTCTTCTTAACAAGTGTTATCGGGTGGGAGACGTAGGCAGTCCTAAACCTCTCAACACCCCCATACTCCCTCCCCAGCAGGTGGGCGGCGAGCCTAAGGTGCGTCTCGCCGGGGTGCTTGTTGCCCATGACATAGGTCTCCACGCCGCGGGCCTCCAGCAGGGAGAGTATGCTCTGGTCGGCAGCCCTCCAGTACAGCAGCCCCAGCGGATCCAGCATCTGGCCCCCCGCGACGCTCGGCGTAGCCCCCCGCGCAACCCTCTCAGCAACCCTGACGAGCGCGTGGTAGTAGTCCTCCACGTAGTAGACGACGCTCAGCCTCGCCCCCAGCTCGCGGAGCCATGCAAGCACCGGGTTCGGGACTATGTGGCGCCGGCGGTGGTAGGTAAGGTGTAGCGCTATTATGGCGGCGTCGGTCCTCGACACCTCGCCCGCCAGGTACTCGAACACCCTGCGGAACTTGTCCAGCACCCTCCTCCTATCAACCATCAAGAGCTCTATGGCGTAGAAGATGGGTGCCTTGAACTCCTCCTCGACGAGCTGCTCGAACTTATAGGCCTCAACCCCGAGGCCCCGGGAGAGGTGGTCGACGAGCACCCCGAGCTCCGACCCAGTAACGCCGGTCGCCAGGAGCACCCTCCCCGCAGCCATGCAGACCCTCCCTTTCAGCCATCCACCCTACGCTCCCAGTGGCAGAAATATACTAGCATAATCACAGCCCCGGGTCTGGAGACAAGGCATGCTACGACTCCCCCTCCATGACCTCCACCGCGAGCTCGGGGCCTCCTTCGGCGAGTTCGCAGGCTGGGAGGCCCCGATAAACTATGGGAGCGTCCTCGAGGAGCACATGGCGGTGCGTAGGAGCGTCGGGGTCTTCGACCTAAGCCACATGGGCCGTATACTCCTCCGCGGAGAGGAGGAGGCATACCGGCTCCTAGACCGCCTAGTCCCGAGAATCATAGACTCAGAGCCCCGCAGCATGGTTGGCCCCACAGCCTTCCTAAACGAGCACGCCGGCTTCAAGGACGACGTCATGCTGTACCATGGGAGCGGCTACTGGCTAGTAGTCCCCAACGCAGTCAACCGCGTAAAGATATACGAGTGGCTAGCCAAGTGGAACGACGAGCTCGGGGCAGGCGCTAGTATAAGCGACGAGACAATGAACCTCGTACTCATAGCTATACAGGGGCCGTGCGCGGTCAAGGCAGTGAAGGACCTTGGAGCCCCCAGGGAGGCGCTCGACCTACCACCCCTACGCTTCCTCGAGGACACACGCCTAGAGGCAGCCGGGGCCAGGGCAATGATACTCTCGAGGAGCGGCTGGACGGGCGAGGACGGCTTCGAGATAATAACATGGCCCGGGGACGGCGAGAAGATAATCCGCTACCTCCACGACAAGGGCTACCAGCTCTGCGGCCTAGGGGCCAGGGACTCCCTCCGGATGGAGATAGGATTCCTCCTCTACGGCCACGAGATAGACGAGGACACAACACCCGTCGAGGCAAGGTACTGGTGGGTCTTCAGGCCAGGCCCCAAGGAGGACTGCATAGGGTGCAGGGCCCTAAGGGAGGCCCTGAGGAGGGGTGCATCCAGGATAAGGGTCGGGCTCAAGATGAGCAAGAAGGCCAGGATAGTCCCGAGGCAGGGGGACAAGATACTGGTCGAGGGGGTGGAGGTAGGCTACGTGACGAGCGGCGCCTACAGCCCACTCCTAAAGAGGAGCCTCGGCCAGGGATACGTGAAGCCCAGCCACGCACTCCTGGGAATGGAGGTGGAGATACTCCACCGCGGCAAGAGGTACAGGGCGAAGATAGCTGAGCCTCCCTTCATACAGCCGAGGAGCAGCCTAGGCAGACCAGCCTGCAGCACCTAGCCCCCGGCAAGGAGAACAAATAACACGCTAATACCCGGCTCTATACGTCGCCGGCCCGGTTAAGCACCAGCCACGACAAAGCATTATAGATGGGGCACGCCGTGTACCAGGAACAAATCCCCCTCCTACCACCAACCCCGGCCACACTCCCCGGGGCCACGCCCGAGCCACTCATCTACCCCCCTAGCCCCGGTGAGGCCGTCGAGGCCCTCTTCAACGCGATGAAGGTGGCCAAGGCCCTCAACATCTCGGCGAGGATGGAGGGCTACACGCTTAAGGGTGTACACCTCGCGCCACGCACAGACCACGTCTGGCTCATAATGGACTACGAGGAGGTCTCCTTCTCAATCTACAGCGTCATACACGCAGGCGTGGACGACGTAGACTACTGCATAAAATACGCAGAGCAGCTCTCAGAGGCCTACGACCGCACCGGGAGATGGGACACCGAGATAGTACCGGTAATAGTAGCTGAGGAGGTCGACGAGGACGCCGAGACATACGCCAAGACGCTAGAGATACCAGTCTTCAGGGTTTGAAGGGCCCCGGGGCCTTCCTAAGCCTAAGCCTTGACAAGGCAGCCATAACCCTCTCAACGAACTCGTCTATCTCCTCCCTCCCCACACCCCTCTTCTCAGCAATCCCCTTAACGATCCTCTCGACCACCGCGTACCTCTTATACCTCTCATTAAGCCTCTTCCACTCAATCCCCTTCAACGCCTCCGCAATCCTCTTATCGAAGGGGAGAACCCCCTTGAGCATCAACACAGCAATAATAGGGTACCCCACGTAGCCGCGGTAGACGGTTCCATTATCATCACTATACGCCAGCCCCCTCTCAACATCAACGCAGACAGTGTAGACACGGTCACCCATACTACTCGTAACCCTCGCACACCCATCACCAGTGAACACGACCCTGCCATCAGCTATAGCGCCGGCAGCCTCAAGCACCTTGATGCGCGGAGGCCTACGCAGATACCCCGACAAGGGACACGCGCCCCACTATAACCCGTGGAGAGGCGGGGAGCCCCCTATACGCTGGAGCCCCCTTCACCGAGAAGCCTCCCCACCTCCTCCAGAACCTCCCCGCACTCCCTCCCAGACTCGAGCAGCTGGTGCCTGGCGAAGCCGGGCTTAGCCTCCCCGCCGACATCCCTCCCGACAAGCTCAATGCACCTCCTCGTGGGGTGAATAGCTGTAGCAGCATACGCCCTCACAATCCCCGCAACCGTAGCCTCCTGGAGCAGCAGCCTCAGCCCGTCACAGAACTCCACCAGGAACCTCACATGCCTATGCCCCGGCGGGATGAACGCGACAACCCTCTCTACGCACGAGTTAGGGTAGACCCTCACACCGCTAGACCCCAATCCCCTCCACCAGGTGTGCGGCGGGGAGGGCTACTGCAATTATTTCCCCGGAGCCCCTGCTCCTGGATGCACGGGGACCCTGGGAGCCATGGAGGAGATAGTTGTAGAGGGGTACCGGATACCCAGGGATAGGCTGTACACGAAGACCGACGAGTGGGCCAAGAGGGAGGCCAACACAGTCATAGTAGGCGTAACGGACTACGCGCAGAAGAAGCTACGCGACATAGTCGGAGTAGACCTGCCCGAGGAGGGCCAGGAGGTTAGGAGGGGGGAGCCGATAGCCAGCATAGAGTCGGTGAAAGCAGCGGCAGACGTCTACGCCCCCGTATCCGGCAGGATAGTGGAGGTCAACGAGCGCCTACTAGACGAGCCAGAACTGATAAACAAGGATCCCTACGGCGAGGGCTGGATAGCCAGGATAGAGATCTCAGACCCCTCAGAGCTAGAGCAGCTACTAACACCGGAGCAGTACGCGGAGGAGGTAAAGAAGAAGCTGGAGGCCGGGCATTGAACAACCAGCAGAGGGAATACGAGGCAAAAATAATACTCAACGACTGCCACGAGCTAGGCCCAGTCGAGGAGAGGCTAGAGAGGCTAGGCGCCGAGCCCCAGGAGGAGGTAGTCGAGGAAGACACCTACTACCAGCACCCATGCAGGGACTTCGCAGAGACAGATGAAGCACTCAGGCTGAGGAGGAGCCGCGCCACCGAGCTAACCTACAAGGGGCCCAAGAAGCATGCAGGCCAGGGGGTCAAGGCCAGGCTCGAGATAAACATACCCCTCCCACCAGGCTCCGCCGACACCGTGGACGAGCTCCTAAGGCTCCTGGGCTTCCACCCAGTAGCGGTCGTGAGGAAGAGGAGGAGGTACTATAGGCTCGGAGACGTGTCGGTCACCCTCGACGAGGTGGAGGGGCTGGGCTGCTTCGTGGAGATAGAGTACAGTGGGCCGCCCGGCCGAGACCCGGTCAAGGCCATAGAGGAGGCAGCCGAGAAGCTAGGCCTAAGCGGCAGGCCCCGCACCACGAAGTCATACCTTGAAATGCTACTTGAGAAAAACGCTGCACGCACAGCTAATTAACACCCGAAACAATGCCGGGAAGCAATTGAGGGGCAGAGAGGACGGGGAACCATGAAGCGCAGCACGATAATCCTAATACTCCTCCTCGCCCTCGCCGTCAGCAACGCCGCCTGGCTAGCACTATACCAGGCGAAGAACATGGAGATCAAGGCCTTGAAGGCCAACCTGACCTACTACGTCCAGCTGTCCGGACAGCTGGCGCAGAAGTTCAAGAACATGTACGACAACTACACAGCCCTACAGGTCAGCTACGGCAGGCTCAAGGCGGCATACGATAGGCTATACTCGATACTCAAGAAGGGCACACTCCTCCTAGGCATAGTATTCAAGCACGGCAAGGGCACGAACGCGACGGCAGGGGCACCACTCAACACCACGCTCGAGGAGGCAACCGTCAGCATGCTCTTCAAGGCATACAGCGAGCTAAACCAGTCACTCGCAAAGTTCGTCCAGCTAATACAGCTCCACAGCCACCTAGGCCCCCAGAGCCGCTACCTCATAGACCCAGACTACGTGATGCCAATTGTAGCGGAGAAGATCGTCGGCCGCCTCTACGACCCCAAGCACCCCCAGTACACGAGCCAGGACATAAAGAAGATCTATGAATGGATAACGAAGAACATCTACGACGTACCCGACAGTGACTTCCCAGACGTAACGATAGAATACGTCAACATAACCGGCACGCTCCTACCGATAAAGCTCGACTTCACGCTACGCAGGGAGTACGTGCAGTCGGCGGCCGAGACGATGAAGCGTAGGGCTGGCGACTGCGAGGACCAGGCAATACTAGCCACAAGCATGCTGATAGCATACCTACAGAAGCTTGCATCAGCGTACACGATATGCCTCATAAGCAGCGTGCAGCTGGCGCACTGCGCCTCCATGGCGGTCGTGGACGGGAAGCTCTACATACTAGACCCGACGATGGGCTACTACGCGGTCGCCAAGAACCCGTCCGAGATACCGACGACGATAAGGTCGTGGATGGACTACACGGGCTACTCGCCACAGTACCTGGCGAAGGTATACCTATTCAACAATACATGGTTCAAGTCATTCATAGCAATAGATGACGTAATAAGGTACATATCAAACATAGCTAATGCACAGGTGCAGAAGTGATGAAGACCAGGACACTACTCCTCACAGCCATACTAGTACTCGCAGCAATACTCGCAGGCACGGCGGTTGCCAAGGAGATAACGGTCAAGGTCTACCACGCCAGGACAACCCCCGTCTACCAGAAGCTCCCCAACGGCGAAGTAGTCAAGATGTACGCCGACATCTACTACCCGGACAAGCTGGTAGAAATATTGACGCCGGACGGGAGGATAATCCTAGGGAAGGCGAAGATAGTCGTACACTGCAACTACACCGGCCCATGGGGCGCAAACGTAGTCCTCTACGTGATAGACCCAAGCTTCCACGTAGACCCGACGACCTTCATGCCGGCGGGCTACGTGCACCTATGGGCAGTAGGGGGCTGCGTGATAGGAGGCGGGGCCTCCAGGGCAAGCATAGCGCCCCACTGGGGCCCCGTAGCAGTCTGCGACAACGTCACCCTACAGCCACAGCTAGACTACTTCAACGCCATGAAGAAGTACTACGGCGCAGTGGTGCCGGCGAAGATCTTCGTCGGCGTGAGGATACAGCTATACAGCAACAAGACCTACGCAGGAGTCTACGGCGACGTCGAGGGAGGAATAATACACGTATACACGACGAACTCGACAGCACCACTAGTCTCAGTAATCCTAGCCGAGCCACTAAAGCTCGTGAAGGAGCACCAGACACCAGACCCCGCAGCATACGGCGCAGCAGCCGCAATAGTAGTACTCCTAGTATACACCCTGTACCAGTTCGCAGCCCGCATGAGGAGGCACCGCCGCTAACCCTCAAGTTCCACGGTTTTCTCAAAACACATACATCCACAAGCCCTCCTCCCCTCCTTCCCGGAGTCTAGCCGGCAGCGCCCTACACCTGTACGCCTGTACGTGTCGGTACCCGTGGCGGCGCCGGGCAGGGCTTCTTCTCTCCGGGAGTGTAGCTGTACGCTTGCCTCTCTCCTCGGGGCTTCTCTAGGGCTGTGTGTCCGTGTTTTGTCATATTGTTTTTCTTGGCGTGTACGTTTCTGTCCCATGCATCTTGTCTAATTGTTTTATAGGTGTACGGCTGCTGTCTAGCCGGGCCCAGGTGGGCCTCCAGTGGGCATAGACGCGGCTGCGACCGCGTGGCTCCTAGCCTCAACAGCCATGGTAGTCTTCATGACGCTCGGCCTGGGGTTTTTCTACGGCGGCCTCGTGAGGAGAAAGAACGTCGTAGCCACGATAGCCCTCTGCTTCCTCTCACTAGCAATAGTCAGCATACAATGGATAATCATAGGCTACACCCTGTCCTTCGCGCCAAACACCCTCGGGGGCTTCGTCGGCGACCTACGCTACGCCCTCCTAAACAATGTTGACGGCTCACCCGCACCCGGCACGGGGATACCACACATACTCTACGCAGCGTTCCAGATGGCCTTCGCGGGCATAACACTAGCAATACTCACCAGCGCCTTCGCCGAGCGAGTCAGCCTAGGAGGATTCATGCTACTAGCAGTACTATGGACAACCCTCGTCTACGACCCAGTAGCACACTGGGTCTGGGGCGGCGGCTGGCTAGGCTCCTTCGTAAAAACGGTGACCGGCGCAACCCCCGTAGACTTCGCCGGAGGCACAGTAGTACACATAGCGTCAGGCTTCTCAGCACTAGCACTGGCACTAGTCGTAGGCAAGAGGCTCGGCTTCGGCGAACACGAGTTCCCACCACACAACATACCACTAACCCTCATAGGGGCCGCGATACTCTGGTTCGGCTGGTTCGGCTTCAACGCCGGAAGCGCACTAGCAGCAAACGCCAACGCGGCCAACGCGCTGATGGTGACACACATAGCGGCATGCGCCGGGGCGCTCTCATGGGGCCTCCTAAGCTGGGCCAAGACCGGCAGGATGGGCAGCCTAGGCATAGCAAGCGGGGCGGTCGCAGGACTAGTAGCAATAACGCCGGCCGCAGGCTACGTGGGCCCACTAGCAGCAATAATAATAGGCGCAGCAGCCGGGGCTGCATGCTACGCCGCCCTATCCTATAGGCTGAGGGTAGGCCTCGACGAGAGCCTCGACGCCTGGGCGGTCCACGGCGTAGGCGGCCTCCTAGGAGCAATACTAACCGGCGTCTTCGCGGAGAAGGCGATAGGGGGAGTAGCAGGCCTCATCGAAGGCAACCCGGCCCAGCTGGCAGCCCAGGTACTGGGCGCACTGATAGTAATGGCATACGCCTTCACAGTAACCTACCTACTAGGCCTACTCGTAGACAAGACGGTAGGACTACGGGTAACAGAGACCGAGGAGTACCTAGGCCTAGACATAGTACAGCACGGAGAAGAAGCATACTCCTTCGGAGAGTGATAGCCATGCAGCCCGTAAAGATAGAGGCAATAATAAGGCCCGAGAAATTCGAGGAGGTGAAGAGGAGCCTCGAGGAGGCAGGATACACGGCACTAACAGTATACGAGGTCCGCGGCCGGGGAGAGCAGAGAGGCATAGAACTCGAGTACCGCGGCCACAGGATAAGGGTCGAGCTCCTACCGAAACTCAAGCTAGAGATAGTAGTGCCCTCAATAGAGGACGCCGAGAAGGCAGCCAGGATAATCATGGAGGCCGCGAGAACCGGTAAGCCCGGTGACGGCAGGATATTCCTCATACCAGTCCTCAAGGCATACAAGATAAGGACCGGCGAGGAGACGCCATAACCCCTATTTCCCCACTATTCTCCCACGCATATATGCAGGTACATACAGGCCTAAACCTGATAAGAATCACTAATAGTTGCTCGTGTCAAGTATTTAGGGGTTTCGCATAACTAGCGGAGCAAAAACACATATATTGAATGCGGAATCCATTACTTGAGCCGGAGATAGGGTGAGGAGGGTAAAGGCCATGGAGCGCGTCACACGCATAGCTTTCGCACTAGCCATCATACTAGTCATGGTACTCTCCTCGATAGCGCCCCTAGGCAGCGCCCTAGCCTACACCTGGGGCACCGAGATACCAATAATGACCAGCCAGTTTAGCAGCGAGAGCAAGCAGTGTATCCAGTGCCACGAGCTAGCAACACCCTTCGTCGTCCGCGACTGGCAGAAGAGCCCGCACTACAGGGCTGGCGTAGGCTGCTACGAGTGCCACAAGGCCAACGGCAACAGGCCTGACGCATTCGAGCACTTCGGCTTCAAGATAACCGTCGTCGTAACCCCCAAGCAGTGCGCCAGGTGCCACCCCGGCGTAGTAGAGGAGTACGAGAAGAGCGTGCACAGCTTCGCCGGCATACAGTGCTACCTACTGCCGACCTACCCGCTATTCTGGGTAAGCGTCATACAGGCGCCCTTCAACTGGCCTAAGGTGATACCCTACAGCTGGATAAAGGTCTTCGACATCAAGAACTACAAGACCAAGCTACCCGAGGTATACGAGTACGTCATGAAGGCCACCAACGGCGAGCCCGGTATAGTGGCCTTCACCGAGGACCCGACCGTAGCAATACTAGGCGGCGCCGAGCCACAGGGCCTAAGCCTCAAGAACGCTGAGACCACCAAGCTGGCCATCCTATGGGGTATACTAGGCTGCATGGCCTGCCACGGCGCGCCACTCAACCCGACCTTCGTCAAGGAGGTAGAGAAGAGGACCGGCAAGTTCGCCGGCAGGGTGATGGTACCCGGCACCCACAAGATAGACCCGGCATTCATATTCAACCACGGCACCGGCAGGATAAACCCCGACGGCAGCCTAGGCGCCTGTGAGAGCTGCCACCCGTACCACAGCTTCAGCCTCAAGATAGTGAGGAAGAGCTGGGAGGCCTGTGGCCACTGCCACTACGGCGCTGACCACCCAGTCGACGAGATGTACAAGAGCGGCTGGCACGGCATAATACTCCTAGGCGAGGGCGACGAGTGGGCATGGAACAAGAGGCCTGGCGACTGGATGCCTGGCCGCGACTTCAGGGCACCCACCTGTGCCTACTGCCACATGGGCGCCGTCTACGGCCCCAACGGCCAGGTGATATACGCACCCAGCCACGACCCGGCAATAATGTGTAAGTGGAAGACCGGCATGTGGATAGAGACCCTGCTAAGGATACCGGGCATGCCCGACCCCGGCAGCCCGGCGTGGGTAAGGGAGTGGTACGGCGCAATGTACGGCATAAAGCTAGTCTACCCAGAGCCCGACTGGAAGGCCAGGAGGGCCAGGTGTATAGCGCTCTGTAGCCAGTGCCACACCAAGTACTACGCCGCCAGCTTCCTAAGGACCATGGACTGGGCAACACTGCTAGTCGACTACATAAGGGACTACTTCGTGCTGCCGGTAGCAACCATGCTGACTGAGAAGGGACTGTTCACGCCCTTCGACAAGATAGAGGTAAGGAACCTAGGCGCTATGGCCAACAGGCCTGCTAAGCAGGCCCTGGCCCACCAGGGCCCCGACTACAGGTGGTGGCACTACCTAGTAGAGAGGGTAGTGCTGTGGACCATTGAGTGGCTAGAGAACGTCTACCACAGGCCTGCTGTGAGGAAGAAGGCTCCGGAGATAATAGAGTACATAGAGAAGATAATGCCGTGGCTAAAGACCCAGGTAGAGGGCGAGAAGATAGAGAGCATAAGCAGCCTACTACCGCCGAAGGTGGTAGAGACCTACAAGGCTGTGACCGGGCTGAAGCTAGCGTTCGCGCCTCTAGTGACCCCGGTAGGCATTGAGAAGGCTGGCGTGGCATACACCTTCACCGTGAACGTGGCCGGCAAGGCCACCGGCGTCAGCCCGGTGGCTGCCGCCGCGCTGCTAGCTGTACCCGCTGCGCTCGTCGAGGCTGGCGACGACGAGGAGGAGCAGTAAAGGTTTAGGAAGGGCCTAGGGGCGCGCCCCCGAGAAGGTTTTTCTTCCACGCTTCGGAGCGGTTTTCTCCCCCTCTCTTCTCCTCCCAGCGCCTCTCGTTCCTCCGGGTTCCCTGCTCCCCGGGGTTGTCGTTGTTTTAGCGGAGTGCCGCTGGGTTCTGGGTATGGTTTATTTTCTAGCGTTGCTTCTTGGCTGGACTTGGCGTGCTGAGGGATTTATCGGTCTGAGTGGTGATGTAGTACCCTCTGGCTGAGTCCATGGTGTGGGGTGTGGCTGGTTGCCCGTCTACGAGCTTCCGGGCTGGACGCTGCGTTTCGTTGAGCCCCTGGTTGTGGCTGGCTTCTTGCTGAGTATCCCGGTTGCTGTTGTTGAGTCGAGTCGTGTGCTTGCTCGTGTTGGGCGTTCTCCTAGGAGTGGTCTTGGGGTCTTGGCTGGCATTTGTTTTGCTGTTGCTGGTGTCTTGTTGTTGTTTACTGGGCGTTTCTGGCAGGGTGTGTTGCTTGCTCTTCCTGCTGGGCTCTTGTTGTCGAGGTGGTTTCCGGTTGAGTCTAGGTATGCTGCTGTTGCTGGGCTTGCTGGGCTGCTTGGCAGCCTCGCGTATTATTCTGGGCCTGTGAACTATGATCCTCATGGCGGTGTGTTGCTCCGCCTCTATCTGCCGTTGCTCCTCTATGGTCTTGGGCTTGTTGTTGGTCTTGGTGTGGGTGTTGGTGGTAGGGGTGGCCGTGTTGCTGGCTGGGTTGCTGGCTTGTTGTCTGGTGCTGCTCTTGTGTTGCTTGCCTGGTTTGTGGTTGGTAGTGTTGCTTACAGGTTCTTCCTTCCTCCTGGGCTTGTCTCGGCTGTGTTGATTGGGTTTGTGTTGCTTAGTGTGTTTGATGGGTTGTCGGTTCCTCTTGTGCGTGGAGTGTTGTTTGTGGTGCTTGGTGTTGCGCCGTATGTTGGTCTTGCTGCCGTGTATAATGGGTTTGGGAGTCTTCCTGCCGGGCTTGTTGCTGCTGGTGTTGTGCTTGGTGCTGGTGCGGCTCTGCTAGTGTATCGTGGTGGGCTGGGTGTTGGTGATATTGCTGGTGTTGTTGTGGCTGGTGCTGCTGTTGGTGCTGGTGTGGGGTTTGATGCTAGCCTCCTAGCTATACCTGGGTTTGTTGCGGGGTTGCTGGGGTTCCGTAGGCATGCTGCTGTTGCCCTGCTCGCGTTGCTGCTTGCTGGGTTCCTCTTCTACCCGGTTGTTGGGTGGAGTTGTGGTCATCGTGTGGTGTTTGTTGATTCGCCGGTGCTGCATGGGTATAGGAGGCAGCCTCTAGCCCCGCCGGAGCCCGTTGCTCACGCCTACTTCCTGTTTGCTGGTAGCTTGGTGAACCGTACGGTTGCCCTGGCTGCTGCGAGCCTGCTTGCTAATGCTACGTCGCCTAGTCCTAGTGAGGCTTCGAAGGCGTTTAGGTGGTTCCTTGCCTCGTTCCTCTACCTTGAGGAGCTTGTGAAGAAGCGTGGTTTTGGGAAGCCGTTGGCGTTGAAGAGCCTGCCGGTTAACGATATGCCGGTCATCTATTACCGTGGTGATGGTGTGGGGGTGTATGTTGATACTTCGAGGCTTGTTGGGTGTAAGACCGAGCTCGGCGTTAATGCCGCGTTGAGTACTCCTCGTGGGTGGTGGTTCCGTGGGCTTGACGCGTTGGTTGAGTCTGGGGCGAGGGTTGTTAATGAGTCTAGGTTGTGGGGTGCGGTGCTCTATGCGTTGAGTGTTAAGAAGCTTACTGGGAGTGAGGCTTTGAGCCATATAGTCTACCTTACCTTGTTGAGGGAGTTCTGTATGAGTAATAGCACTAAGCTCAACGTGTACAGGGTTGTTGCCGACCTCGTGCCTGCTGTTAATGGTTCTGGGTTGCCGAGGGGCTTCGAGGCTAATGTGACTGTGTGTAGGCTTCCCGGCGGGCTCGTGGACTTGGTGGGGTTTGCCGGCGTGTCGCTCCTCTTGCCGGTTGTGGCGGCTGTTGTTGAGTATAGGCGTCGCCGCGGCGGCTGAGCCTTGTCCCCTCCCTCTTCATGTATTGTTGCTGGTTTGTGGTTTTTGCCGCTGTATTGAAGGGTATATACTCGTTAACCTCGGTAATTACGCTTAAATATATAATGCTTCTTCATTGCTAGATTGTTGGAGGAAGTGTAGTGTAGGAGGGAGGGTGCAGGGTTATGGCTAGGCTGCAGAGTAAGGTGGGGTGCTTCATCCTCGTCATCGTCGTCATAGTAGTGGTTCTCGAGGCCGCCTGGCACGCCGTCATACCGGGCTACTTTGCCGGCGGCGTGCCGTATTGTAGTAAGGGCTGCCACCAGAACCCAGTGATATCACCTGAGAAGATCTCGGGGCCGCTGTGGTGTACGGGTTGTCACGGCTTCGGCGTTAAGAGCGAGATACTCCCCGGCATCCCGTTTGTGCGTAGCGCTAAGCTGGAGGAGCTTGTCCACCGGTGCGGAGAGTGTGTCATGTGCCACGACGTGTCTGGCAGCAGCTTCCACGAGGCCCATATAGTCAAGGCGTGGGAGGAGAAGCACGTGGCTGTGCAGTGTACTGACTGCCACGTGGGCGCCTATCATGGGAGGCATACGACCCCGCCGCCGGACTCTGCCTGCGTGAAGTGCCACAACCCGCTAACGGTGCATAAGGGCGTGTTCGTGGGGCCTGCCAGGTCTAAGTGCCTCAGCTGCCACGGCGACAAGCCCGTCACGCCCGCCTCAGCCTACCTGCGCGCAACCAATGAGGGTGCCGTGACGCTCGCCGCAGCCCTCGGCTTCAAGAACGGCTGCCTCAGCTGCCACAAGCCGGAGACGGCTGCCCATGTGGTGCACGTGGAGAAGGATGTGAAGTGCATGAAGTGTCATGAGCCGCAGCAGGCTCATGGATACATGGTGTCCGGCAGTATATGCGCCGTGTGCCACAAGCTCTCGAAGACGCCGTGGCACGACATGTTCAAGGAGGCTCCGGAGTGCTCTAAGTGCCATGGTGGGTGGAAGCCGGGCACGATGCTGTTCATGTATGGTAAGGGGTGTACGGGCTGCCACGGGACCAGTGTTGTGAGCCTCAACCCGGTGGAGTATGTGGCTGGGTTCGGCCTGCACTACTTCCACGCGAAGAGCCTGGCCTCCTGTAGCGAGTGCCACAAGGTTGACGTGAAGACCCACGCCGAGTTCATGGCTTCCGGTAAGACTATGGGTGAGGCTGAGTGTGCTAAGTGCCACTCAATGGCTGCGTCGGCGCCGGCCCACAAGGCCCACTTCGGCAAGACCTACATGGGTGAGACGCTCCTCTGTATAACCTGCCACGGGTTCGGCAAGGGAGCGCCCGTGAAGCCGGTGAGCGTGACCTGCGCCAAGTGCCACGCTGTGAGCGAGACGCCGATGCATGAGCTCATGCCCAGCGATGCTAAGTGTACTGTCTGCCACCAGGGCTGGCTATACGGCAAGCTCTACATGTACGGCAAGACGTGCACCGGCTGCCACCCCGCCGAGGCCGCTAAGCAGGCTGTGAGCGTGGGGCTCCACGCCTCCCACGTGAAGCTCTTCAGCTGCAGCGCGTGCCACCCGATGGAGAAGACCCACAAGCAGGTGTTCGAGGCGACGAAGGTCATGGGCAGCAAGCTCTGCTACGAGTGCCACACCGAGACCGGCGAGGTGAAGACGAGCGTGCTGATGCAGTACGGGCTAGGCCCGATAGGAGTACCCTCATGGCACGTGGAGCTCGCGAAGCTCGGCAAGGGAGAGTGCCTCAAGTGCCACTACCAGTGGAGCCTGCCGCCGGGACTAACGCTGCCAACCTACCTGCAGTCATCAGCAGGCTAACGCCCCAGAGGGGGTGTTTCCACGCGCCCTCTCCCCCCGGGCTCGAGGGCTCACGTGTGTGCGGGGTGGGTCGTGTATGGGCTGGTCGGCTAGGAGGAGTGTGAGGCTGAGGGGCTTCCTGAACCTCATCCTGCAGCTAGACATACTGATTGAGAGGAGGGATGTGGGGCTCTGGATAGCGTCGCTGCTCTTCTACTGGGGCACCGTCGGCACGATACTGACATGCCTGCTGGCGGCCTTCGCGGGCCCCGTGGTCCTCAGCAGCAACACCGTGCCGAGGCCACACGCGCTGCCGATACTGACGCCGGCGCTCGAGAAGTTCTTCATAAGCTGGCCACAGCTCTTCTACGGTATGGGCGTACACGGCCACATGATAACATCGCTGTACATGATGTTCCCGGCCTACATAGCATTGGCTATACTAGCGATAGTCAAGTACCCCGGGGCGTCGGGATTCCTGTTCCCACGCGGCGACTTCAAGGACGTGGTCGACCACATCTTCTACTGGGCGGCGGTGATAAGCGCGGGTGTGCCCAGCGCACTAGCGTTCTGGGGAGCGTCTAAGGCGTGGATAACGCTGGTGGATCAGTTGCACGTGTTCCTTGGATGGTTCTGGATAGTGATATCAATGGTGTGCATGGGGATGGCGTTCCGCATGGTACTCATAGCGCTCACCAGCATCTGGCAGCTAATAGTCGGCGAGAGACTGCCACGCTTCACCAGGAAGATAGCAGAGGAGGATCCATGGTACAGGCTGGTGACCAAGCCGCTAGGCGAGGAGGAGGCGGCACCGGTGAAGGCGGCGGCCGCAGCCGCCCACTAACCCACCAAGGGGTGAAGGGGAGGCCCCTCATCCGCGAAGGGCATGCTCGTTCACGCTTTTTCCCCTCTCTCCCCTCTATCTTCTCCCCCTCTCAGAGGGGCTCCACCCTGTAGACCCCGGGTTTCTCCTCGGTTATCCTTGCTCCCCGTAGGGCCCAGCACTGTGTGAGTATTGTCAGGCATGTGCAGGCGGGGTGGCTGGGGGAGGCTCTTGCGAGTATTCTTAGTAGCCTTGGCTTGACTGGTAGGGGTCTACCGCTGGGCTGGAGTGGCTTCGGTGGCTTGGCGTCCCTCCAGCCCCCTATGCCTGCCAGTGCTATGTATGCCTGCCTGGCTGCCTCGGCTATGCTCGGGCCTGCACCGACTGCTAGTATGAGTGGTGGGCAGGGCTTGCCGTCGGCCTCTCTGAGCACCTCCTCGACTATCCTCCACGCCTCGCTCCTGGCCGCGCGGTGTGTGGCTAGGCAGTATGACCTGGAGTAGTACTCTGCCCCGCCGCCGCGTAGGAGGAGGGTGGCGCGCAGCAGCCCCCCGCCGGCCCCCCGCTGCTCGGCGGGGATCAGTGTCGCCCTGGAGCCCGTGTACTCGGCGCCGGCCAACACCCCCTCAACCCTGTTTGGCCGGAGGAGGCCCTGCCTCTCAGCCCTCTCCACCGCCCCCTCCAGCTCGGCCAGCAGCTCCCCATACCCCCTGCCACCCGCCGACTCGACGATGAGGACTATGCTGCCGGTGTCCTGGCAGACCGGGGTACGGGAGGCGGAGGCGAGCTCGACGGAGCGTATGAGCGCCCGGTAGTAGAGCCCCTCAACCTCCCCGCCGG
>JAADEY010000028.1 GCA_013153145.1 Thermoproteota archaeon | reverse complement strand
TATTCCCCTCCACTGATGATGTTGCTGCTCTTGCATCAAAGATAGCCCTTCTACGTGTCGCCGAGCTATATCTTGGAGGAGAGCTCGGTGATGGCGAGCTCGAGGAGCTGTTGAGGAGTTTTGCTGTTAAGGTCTCGGAGATACCGCATAGGAGCAAGCTACATAAACAACTTGCAGGTAGTGTTAAAAAATGCCTCGAGGACAGTAGGGATAGTAATAATTGTAGTGGAGTGAGGGGGACTGTTGAAAGGTTTGTCCGGGGTAGGTGGTGGACTCCTAGGCTGCTCTACTACTGGGTTCTCAGGGCTTGGGAGCAAATGAAGGCGTGTGGTGATGATAGGAGGCTTGCGGTTGCTGCTGGCCTGCTGCTTGCCGTGGACATAGAGTTCTACGACATGTTGTCCGCTGACAGCGAGCTTGCGGGGCTATTGAAGAGTATTGGAAGGCGTATACGCCGCCTTGCAAGCGGGTCTGAGAACCGGGAGTTGCTGCTTGATATTGCTGAGGCTTTGGAGAAGCCTAGGCTCTATTACGGTATTGTTAGGTTCGATATGGATTCCATGGGTAAGCTTCTGCGTGGGAGGATAACTAAGGTTGAGGAGGGTAGGCCGCTTACGCCGAGGGAGTATCTTGAGGAGCTCCTGGAGTCCCATGAAAGGGTTCTTGAGAAGCTTAGGCAGGTCTCCCCTGGTAGCATCCGGTTTGCGGAGGCGAGGGAGGGTGTCAGCTTCCTCAGGCGCTATCTCCTGGAAGGATATGGGCGGCGTGTAGGGGACGAGGTTCTCAAGAGGCTTGCAGGCCTAGCAGATCCCTGCGGCCGCGTCTATGCTACGGTGTTCGTCTCTCCGAGCTACCACTATGCGATCAGCAATAGTATCGCGTATACCTTGCTGAGGCTCGGCATTGTTGCTGGCAGGCTTGGCGGCATACCCGTTGTGCTTGGCGGTGATGAGGGGCTCATCTTCGTGCCTGCTTGGCTCCCGAAGAGCCTGCTCCCTGAGGGGACCCTGGAGGGCTATATGAGCGAGTATGGTAGGGCTACGGGTTTTGATGACCTGTGGAGGGTTGGTGCTGAGTCTCCTGCTGTGCTTGTCTCCCTGCTTGTGCCGAGGATCATGTGGGCTTCTAGTGCTGCTAAGCCTGGTTTTCACCCGGTTAAGAGGCGTGGTAGGGGCTGGGGCGTCTTGTACCGTATCCCGGCGCTTCTTGGTGCTGGGGTTAGTGTTGCCCTGAGGTTTGCCCATTACCGTGACCACTTGTATGCGGAGCTCGCGTTGGCTGATGAGCTTCTCGAGGAGGGTAAGAGGAGGGGTGGTTGCCGCTTCGTTGTCTCTATGGGGCGTGTGCAGCCTGCCAGGGTTGTTGAGGGCTTGTCTACCGCTGCTGTGCTCCCCATAGTTGTTGATGGGGGTACGTACTGGTTCCGTAGTGCTGGCATGTTGCTTGCCGCTGCTGGTCTGCTGGCTGGCCTTGTTGATTCTGGGGCTGCGTCTATCAGCCTGCTGCGTGGTGTTGATAGGCTTGTTGAGGGTGGTGCTGAGGCCTTGAAGGGGGTTGTTGACTATGGCCTAGCTGAGGGTGTTGTGGAGTACCTTGTGGAGAGGTATGTTGGTGGGAGGTATGCCGACCGGGTTAAGGAGCTGCTCATGAAAGTATTGTACTCCTCTGGGTTTGAGGGCTTGTTGGATGTGCTTAGGGCTGGGCTCTACGTCCTCGAGGCTATGAGGAGGAGTGGGGAGGCTGGGTAGCCTTGCAGCTCCTAGCCCTCGGGGTGCCCGGGCATATACGGCTCCATGGCGCCGGTGACAGGCTCCCACGCAGCCCTGGGCCGGGGGCTATACCCTCTGAGGAGCCCCTGCTGCCTAGGCTTGAGACCCTGCTTGGGGCGCTGGCCGCCGCCTGGTGGGCCAGGAATCCTGGTGGTGGATGCATTGACTGGGTTAGCTGTGTGCTCAAGCCAGCTTCAGGGATGCTGTGTTATGGCTGCCTAGAGTATGTCGCTGCACCCCTGCTTGTGGCTAGGCTTGCCGGAGATGAGAACCGCGTAAAGGTGTATATTGATGTCGCTGCTGGCCTCCTTGACGCCGACTACCTCGACGACTATGTTGAGGCTGCCAGGCTCCTGGGCCTCGCCGGGGAGGTGCTGGACTCTCATCAGCGCGTGTTGGAGGCCTACAAGGAGTATGTCGAGAGGGTTGAGGAGGCGGCGGAGATCAAGAAGAAGCTGTGGGGGAGGGGCCTCATCCCGGCGGCTAGGGTGCTGAGGAGGGTTACACACATCTCCATAGGGTATGGTAGGAGGGCGGTCGAGCACGGCCTCATCTACAGCCTGCCATGGATAGACTACCTCGGCGCGGTTAGTGACGCGGTGGGGGAGGCTGTGAGGGATGTGTGGGTCGTGCTGCCGTACCAGTGCAGCTCCCTCCCCAGGGAGGGCCTTGACGGCGACGTGCTCTGGCTCGGTGTTAGGCATGCCGCCGCCAGGGTGCGTGTGCTCGGGCTCGAGGCGGGGCTGGCGGTGGACAGCCACGGCGCCTCCATCGTGTTGTCTCAGCAGCCGCTCCGGGGTGTAGAGTCCATTGGGGCGTTGAGGGCTGTGCATCCCTGGAGGCCCAGGCCCTCACTTGAGAGCCTCGCGTCGAGCTACCGGCCGCTTGGGAGACTGCATGCTAAGACTAGGCAGAGGCCGGCGCTGTGGCAGGGCACGGTGATACTGAAGCCGGAGTGGCCGGTGGTTCGGGGGCTCTTTGAGGGCCCCGAGGGCTGGGCTGCGGTGCTCTACCGTACGCTGCCGGTTGCGGCCGTTAAGCGGCTTGTAAGGGAGGTTAGGGCTGTGTTTGCATCGCTAGTAGATGACTCTTCTTCCTGCTAGGATTCTTGCTGCTGCTATCAGTAGTGCGACCATTGCCATGAGTACTAGTGCTGCGCCCCATGCCAGCTCCCTGAAGCCTGGTGTTGGTTGCCAGGCGTACTCGTAGATGAGTAGTGAGACTGCTGCTCCGGGGTCTAGGATGCTGTGTGGGTATGTGTTGAATGCGCCGTAGAGGGTGAAGAGTAGTGGTGCTGTCTCTCCGACTGCTTTTGCTGCTCCTAGTAGGACTCCTGCTAGTATTCCCCGCTTGGCTGCTCCTAGGAGTATGCGGTAGACTGTCTTGAACCTGGAGGCTCCTAGGCTGTATGCTGCTTCTCGGAGCTCTCTTGGTATGCTTTTGAGTGCCTCGCTCATCTCGACGACCATGTATGGTAGCATGACTATTGATACTGCTAGTGCTCCTGCTAGTAGGCTGAAGCGGTGCATTGGCTCCACCACGGTGCTGTAGATGTAGAGGCCTACGAGGATCGTTGGGAACTCTACTAGTAGGAGGCTTAGGAGGAGGGCTGTCCGTGAGATTGGTGTGCCCTTGAACTCTGCTATGAAGATGCTCGTGTTGAGTGCTATCGGTATTGTTATGCATAGGCTTAGTGCGAGTATGATGAGTGTGCCCTCTATCGCTGGGCCTATGCCGCCCGGGTTCCTGGGGTTCATTGGGTGTGGTGTGCCGGTTAGGAATTCTAGTAGGCCGGTCTTCGCTATCGTTGAGGCACCCTGCGCTATGACCGTCACGGTTATGTGGATTAGTGGTAGGAGTGCTATCCCGGCGAGCGCGAGTATTGCTGCAAGGCCTAGTATGTTCTTGAGCCTCCTCGTGGGCGCTACATGTACTTCGCCCATTTCTCCTCCCACCTCCTCACGAGGGCTAGTCCTGCGAGGTTGACTGCTAGGCCTATGAGGAAGAGTGCGAGGCCTCCCGCGTAGAGGGCGCTCTCCATGTAGTGGTAGTATGGCGCCGCCTTGAACATGCTCGCTATGAGGCTTGCCACGGTTATGCCTGGGGCGGTTATGCTTAGCGTGAGGCTCCTACAGTTCCCAACGACCAGTGCGACTGCGACGGTCTCCCCTATCGCCCTCCCATAGCCCAGGACCAGTGCCGATATCACTGCGGGCTTTATGAGGCCCATCTGCAGCCTTATCGCCTCGAAGCGCGTCGTGCCTATACTGTAGGCCGCCTCCCTAAGGCTTAGGGGGATTGAGGCGTATGCCTCCCTTATTATCATGGCCGCGTACGGGGTTATCATTATGCCTAGGAGTATGCCGGCCGTGCCTATCGTGTAGCCGGTTGTCGGGTACTCCTGGAAGAATGGGAGCCAGCCGAGGTACCGGTGTAGTGGGAGGTAGATGTATCTGCGGAGGAATGGGGCCAGGTAGACTACCCCCCAGAGCCCGTAGATTATCGTGGGGGTCGCAGCCATCATGTCCATGAGGGCTGATAGCAGCTCCCTGGCCTTACCCCTCACCAGCTCCTCGACGGTGATGGCGAACCCGGTTGAGAGCAGTGCGCCGACGAGGACGGCTATCGCGCCGGTGTAGACGCTGCCCCAGATGGCCGCCAGGAGGCCGTACTCCTCCTTCGCGGGGTTTGTCTCCGAGGCCCTCCATACATTGGTTATGAATACCTTCAAGCCCTCCTTCTCAAGTATTGGGAGGGACTTTAACACGAAGACAGCGAGCATTGAGAGGAGTATGGCTAGGAGTATGAGGGGGAATGGGAGGAGGCTTAGCAGGAACCGTTTATCGCTCCTGCTCATCCGCCTCCACTCCAAGGCCAAAAATCACCCCTGGCACTCCAGCATCTCCGATGCCTTGAGGATCACTTCCCTAAGGCTCTTGGGGAGGGGGGCGTAGCCCTCCGGGATATACTTGTACGACTCCTCTGCGAGGAACCTGAGCCACAGCTTCATGGCCTTGCACTTGTCGCTCGGCATCTTCTTCCATACAAGCATGAACGATACCGAGGATATCGGGTAGGCGCCCTTCCTGGGCGCGTAGATGGCCCTCTGGGCGTTCCTTGACCAGTCGTCGGCGGGGCTCAGGGGCTTGATGTAGGCCACGGCCTCGAGTATCGACTTCACCGAGGGCTTGACGGGCTCCCCCAGCGGGTTTAGTATGGCGGCGTAGGGCATGTGGTTCTTGAGCGCGTAGGCCCACTCCACGTACCCTATCGAGTACGGCGTGTTCATAACTGCCTTGGCGACGCCTGGGTTACCCTCAGCCCCTATACCCCTCCCCGTCTTGTCGACGGGCCAGTTGACTACCTTCCCGTAGCCCACCTTCTCGGCCCACTCCCTGTCAGCCTTGGAGAGGAACGTGGTGAATATCTGGGTGGTTCCGCTCGCGTCGCTGCGGTGCACTGCTATTATCTCGTGGTGCGGGAGCCTGATGCCCGGGTTCAGCTTTGCTATCTCCGGGTCGTCCCAGTACCTTACCTTGCCTAGGTAGATGTCGGCGAGCACCTTGCCGGAGAGGACTAGGGTCTTGTTGCCCAGGCCGGGCAGGTTGTATACGACGACAACTGCCCCCGCTATGTCGGGGAACTGGAGGAGCTCGCCGCGGTACTTCTCCCAGATGCTCCTGGGGAGTGGCGGGTCGCTGCACGCGAAGTCGACGAGGTGCTGGAGTATGTCGCTGAGCCCCTTCCCGCTCCCGCCGTCGGAGTAGTCTATCCTTATCCATGGATGCTCGCTCGTGAACACGTCTATCCACTTGTAGAGCGCGGGCATGGGGAACGTGGCGCCGCTCCCACGGAGGATCACGGTGCGTGGCGCCCCTCCTCCCCCGCCACCGCCATGGGGCATCAGCATGGCTGCTACCGCGATTACTGCGACTGCTATGATTACTCCTGCAGCCACTATGGCCTTGTTCAAGGCGTGTTCTCCGGGTAACCTAGTAGCACTCCCCCTGCTAGTGTTTAAGGTGGTATCGTGGATACCCCCTATAATGCTCTAGAGGGCCTCTATACGGTATAGAGCTGGGCGGGGATGCTGGTTTAACGAGTATATAGACGCGGTGCCTACCACAAGACGTGGCGCGGGCCAGGGGAACCCCCAGGGGACGCCTCCTGGGAGGAGGAAAGGGTGTAGTTGGCGGTGGGAAGGGAGACGCCCTTGCGCGAGACCCGTAGGATACAGTTGACGGGTGGAGGCTCCTACGTGATAAGCCTGCCCAAGGACTGGGTCAGGCTTCATGGCCTCGGTAAGGGCGACACGGTGGTAGTCTACCGTGAGCCGGATGGTAGTCTTAGGATCCTGCCCCCCGCCAGGAGCGTGGAGGGTGTTGGTGAGCGTGCCGTCGTGCAGGTGCCTAGTGGTGCTCGTTTCGAGGCTGTGGTGAGGAGGATAATATCCTACTACATGGCTGGCGTCGACGTGATAAGAGTGGTCTTCCCCGAGGCTATCGATACGGGGCTTGCGAGGAGGATTAGGAGCTTTATAAACAGTAGGCTTATTGGCGTCGAGGTTGTCGAGGAGTCTGCTCAGAGTATAACGGTGCAGAGCATAGTCAATGATACTGCCCTCCCCCTCTCAGCCTCCCTTAAGAGGCTGCTTGGGATCGTGAGGAGCATGTTGACGGATATCTCGACGGCCCTCAAGGAGTCGTCGAGACCCCTCCTAGAGGAGATAGTGTCGAGGGATGACCTGGCAGACAAGTTCTACCTCTACGTCTCCAGGCAGGTCATGAAGCTCCTCCGGGGCCTCGTCACGCCCGGGGAGCTGGGTGTAAGCTCCCTCGCCGAAGCCTCCCTCTACGCCTCCGCGGCGAAGATACTTGAGAGGATGGCTGACCACGCGTCAAGCATAGCTGACAGCCTAGCATCGGTCGCCGCCGCGACGGGCAGGCCGCTGCCAGGCTGCATGGATAAGACATACCTGCAGCACTACTCGAGCGTGTTGAAGCTCTACCGGGAGGCTGCGAGGGCGTTCACGAGGCAGGACTCCTCCAGCGCGGACGAGATCATAACCAGGGCGGAGGAGCTGCGCAGGGAGGGTAGGAGGGTCTACGCCGAGGCCTCATGCATAGAGGATATAGCCGTGCTGGAGAAGACGCTGAAGGCCCTTGAATCAACGCGGAGACTCATAGACTACACCATAGACCTGATGGAGGTGCTCATAAACATGTCGGTCGTGAAGAGCCTGGCGGAGCACCAGCCCACCTAAACCCGGCGTGACGTGGCCGGCAGGGATTAGTCATAGGCTTGAAGAGGGGCTTTGGACACTCCTTATCCTCTAGGAGTGGGGGCCGGCTAGGTCATGCCCGTGGATCCGCTGGAGTACTATTCTCGTGGCCGCGTGGCCGGCGAGGTCGCCGCCTTCCTCTCGGGGAGGTGGGCTGCCCTCGAGGGGCGTGGGAGGCGCTGGGTTAGGTGGAGGCGTGATAGGCCCCTCGTCGTTAGGGGTGCTGGTGACGTCGTTGAGCTTGTAAGGGAGTACCGCTCGATAGGGGCTAGGAGCTTCTATGGCACCATCGAGGTGTTTAGGAGGCTTGAGTCGAGGAGCGATGTCGAGGAGGGCTATGAGGGTAATGTAGCCGCCGTGACCCCCTTCATAGACATAGACCTTGTCGATGAATCGATGCTCGAGGCTAGGTGGAGGAGCTGCCTTGAGGCTGCCCGGGTGATTACGGACTGGCTCTGCAGCCGCTGGGGGGTGTGCGAGAGCGTCTACCTCGTGTGGAGCGGGGCGGGCGTGCATGTGAGGATCCATGAGAGGGCCTTCAACCCCCAGCGGCTAGGCATACACCCCCTGGACGCCGCGTTCGCGGTCTCGGAGTACATACTCTCCAGCCTTGAGACCGAGCTCTACCGCGTGATAATGAAGTCCGAGGGAGCGGTGAAGATAGAGAACCTGGTCGCCCCGAAGAGGGTGTTCACCGCGCCCCTAAGCCTCCACCGCAGACTCGACCGTGTAGCCGTCGCCTTCAAGCCCGACGCCCTGAGAGAATTCACCCTCGAGTGGAGCAGCCCCGAAGACCCCGTACACGACCCCACAGCCTGGAGGAGGTATAGGGAGGGGGAGGCGGACAGCCTCCTGGAGGAGGCATACCGGAGGATAGGCAGGGTGAAGAAGCACACACTCATGGAGGCCAGGGCGACCAAGCTGAGGCTACCAGCACCACAGGCGGTCGTACCGCAGCAGCCCCGGCCAGCGGAGGGGCCGAGGGAGCCCGGCCGCTTCCAGGTTATGGCTTTGCTTCAGGCTGCCCGCTACTACCTCCTCCACGGGGACGTGGAGAAGGCTAAGAGCTGGGGACTAAACA
>JAADEY010000043.1 GCA_013153145.1 Thermoproteota archaeon | reverse complement strand
AGGAGTAAGCCTTATTTAGGGCTCTAGGCGCCGTGACGCATGGCCCTCTCAGAACCAGTACCCAGCCGGCGAGTAGGAGAGGGTGGAAAAGGGAGGGCTAGAGAGGGGTTCCGCCCGGCAGTGGGGTAGGAGGGGCTATCTGGGGCTCCCACCCCACTCCTACCTAGTGGTGTTACTCCACGTTAAGTCTGTTTCGTGCTTGCGGGCCTGCAGAGTAGTTTTGGCGATAGTAGTATGGCTGCCCCAAGCCCCATGTAGGCCGCCGTGAACAGTAGCGGCGGGTAGATGAACTTGTTTATCGCTAGGGCTGCTGCAGCCATCACCACCGCGACGAGCACCCCTACCCACTTCGGGCAGGTCGGCGCGCTCCTCACGGCATCCTCTATCATGACTGGGTATGAGGCGACTATAATCGATATGCTCATGACCGCCAACGCTGAGTAGAGTGTATGCATGTCGGCTGGCTGGAGGAGGCTCGCCGCCGAGAGGCCAGCAGCTATTATGCCCGCTACGAGTGGCAGGTTTCTCCCCATCCTCCTCCCGGCGTAGTGTATGAGGACTGCTATCAGCGTCCCTATGGCCAGGCCGCCCGCTATGTCTCTCGGGTAGTGTACGTGGAGCGCCAGCCTCGACGCCGATATGAGGGCCACCAGCACCACGGCTAATGCCGCGAGGAGGGGTGACGCCTTCTCGAGCGCGAGGGTGAACCAGAACGCAGACGACACGCCTGCATGCCCGCTGGGGAACCCGTAGCCATGCGCCTCCACGAGCCACATGCTCCTAGGCGGCCTGGGGAGGCGCAGCCACTGCTTGAGCAGCAGCACGATGGAGGCTGAGAGGAGCACCGCCGAGAACTCCTTCAGCGCGAGGTCGCGGTCCACCGAGACGTAGAGGAATGTGCAGAAGAGGACGTAGAACGCCTCCGTGCCGAGGAGCGTGAAGACCATCCAGAAGCCTACCCAGGGGTTCAAGGCCCAGCCAACCCCCTCCCCAGGGCTCCTTGGGGTTCTCTATGCAGCTGCGTGGAGGGGAAAAGAATGCTAGCCCGAGTACCCCGTGTACTCCCCGACCCCGAGCCCCGTGTAGACCCTGGAGACGCCGTCTACTGTGATGTTTATCCTCCAGAGCGTGAAGCACCTGCCCCAGCTATACACCGCCCTGCCGCTCCACCATGTGCCCCTCCACCTCGGCCATCTACCCGGCCAGTAGGATACCCTAGTCGTCGACGCATCGACGACTACATCCCCAGCCCTCACGGCAAGCCTGAACCCCCTGGGTTGTAGGCTGCCGAGCCATGTGAGGTTGAAGCTGCTGGTCACCAGCGGGGCTCTCCCGGGTATGTGTATGAGGAGCTGATGCTCCATGGCTGCGGGGGGCTTTGCGGGCGAGGGGTTGTACGCGTCTGCGAGCGCTATGCATGGCCCATTGGGGGAGTAGATGACCATGCACGAGAAGACTATAGGCTGCCCCGCCCCCGCAGCGCTACAGCCCACGGACCGGTGTATAGCCCTATCAAACACCATGAGGCCGCGGTATATCCTGCCCATGTAGTAGAGTGTCGCGTTCGCTATGAGCCAGAACCCGCTCCACGCGTCGAAGCCCCTGCGGTTCACGTACACTCCATGCAGTATATAGCTAGTCCAGTTACCCATCCAGAACACGTCAACAACCCTCCCCCTTAGGAGGAGGATCGGCCTCCCATCCCCAACCCTCCTAACCCCGTGGATGATGATCCTCCCGTCATAGAAGACGTACTCCACGTACCTCCCGTCAAGACTATACTCGTACACCATGACCCCGCCGCGCAGCCTACGGGCATAGATTGGGCCGGCGAACACTATGCGTAGGAGCCTCCAGGAGCCGTTAACATAGACCCGTGGCATGAATGCATGCTCCCACGGAGTGAAGGGGAGCCTCCCCTGGTAGGCCATCCAGCCCCCAGAACCCCTCCCCGCGAAGACTATGATGAAGCAGCTGAGCCTCCACCTAGAGTCGTTGGGGTAGACCAGGTACCCCCTCCTGGAAAGAGTATAGGTCACCCCAACCGGCGCGATAGCCCCTGGCGGCGGCAGCCGCGTATCATTATAGAAGCCGACAATACTATAGGAGGAGTTGAGCACGCCACGGCTCCGGGGCGAGGCGAGCTCCGCAGCCGCCTCAACAAGCCTGGCCAACGCGTCAGGGTAGTCGCCACGCCTCATGAAAAGCCTGGCCGACTCCACCAGGTAGGCTGCATGCACCGTGTCGTAGCCCTCATAGTAGAGCCTGGTCGCCACACGCCACAACACACCAGCGAAAGCCGCGAGCGCCAGGGGCGTCGAGGCTAGAAGGACTAGGGCTATGACTAGGAGGGTTGAGCCGCGCACCTACAGCCCATAGACGCAGTGTTCACGGGAAGGTAAAACGGTTACCTCAGCACCAGAAACCCTCATCACGGCTCAGCCTATCTAGCCCTCATCAACTCTCCTCCAGCTCCTCAAGCCTCTCAAGCAGATCCATAGCCTCCTCCCTAAGCCTCAACACGGGCCTATACCCCTTAGACTCAAGGATCCTCGATACCTCCAGGGCGAGCTCGGTGAGGTCATCTATGTGTTGCTCCAGTAGCTCCCTCGGGGCAGGACTAGACTCCATGAGGTCCTCGAGGTAGTCGTCGACGCCCTCAGCCTCTAAGCGTATCTCAACACCCCTACCGGTCTCAGCAATCCTCAACGCGAGGGGCGCCTCAGGATGCCTCACTATAACCGTGGAGCCCTTCTCCTCGACGCGGTAACCACGCCTCTTAGCCACCTCGAGAACCAGGCCGCTCCATTCAGGCAAGGCTCAACCACCATTCCGAGAGGGTCTCCGCGGCCACTCTCCTTGGGGGCACCGGTGTTGGTTTGGTGGAGCCGGGGCCGGGATTTGAACCCGGGATCAAACGGGTCGCTGCGGGCGGGTGCCTTCCCCTCCTATGGCCACTGCAGCCCGCCGCCTTAGACCGCTCGGCCACCCCGGCGTCCATTGCTAGTCTCTGTCGTGCTGGGGGTTATAGCCTTCTTGCTCCTACTCCTCCTCCTAGGGCGGCGTCAGTATTATCCTTACCTCTTTGACCGCCGTCCTCACCACCTTCCTGACTCCCCTGGTGCCCGGCCTATACTCTGTCTTCACCAGGCCTGCCTCCTCCAGCCTCTTCACCTGGGTTGAGGCGTTGGCCTTGCTCTGGCCTATCATCTCCGCTATCTCCCCTATATCCGCCTCCCTGTTCAACAGCTCCTGGAGTATCCTTATCCTGGTGGGGCTGGCGAGGGCGCTCGCAACCCTGTAGATGTACTCCTCGCCGACCACCACCAGGGTGCTGTCCTCCTCGTGGATGCCGGGCCTCAGAGCCTTAACGTATCCCTGAATGTGTTCAGCCTTCTCGGGCATACTTACACACCATTCCGAACCCCTTCCCTATCCCTCTTAATAAGTATTAGGGGTAGAGACTTGTGGGAGCCTCCGGGGGAGCCGCGGCGGGTCCCCTTAGACTGTCTCGGCCTCGCCCTTGACGTACCTCAGCGCCTTCTCGGGCTCCACTTCCACGTCGAAGCGGCGCTTAAAGAACCTGGTTATATAGGTTATGTCTCTCCTTAGCAGCGCCTCGGCGGAGGGATGATCCTTCTCGACGTACTGGGGCCAGTCTATGATGTATGGTGTCTCCTCCCCCTCCTCGTCGACTACGACGAGGACGTTGTACTCGCTTAGGTCGGCGTGTACTATTCCTACCTCGAGGTATGCCTTCCTCAGCGTCTCGAGTATCTTGAGGAGCATCGCCTCCGGGTCTAGGGCTGCCTTGTACCGGTACAGCTCGACGCCGCCGACGTGCTGTGCGACGACTACGTGGCGGTTGTATGCTATGGGCCGGGGTACCAGTGCCCCCACGCGGTGGAGCTCCTCTAGGGCGCGGTACTCTCTCTGGCCGGCCAGCTTCGCCAGCTCCATCCATGTGTGGTAGTGGTCTGGGGCGTACGTCCTCACGCGGAGTATCTGGTGGAAGCTCGTCCTCCCAGCCCGGTGGAACTTCACTATCACCATCTCGCCGCCGGGCGTCTCCCCGGTGTACACGTCGCTCTCCTTCCCGACGCCGAGCGTCGTCGCCGAGAGGGTTGCCAGAGCCCCCCTCCTAACAAGCGCGTTGATGGCGAGCATGTCTAGGCCGCGGTACGTCAGCTTATACCCTATATACTCCCCAGTCACCCTCTTGACCATCTTCAGGTTGTTTAGCTTGTAGAGGGATGCGGCCACGTGCGTCGGCGGCAGCCTAGCCCTCCTCTCTATGACCTCGAGGGGGACGTACTCGTAGCGCTTCATAAGCCTCTCTATGACAAGCAGTACCCTGAAATCCCTATCCACCAGCCGGCGGTAGAGCAGCGGGATAGGCTCCACGGCTCAACTGCCCTCAAAGACGGTTAGAGGGGTCTTGGGGAGGGGTCGGCCTCCGCCTAGAGCTTCACCGCCCCCTCTCCCGCACGGGGGCTCTGCCCTAGCGAACGTCCTCAGCCCCTCCCCGCGCCGTATTCCTCGTACCTCATGCCTAGTAGGTATGCGGCTATTCTCAGTTCCCTCCTAACATCACCCTGCATCGCTACGTGGTGGTTTGAGACCAGCTCGTCGAAGTCTATGTCTGCCTCGAATACTGACTGTGTCCTGCACCTCCCACCGGTCAGCGTGCCGGAGTACTTTAGCTTCGCCTTGGCCGCCTTCAGCACCCTGTACTCGGGGTCTATGGCTGCTATGGTGTACTCGCCCTGCTTCATCGTGCCCGCGACGGCGTATGGCTTCCCGGTCTCGAAGTGTGGTAGGAGCGTCGCGTAGCTGGTTAGGCTTGTTGCGACAGTGCAGTGTGCGAGCATTAGGCGGCCCCTCCCGGTGTCTACTATGTTTCCTATCCAGCCCGGCCTGCCCGTGAGGCCCTGGGCGAGTGCTAGGAGTAGTAGTGAGCGGTAGTCCGCCTCGCATGCCGCCGGGTAGCCGTCGTCTAGGAGTAGGGAGAGTGCCAGGCAGGGGGTGAAGCCCTTCTCCTCGAGGAAGCTGAAGCAGTCTATCGCCAGGCCGTGTGCGTCGAACTCCTCTATAAGCTTCTTCAATGCACGGTAAAGGGCGTAGGGCTTGGCGACAAGCCCGGGCTCGACGCCCCCGAGGTCTATCCTGGCCGCGAGCTGCTCGTCGACGCCCGCCTCGGGGAGCTCAACGTCGCCGGGCTTGACGGTGACGACACGGGCCCCCGTGACCTCCAGGAACCTCTCCCAGCCACCATCACCGCCTATGTGGACTACCTTCATCTTCGAGAGGGCGGACACGAGCCTCGCGACCTTCAATACGCGTGCAAGCTCTATGATGGACTCTCCCCCACGGTAGGGCAGGAGTACCGGCCGGAACCCCCTGGCACGCAGCTTCGACGCCGCAGAGACAGCCGACGCTATACTATTATGGTATAGGTGGCCGATGAGGATAACCGGCTTACCCGCAAGCCTCTCCACAAGCCTCCTCGCAGCAGCACTAGTACCCCCCGTCAGGAAGAGGAGCACGGCAACATCGATATCCTCAACCCTCACCTTCTCGACATCCTCAAGCCCGGTTATCATCAAGCCACCGCACTCGACGCCAAGGCCACGGAAGACCCTCCTAAACCTCTCCAGGACAGGCCTATAGTAGCCCTCACCATGAACCCTGCTCGCCAAGGGGAACGCTACAACCCTCACCTGGGACAAGAGCTCAGCCAGCCTAGGCAACACCCATCCACCTCCAGGCCCTAGCACCTAGCTGGAGAAGGGTCTAAGGCTACACCCCTAATGAGGAGGACGGGTAAGCATACACCCCCGTGAAGGGGTAAAACAGGACGGCTGTGCCCCCTTCTCCTCCCTTCCTCTCCAGGGGGCTTACCCTCCATGAGGGTTACTCGCTGCTGCCGAGGACGCGTAGGAGCTCAGCCTTAGCCTTCTCCAGTTTCTCCTTCTCCTCCCTCTTCAGCTGCTCGGCCTTCTGCTCCAGCTCTCTCTTCATGTCCTCGTAGAGCTTGTTGAACCTCCTCCTGGCCTCCTCCATTACCTCCTCCTTGGAGGGGATGGGCACTACTCTCCCCGGGTTAACTCGGACTGAGGCTAGGCGGGTAAAATCTGAGCCGGGGCTGGCTGCAATGCTTTTCTCGCCCGCACCACGGGGGCTTCGATGAGGCGTTGTGGGCGTGGCGGGGCCTGTACTCCTCGCGGCTGTTGTGGGTGGGCTTGTCGCTGCCTGCCTCACGCCCCTCGCTTCGAGGGGTGGCGGCGTCCCCTTGGCCTCCGCCGGCTTATCGGTTGCTGCTGCCGTCCTCTGGGCCCTGCTCGTGGTGTCGCCGGCGCTGCTGCCGAAGACCGTTATGGCGGTGGTGTTGACCCTGATACCTGGGCTCTATGCTGCAGCCCTCCTATACCTCCTTGACCGCCGCGCGGCTATCGGGATGATCGCCTACGCCGCGGCGTCTGCGGCTGTGGTCGCCCTGGCGCCTCACTGGGTTAGGGTTGTGACTGTCTCGACGCTGCACATAGTGGCCGGCATGGTTATACTGATAGCCCCCTTCATGGCGAGCTACAGCGACCACCTCAAGGCATGTAGTGCCGGCGCGGCATCCGCAGGGTTCGCCGGGATACTCATGCTCTCGAAGTCCATAGGCCTGCTCCCCGCATCCATGAAGCACCTAGCCGAGATGCTGGCCGGCTACGGGTTCGCGTTCGCAGCCCTCCTGATACCAGTGGGCCTCCTACTCGCCTCCAGGGTGGAGCCAGCCACGGGGGAGGCTGCTGGAGCGGAGGAGGCAAAGACCCCCGCTGGGGGAGGAGAGGCAGGTGCACCTGGAGAGGCTGGAGGTGGCTCCTGGGGTGCATGAATGGGCGCTCGCCGAGGCGGTGTTGAAGACCCTCTACGACACCCTCGGCTGTAGGAGGGTTGACAGGCTTGTCCTCGGGCTCGGGGAGCTGCAGGCTATAGACAGGGACGTTTTCCTCTTCGCGTTGAAGACCCTGGCGGAGGAGATGGGCGGCATAGGGAGGGTCGAGGTGAGAGAGGTTGAGGCCAGGTTTAGGTGTAGGAGGTGCGGCTACGAGTGGACCTTGAAGGGAGCGGGGCTCGGGGAGGAGGAGAGGGAGGCGATACACTTCGTCCCGGAGGCCGTGCATGTATACCTCTCATGCCCCCGCTGCGGCTCACACGACTTCGAGGTCGTGAGCGGGAGGGGCCTGGCAATAATAGATGTTGAGGGGGAGGGGTGCCGTGTACAGGAGTGATCCAAGGTTCAGCGTCATAGGCGATAGGCTTAGGTCCATAGACACGGTGCTCGTCGTCGCCAGCCCGAAGGGCGGCGTGGGGAAGACGACCATAGCGGCGCTCACAGCCCTGGCTGCCGCTGGCCGGGGGCTGCAGGCCGGCCTCCTCGACCTAGACCTCACAAACCCCTGCACACACATAGTGCTCGGCGTCGACCCGGGCCTTGAGCTCATAGAGGAGGAGAAGGGCATAGTCCCTCCAAGGATACATGGGGTAAGCTACATGACTGTAGCCTTCTTCACCGGCGGCAGGGGGCTCGCGCTTAGGGGCGGGGAGGCAACCAACGTGATACTGGAGATACTTGCCGTCACGAGGTGGCCTAGGCTACGCCTGCTCGTGGTCGACACGCCTCCAGGGATAAGGGATGAGGTGCTAGACATACTGAACATAGCCTCGACCATCCACCACGACTCGAGGGTCGTAGTGGTGACGACGGCGTCCAGGATGGCCCTGGAGGCTGCACGCCGCCTGCTGGGGATACTGCGTGACGGCGGCTTCAGAGTGGCGGGCCTCGTCGAGAACATGGCTACTGGTGCTAGGAGCGGTGTCGATGAACTGGCCGAAGCCATGGGGGTCGAGGTGCTGGCCAGGGTACCCTACGACCCCGGCTTGGAGGATGCCCTGGGTAACCCACCCGCACTCCTCAAGACGCGGGCTGGCCGTGCACTCGAACAATTATTAGGGAAACTGTTTTAGGTTCCCACACCTCGTTCTTGCCTCCACTGAAAGGAACCGTACATCTGGAGGGACTCCTCTCCCACTGGAGGACGGAGGCCTTGGCGAGCCTAACCGCCCTGATACTATACACCATAGTCCTCACTGCATCGGGCGCCTTCGCGCCCGGCCCCCTAACCTTCTCAGCGATAATAGTGGGTGGTAGGAAGGGCTGGAAGACCGGCTTGTCTATTGCAACCGGCCACGTGATCTTCGAGCTCCCATTCATACTAGTGCTCGGCGTGCTTGAGGCAGCACTGCTACAGCTAGTGAAGGGGGCTGCGAGGATAATGGATATACTCGCGGCCCTCTTCCTCCTCTACTTCGCCTATATAAGCGCCAAGCCCTTCCTACGCGGCGGACACGAGTTCGACGGCGCCGGCATGCCCGGCTCCGGGCTCATAGACCGCCACCCCCTCATAGTAGGCACCCTGCTAACCGGCCTGAACCCCTACTTCCTCCTCTGGTGGATGACCGCCGGCTACCCGATAATCACCGTCATCATGAGGGGTGTTGTGGAGCTGGGCGTGCTCTACGGGATCCACGCCTCAATGGACTACCTCTGGCTGACGCTCATGGCCGGCCTAGGCTACGCGGGATCCAGGCTAATGGATAACAAGTACTACAGGGGCTTCATGGTCGGCCTCTCCGTGTTCATGGCGCTCTTCGGCATAGACTTCCTCGCACGCGGCCTCCTAGGGGTAGGCATACTGCCCTTCTAACACCCCCTCTCTTTATCCAGGAATACCACACCATATCCTCCAGCCTAGGGGCCTGTAAGCGGTGAGCCTCTGCAGGGCCGGTAGTGCAGCTGAGCTTAGGAGGAGGGGTTACCAGCTCCTCTGCTGGGAGGAGGAGGGGGAGGAGCCGGAGCACGGTGATAAGAGGTTCGCGGACTACATCCCCGGCCTGCGGGGTAAGGCCGGGCTCCGGCTCTATAGGCACCAGGTTGAGGCTGCCGAGGCGCTTGAAGCGGGCGAGAACATAGTGCTGACCGCCAGGACGGGCTCCGGCAAGACCGAGGCCTGGGCGCTGCCCGCGGTGGCGAGGGGCTGGAGGGTTCTAGCGGTCTACCCGACCCTGGCGCTGAGCGCGGATCAGATCAGGAGGCTTGAGGAGTACAGCAGGGCTGCTGGGAGGGGCGGCGTTGTCAGGCTTGACCGCCCAACGCTCTCGAGGCAGGGGCTGGACACGGTCTCTAGGAGGATACTCGCAGCATCGATAGTAGTCACCAACCCAGCCTTCCTCCTCGCCGAGCTGAAGAGGATCGCTGAGAGGAGGGGGGTGCTCGAGCCTTTCCTCTCCAGGCTCGACCTCATCGTGCTCGACGAGCTGGACTTCTATGGGCCGAGGAGCGCCCACCTCCTCCTAGCATGCGTCGAGCTCATCGCCAAGCACCTCTCCACCGAGCCCCCGAGGGTAGCAGTGCTGACCGCCACCCTGGGGAACCCGGGCGAGCTCGCAGACTACCTAAGCAGGGTGACTGGGAGGAGGACTAGGATCATAACAGGGAAGCCGTTCAGGGTTAGGAACGCCACGATCATTGTCCTCGGTAAGCAGATAGACGCCCTACGCCGCTACGTGCAGATGTACAGCGGCATTATAGCCTCCAAGGCTCCCTGGATACTGGAGCTGCTGAGGGACGAGGAGGAGTTCAACAGCCATGCATACGAGGTATACAAGGCCCTGAAGGCCATGAACCTAGCTCCTCCAAAGCCGGTCCTAGACCCCGTGGAGGTCATTGCAGCCACGAGCCTAAGGGACAAGGATGGCGTAACCCTCGTGTTCACGAAGAGTATAAGGACGGCGGAGAGCATATACAGGAGGCTGCTCGAGGAGACGGGCGCCGAGGACAGGGTCGCCGTCCATCACCACCTGGTTCCTAAGAGGGTTAGGGAGGAGGTTGAGGAGGCTGCGAGGAGGGGTGAGGTAAGGGTCATAGTGACCGTGCGGACTCTGAGCCAGGGTATAGACATCGGCACGATAAGGAGGGTCATCCATGTAGGGCTCCCGATGGACTTGAGGGAGTATCTGCAGAGGGAGGGGAGGAAGGGCAGGAGACGGGAGCTAGGATACACGGAGACGATCATAATCCCTGGGAGCCTATGGGATAGGAGGCTGCTGGAGGCCGGGGCGGAGACCCTACGCAAGTGGCTCACGCTCCCCCTCGAGAAGCTCTTCATAAACCCCGAGAACCGCTACGCCGTGATATTCAAGGCTATGTGGAGGCTCCTACGCGGCCTGCCCCTGGAGGAGGGTGAGGAGGAGGTTCTACGCCACTACGACCTCGTGGAACTCATACCGACGATAACGGGGCCGAGGCTATCGCTGAATAGGAGGGGGAAGTCCTTCTGGAGGATGATAGGCTTCTACGAGCACGGGCCGCCATACGGGTATAGGAAGTATGGGCCGCGCGGCGAGCTCCTAGGCGAGGAGGAGGTCTCGAAGAGGGATGTCGTTGAGCACTACCAGCCGGGCTCCATAGACCCTGTCAACGACAAGCTGGTAGTGGAGGTTGATACTAGGAGGAGGGTGATAGTCGAGGACGATATAGTGTCTGCGGCTGAGAGGGTCGAGTGGGCCGCCAAGGCGCTCCAACACTACACTGATGTCCGCCGCTCATGGGGGGAGAGGCCCGACATAGAGGCCGATATAAGGTATGGGAGGCTGTACAGCATTGTCTCGCTGAGGGTCGAGGCCCCTAGGAGGGGGTTTGGCGAGTTCCTCGAGGAGCCCCTGGAGACTGGCTGGATGATAGAGTCTAGGAGGCCTAGGCTCTCGGGCCGCGGGGCGGCGGTGAGGGCGTACAACGAGATCCACTACATGAGGCTCGAAGCCCCCTGCGTCGGCAGGTACCGCGGCTACACCTACGGCCTCCTCGTCGAGGCTCCCCCCGATGTACACTACCTCGACGTCCTCAGGGCTGGCGCCTCGATGCTTGTCGCCGCCCTCCGCCTCATACCAGAGTACTCGCTCCCCCTCGGCCTGCTGAGATACAAGGTTGTGAAGACAGCATCTATGAGGCTCATACACTTCTGGGAGGAGGAGGCTGCAGGCGTGCTTGAGAAGCTAGACTGGCTAGGCCTGGCCGAGCGGGTACGGAGGCTGAGCGGGGAGGAGGCAAGGATGGCGGCCATCCTCGCGGCCTCAATAGACCCCTCAACCGGCATCCTGCTGCTAAGCGGCAGGGTCGAGCTGGACGATGCCCTGGAGGCAGCGGCATTGATAGCGGAGGCTGCCGCCGCGACGCAGGTGCTGAGGGGCTCCTCGATAATACTGAAGCACCCGCCCGAGGACCCGGGCCACGGCGTAGCCGGGCTGGCTGTTCTACAGGAGCCGGTGCGGGATGAGGGGGCGTTGATAGTCGCCGCATGGTATGATGGTGGGGGCGAGGCCCACGTGGAGTCATGGAGGACGGGCACCGACGTCTCCACCGCGTTGAGCGCTGTGCAGGAGCTTGCAAGGATGCTTGACCAGCTGCTCGCCAAGGGGTATAGGGTCTACGTGTATGGGAGGGAGCAGATGGACACCCTCAGGAGGATACTCTCACTGAGCTACATGGGCGCCGGCCTGCTGAGCCACGCTGTGGATAAGGGGCTCCTCCTGGACGCCTCAACAAGGCTGCCCAAAGAGCTGAAGGGCAGGCCGGTGCTAGTGGAGCTTGAGCCCAGGCTCGCCGACTACATGGCCTGGATAGAGAGGGTCAGGGCTAGGGGTGACACGGAGTCCCTGGAGAAGGCGTTGAGGGTGGCTGCGGCAACCATAGCGAGACTGGTCTACCGCATAGGCCTAGCACTCGAGAAGGGGAGCATCACCGTCTCCCGTAAAGCCAGCAGGCCACGTAGTGATCCCTCTCAACCTCGACGAGCTGGGGCTCCTCCCTCTCACAAGAGCTCTTCTCCTCCTCGGGGAGCGAGTCGTAGACGACGCACCTCGGCCTAAACCTACACCCCTTCGGTATATTGATGGGTGACGGCACCTCACCCTTTATCGGCACCTCCCTTATCTTAGCCCTGTTCCTCGGGTCTGGCTCCGGTATAGCCGCTACAAGCGCCCTCGTGTAGGGGTGGAGCGGGTTATCGATAACCCTGTCAGCCGGCCCTATCTCGACTATCTTGCCCAGGTACATGATCGCTATCCTGTCACAGACGTGCTTCGCAAGTGCAAGGTCGTGTGTAATGAATATGAATGCTATCCCATACCTATCCCTAAGGTCTAGGAGGAGCTCGAGTATCTCAGCCCTTATCGATACGTCGAGCATCGAGACTATCTCGTCGGCTACTATGAAGCGCGGGTTTAGTATGAGGGCCCTTGCTATCGCGACACGCTGCCTCTGGCCACCGCTGAGCTGGTGCGGGAACCTCTCCATGAACTCCTCGGGGGGCGTCAGCTTAACAGCCATCAATGCCTTCCTGACCTTCTCCAGGCGCTCCTCCTTGTCACCGATACGGTGTATTATGAGCGGCTCCTCGAGTATCTGCCTCACACGATACCTCGGGTTGAGGCTGGAGAATGGATCCTGAAAGACGATCTGCATCTCCCTGCGCAGAGGCTTAAACTGCCTCCCCGGCACATCATAGATGCTGACGAAGCCCTCCTCGCCACGCACAGCCCTCGGCGCCCTAGACGCGATGATCTTATAGACCTCCGGGGACGGCTTAAACCAGACCTTCCCGCCACGGACAAACTCCTCGTCAATAAGCCTTATCACAGCCTTACCCGTGGTCGTCTTACCACAACCACTCTCCCCAGCCAGGCAGAAGACCTCCCCCGCATAGACGTCGAAGTAGACGCCGTCAACAGCCCTCACGAACAACTTCTTCGGCCGCAGCGATAACGTTGCACGCTTAACGGGAAACCATACCTTGAGCCCACGCACACTCAGTATCTTCTCAGGCAAGCCTCAACCCCACCACTACACGCATCCCCGCAGGGATTAAGCCCAGAGAGGAGGGGCACCCGGGCCCCCACGTGCACGGCATGCCGCGAGAGGCCCAGACCCCTCCCTCCCCCCACATGGGCGGTGGCGCATAAAGACTAGCCGGTTAACGAGCAGGGGGAGAGGAAGAGGGGGGTTCTCGCCCAAAAACCGGAGGGAGATGAGGCCTGGGCTCCACCACGCCTACGGTGGAGCCCCTTCCCCCTTGCACTTCTTGGTTGGCTGGTCTTACTGGCCGGCGGCTGCTGCCGGCCTCCTCCTGGATATAGCTGCCCCTATTCCTAGGCCGACCACGAATGCTATGACTGCTATTATGGCTGTTATTATGCCCGGCCCTGTCACGGTCTTAGTTACTGTGCTCGTCATTGTCACGGTCTTGGCTGCGCCGGCGGCTGTCTTGGTCACCGTCTGTGTTGACGTGACTGTAACCGTCTTGTAGACTGTCACGGTCTTAGCCGCGGTCGGCGACGTGGTCATCGTTGTTGTGGTTGTTGTCGTCGTGGTCGTGGTCTTCGTTGGTGGTACGAGCACCACGCTGGTCATAGCCTTTGCGGGCTCGTTGTAGCCTACTGGGTAGACGTAGACGACTATAGTGTAGCTGCCCGCTGGCGGCGCCTGTGACGGTATGTATGCCTCGAATACTCCGGGTGTGACGCACTTCACGTCTAGCTGGTAGACCTCGCCCTTGCCGGATATCAGCATCGCGTAGACGTGCGCCGTCTTACTAGTGGCCGGCTTCTTGTCGACGAGCACGTTTATCGTAGCCACCTTGGCACCAGGGGATGCCATGACTAGTGGCTGTGCCTGCAGGCTGGGTATGCTTGCTACGTGCTTGCTTAGCTCCTTTGCTATCAGCTCCGGGGGTATCGGGTAGTCCTTGACCCTTACGAGGGTGGCTGCATCGTTTGCGGCGTCATACTTTACTAGCATGAATGGCCCGTTGCCGACCAGCATGTTGCCATACTCGTCATAGTAGTTTATGAGGTTCTTGATCCTCTGTATGAACTCCTGCTTGGTTAGCAGCCCTAGCTTTATGAGGCCCTGCACCCAGTCCGGCATCTTGCCGGTGCTCAGTATCTGCTCGAGCAGCTGCTTCATCTTGGAGCACTGGTCCTTGCTTATGAGGTGTACTGCGGGCTTGCCGCTGGCCTTCGAGGCAGACATTGTGAAGACGGCTGAACCTGACAGCACGAGCTTCTCCATGGCAAGGTACAGCTCCAGCGGGGTGCCGGTCCACACGTCGGCGTTCATCGCTATCACGCCATCGTCTATGTGGGTGAAGTTCGTGTAGACCGCTATGGTTGTACTATTGATTATCCTAACGGCGACGAAGCTTGACAGGAATGGCGCGTAGAGGCTGGCCAGCTGGCTCTCATACCTCTTATCGTTGGGGCCTCCCTTCGTAGCCCACTCCTTTATCATGTATATGCCCGCCAGTATGTCTGCGAGCGTCTCCTTGCTGCCGTCGTGGAAGCGTAGCTTGCCCAGGACCTTGTAGTTTATGATCACCTCGTTCTTAGCCACCTCGCCGCCCGCGCTGACCCACTCATGCTTCTTAGTGTCCCAGGTTATCGCCGAGGACGGCACCTTGACTGGGCCGCGCACGACCTTCCAGTTCGCGACCACGCTCCAGCCGGGCTGTCCGGTGGTTATCTTGCTGGTTATGCCGGGCAGGTATACGGCGTCCCTCACCGCAGCGCTGTAGAAGTCCTGGAAGCCTCCTATCGGGTTCCATGGCCAGCCGGAGGCGTAGACGTAGCGGTTGCTGAAGACGACGTCGGGCCTCGTGTACTTGAGGGTGAAGTATGTCCAGGTGTTCCAGGGCGTCGCCTTAGGGGACTCTATTATGCCCTTGAGGTTGGGGGCTGCTATGTAGTAGTCCATGGTCCAGACGACGAAGACCCTCATCGAGTCGTAGACTCCAAGGTCTACTAGCTTCCTGTATAGCTGCCAGTACTCCTTGGCGTTCTTGTACTCGCCCTTTACAAGCTTCTCCGCTATCTCATCTATTATCTTCGGCGGCTTGTAGTTCGTGTAGCTAGGCTCGCCCCAGCCGGGCTGGAAGCCATAGAGGCTGCTGTAGAAGGCCACGGCTGTGTCGTGGTCGTACTTGGTCATGCCGGTGAAGCCCCATCCTTCGGTGTAGAGGTTCCAGCCGCACTTGCCGGGGTCGTCTCCATACACTATGTTGAATGCTCCCCTGAAGTCCTTGTAGAGCTTCTCCACGGTGAAGCCGAGCTGCTCGAGCTTGTTTGCGAGGTATTCTCCGAGCTGCTTCCTCTCATCCTCGATCCTTATCACTATCTTTATGACTACGGGCTTCCCGTGATAGTACCACTTCCCGTTGACGAGCTTGGCCCCAGCCTTGGTCATCGCCTCGTCTATGAGCTTCTTGGCGTAGTCGAAGCCCTTGCTGAAGAGCACCTCATACTTAGCAGCGACGGGCAGCAGCATGACGTAGTCGGGGTCTACGTCAGCGTAGGGTATTATGGCCGGCACGGCCCTGCCCTTGAATATCTTGCTGGCGACCTCAGCCCTGTCTATCAGGAAGTTGAGCGCGTACCTTACATCGTGGAGGGTGAAGGGGTTGAACTGCCCGTTCTTACACTTGACGGGGTTTACGAGTATGTCGTCGAGGCCGCTTAGGGGTGCTATTACCTGGAAGCCCTCCGCAGCAAGCTTCGCCGCGAGCTCCGGGCTCCTTATACCGAAGAGCCTCGCCTGGGTCTTGCCCTGCTCGAGGCTCTGTATGGCGGGTGAGTCCTCTGTTATCCTTATGATCCTTATCTTCTGCACGTAGACCTCGGTCTGCGCGTATGCGGGGAGAACGGCGGGCGCTGCGAGGGTGAGCAGGAAGACCATGATTGCTAGCAGGGCTAGGGGTCTCCTCACCCTTAAACACCGGTTTTAGGGCGTTGATATAGTGGCGGGAAAAGAGGTTATCGGGTAGCCTACCTACCCCTTATCCTAGGCGATACAATGGGCTCAAGGGCGCGGCCAAGCATGAGGAATGCTGCACAGTAGACGGTGAGCGCGAGGCCTGGGAAGAGGAAGCTCCACCACCACCCGTTTATCACTGCATGCTCGTTCCACGCGAACTCCAGCATCTTGCCCCAGGTGGGTACCGTCGGGTCGCTTAGGCCTAGGAATGCTAGTGCTGCCTCCGCTATTATCGCGTCCGGTATGCTGAGAACCATTATGGCGACGAGGTAGGGGAACACCTGCGGCATTATGTAGCGTAGCAGTATCCTCGGCGTGGATGCCCCCAGGGCTCTGGCCGCCTCGACGTATGGCTGCTCCTTTATCTGCAGCGCCATGCTCCTAATCACTATCACTGGGGGCGCCCAGAGCAGCGCAACCATTATGCTCATTATGAGCCATATCGAGTAGCTCTTCAACGCCATTATAGCGACTATGAGTATCGGTAGGAATGGCAGGGAGTTGACTACATCCACTATCCTCATCAATACCTCGCTCTTCCAGCCCGAGACATAGCCTGCGAGCACACCGTATATGCCGCCTATTATCGCTGAGAGGAAGGTCACATAGAAGCTTATCACGAAGGACCATGGGAGGCCCAGCATTATGCCGAGCTCGACGGGCCTCCCAACACTATCAGTCCCCATGAGCCCATAGCAGTTGGGGAGCGTCCTGGCTGCGAAGTATATGCTTGTCTTACCCGAGAGGCTCTTCAGCTTACCCTGCACATAGAAGACCGCGTCAACCACGACCCGGTAGGTGCCGCGTAGAACCCTACCCCCCTTGCCACACCATATAGCGGTGCCGAGGCCTAGCTGCGCCAGGACATCCTTCTTCATGTACTTTGACAGGCTCTCGACGAGTGTCTGGTAGACGGCGCTGTTTAGCGGGAGGTTGCTGAGGGAGACCCATGTAACGCCCTGCGCTGAGGGCAGGCCGAGTATGACTGTCTCCTCCTTGACGACGGGCAGCTCCTTAGCGAAGTGTATCACTGAGCCGTCGGGCCTCACCATGTAGACGTAGAGCCTATACGCGAGCAGGTTCTTCGACTTATGCACTATGAGCTTCATCAGGGTGTCACTTGGCGGCGCCTGGCCCTCATACTTGAAGCTGTAGACCCATGTAACGTTGTACATCGTGTATGGCCCGTAGGCCTTTGTCTTGACTTCTGGTTTAAGGTGGGACGTATTGAACCCTATGTTGATTACCTGCGCCTTCTTCGAGACCGCCCAGCATGGGGGCACTGCCTTCGGGTAAGTAGCCCAGGCTGTGGGCTCGAGGAGGTATTCTCTTGAAAGCTTCGTGTAGGGGGTTCCGAGGACTACTGCTATGGCCCCGATCCCCATTATTATCAATAGTATTATTGAGAACTTCCCGGACCAGGTTCTCCAGACCTCTCTGACTACCTCTGAGAGTGGCATGGCTTACGCCCTCCTTATCCTCGGGTCTAGGTAGGTGTAGAGTATGTCTAGCACGAACCTTGTTACGAGGTAGAGGAGCGTGGAGATGTACGTTAGGACGAGTATGACTGGTATATCGTTGGCCATCACGGCCTCCCAGTAGAGGAGGCCCATGCCGTACCAGTTGAACACGGCCTCTGTGAGTATCGCTCCCGTCACGACGCTCATCACTATGCTCAGCAGCACTATCGTTATGATTGGTGGTGCTGCGACCCTTATCACGTAGCGTAGCAGGACTATCTTCTCTGGGAGCCCCTTGGCCCTGGCCGTTGTCACGAAGTCCTCCCTCATGACGTCTAATAGTATGCCCCTAATCCTGTAGGCCGTCACGCCCACGCTCAGTATGGTGACTGTTAGCACTGGCAGCGCGGCCCTATAGGCTACGTCGAGGGGGTTTGTCCAGTTCGTCTGGTACTCGGGGCCGGCGAATATGGGGAACTTGTAGCATAGCAGCCATATCATCACCATTGCGAACCACCACCACGGCATGCTTACGCTGAAGACGGACCATGCTGAGACTATCTTGTCCACTATGCCTCCGGGCTTCCTGGCCGCTAGGAGTGCTAGCGGGATGGCTATCGCTAGTGTGAATATGCTTGCCGTCGTGAAGAGGACTACTGTGAACGGTATCCTCTCCAATACTATTAGGTACGCGTTGGGGCTCCCGGGGTTGATTATCCTGGTTGTCAGGACCCTGGCGTATATTGGTTTGAACGTGAATAGCATGTACATGTACATGAATGCCTTAATGTACCATGGTTTATCCAGGCCCCACGCCTTGATCAGCTCCTCCTCCAGCTTCTTAGCTATCTCAAGCTTCTTCTCCTGCGGCAGGTAGGCGTACTTTGGGTTGGCGAGGATCTCCCTCCTCACCTGCACCTGGATCGTCTTCATCATTATCTGGTCCAGTATCCCGCCGGTCAGCGACACGAGGATGAAGAGCACAAGGATCAATACTATCGGTATATTGATGGCTTTGGCGAGCAGCCAGCGCATTGGCGGCCGCCGGGGCTTGGAACGGGGATGGGGGCTTTAAGGGTATTCATTGCCGCTGGCTACACGGTGGGACTGAGTGGCCAGTGAATACCATACGCGCGTCCGCGGTGAGTGCAGGCAGCTCCTCTGGGTGCCCTATCTCATCCTGCGCGGCGGCCTGGAGGGGAGGCTGTTCGCGTACGAGGCTGCACTCTCCCCCATGGCGTCGAAGCCGTGGAGGAGGCTGCTTGGCGTCTCGAGGCCTCCCCCCGAGGAGCTCATGTCGCCCGGCCTGCCGGGTGGAGGCACGGTGTTGTCTCCGAGGATAAGGAGTGTGAGGGAGTTTGAGGAGCTTGTCAGGGAGGCGTGCAGGAGCCTCGAGGAGGAGCCCGAGCAGCCCGCCTTCCGGGTGACCGCTCCTGGGAAGAGGCCGGCCTTCTACTCCGTCATAAGGATGATGCTCGGCGAGAGGCTCCTCTTCCCCGGCAGGAGGAGGGGGCTGATACGGGTTGAGGCTACCGAGGGGCTTGACGTGAGGCTGGCGAGGGAGATCTGCAGGAGGCTTGGGGAGCTAAGCGCGGGGGGCTTGGAGCTTGTCGGCATCTGTTATAGGCCGTACTGCGTGACCGGCGAGAAGACGTTCACCTGCATGGACGGCCTAGGGGATAGGCACTGGAGGGTGCTCGGCAGCATAGCCGGGGAGAGGCATGTCTGGGAGTTCCTCGTCAGCAGGCTCAGGATGGCCGAGGCGTAGGCAGGCTTATAAGAGGGGTTACGGCACCGCTAACCCTGTAGCCCTGCAGGCCGGAGACTGGAATCCATGAGCGGAGAGGAGAAGGAGACCAAAATCTCCAACCTCAAGCCCGGAATGGACAACGTCGAGGTAAAGGTCCGGGTTCTCGAGGTAGGCGAGCCCAAGGTCATAACAACCAGGCGTGGAGAGAGAACCATCAGGGAGGCTGTAGTAGGGGACGAGACCGGCAGGGTTAGGATGACGATCTGGGGATACAAGGATCACGGCCTAAAGGAGGGGCAGGCTGTCAAGATAAGCGGTGCATGGACAACCAGCTACCGGGGCAACGTCGTGCTCAACATAGGCACACGTACAAAGGTCGAGCAGGTCAGCGACGAAGAGGTCGTCGAGGAGTCAGAGGTTCCCGAAACCAGCCCGAAGGCGCCCAGACAGTACCGTGGAGGAGGCTACAGGTCTGGGAGGAGGAGCTACGGCGGCGGCTACAGGCGTGGCGGCAGGAGGTACCAGCAGCAGTACTGAGAACCCCGTTTGGGGCGCGTCCCGCTCCCCTGGAGGGGCCCGCCTCCTCGGAGCCCGAGTGTGTGTTTTCCGTGTCTCTCCCAGAGCCCATGCACTCATTGTTCATGGTAGTGTTAGTGTCCTCGACTCGACGAGCGCAGCGGCCACCAGTGCAGCTATCGCCGCGGCGTACTTCGCTGCTGTACGTGCTCTCCCCCTAGTCTCTATGATCGGGGCTGTGTAGGCTGAGGCCTCCAGTACTGCTGTTAGTAGTGGTGCTGGCAGCCTGCATGCAGCTGCCTTGGTGGCCGTCGCCGAGGCTAGTACCAGTACTAGGCAGTAGATCGCCTCTGCAGCCTGCTTGGAGTGCCTCGCCGCTATGCTGAGCCCGGCCAGGAAGACCATGTTGACTAGGAGTATGAGTCTCCAGTCCGCCCTCACCGTGTGGGGGCAGTATGGGGCCCCGTAGAGGCCCAGCAGGGCTCCCGCGGCGATGCTTAGGGCTATGGGTAGTAGTGTAGTATGAGGCCTCTCAGCAGGAGCCCCGTCAGCACCGCTCCTCCCCATGCGGCCACCACCACTAGTGATGCTAGCAGCGAGTCCGCGAGGGGTAGCATGCATAGGCGTCTTAGGAGCAGCGCTGCTGCAGCGATGCAGACTGGTAGGAGGAGCCAGCCGAGTGCCCCGGGGGCGACGAGCACGAGGAGGCCGGGGGCCAGCGCGACGCCTGCCGCGACGCCGGACTCCATCGAGCCGCAGCGTCTCCCCGCGAGCTCGAGCACCCCGGAGATGAAGACTCCTAGGAGGAGGAAGACCATGAGGAGGCCGGCGGCCGCGAGAGGCAGGGCTAGGAGGGCTAGGCGGCCGAGCAGCAGGCTGGCGGGGATAGCCTCCACGACGGCCAGTGCCACCAGGATGGGAAAAAGGGGCGGTCTCCTACGGGGCAAGGCTGGCTGCACCAGGGCATGGGAGGGCTCGTGGAGGGTCTACGCTATCATTAGCAGCGTGTAGGGCATTACTGCTATGGCGAGTACAGCCGGGTTCGCTAGGAGTGTTGATACGAGGGCTGGGTTGCTGGCTATCACGCTGATTATGGTGCTTGCGAGCGCCACGCTGCTGAGCAGCGTAACTATGCCAGCCACCGCGTAGACCGGGCCCCTGACCCCCTGCAGGCTCGGGAGCTGGGGGTATGGGACTATGCTGGTTATGCCCCTGGTGTGGGTCTCCTGGCTCGTGGTCGTGGACGTAGTGTTGGCCGTCACATTGATCATCGATGTACTCGTGGTCGTAGTGACTGTGGTCGTGTTGCTGTGCTGTATCTGGCTCGGAGACTGCTCGGTGGCGACGCCTATCTCTATTGGCGCCGTCGGGGAGCCTCCATACGCCTGGTAGTTCCAGAGGAGCCATAGCATCGGCGTGGGTGCGAGGGCCACGAGGAGGACGAGGACGAGGAGGGGTGCAGCCACCTTCAGCAGGGTGCTCTTCGTGGGCAACACGGGATCCCCTCCACCCGGCTACTCTGTGCCTCCTACTTCTCCAACCTGGCCAGTATCCTGGCTGAAACTACTCGAAGTATTTATCAGTATTGACGAGGCATACGCCGTAATCCTATTGGCGGTCAACCAGGCGGTGATGGGCTCGCCCCATAGGAGTATCGAGACTATGATTGATGCTACCCCGAGGCTTATCCGGAGCAGGCCCAGCACACTATTCAGCACGTATATGAATAGGAGCACCTGGAAAGCCCTGACAACCATGCTCCCCGTCCTCCTAGCCACCGGCTCCAGGCAGACGGCTGCCAGCGCTGCAACTATCGGGGCGATTGCACTGGCGGCGTAGACCAGCGGCACCGGCCTCAGCGCAGCCATGGCCTCCTTTATCGCCGCGCTTATCTTCAGCAGCGCCTGCTGCGCGTTCTGCATGCTGAAGCTGACAAGGATGGCCCTCATCTCCGGCTTATTGAGCGCGGACAATACAGCCCGGTAGACGTCCTCATAGACCCACTGGGCCGAGGCAGCCATCAAGACGCCCATGATTATCCCGAGGATACCTATACCCATGGAGAGGTACCTCATGTAGCCTGGGCCCCCGACAACCCTCCAGGCCGCCAAGAGGCCTAGGCCGAGGAATACCCATGCAAGTGCGAGGCCCACGCCGTTAGCGAAGAGCCCATAGGCCTGGCCGGCTGCAAGCGACGATGCTATGAAGCCAGCCCTCTTTATCGGGGTCAACTGGCTCAACGCGAGCACGTTGAAGGCCTGGCTGCTGAAGACGAGCAGACAGACGCTATAAGCAATAGCTGTCGCGACAGTCACTATCGCGTGGAGCTTCAGCAGCCTCGACGCCTTAACCGCCTCGACGTATAACTCATCCGCACTACTCACAAGCCCGCACCTATGGCAGGAGGGAGGGGAGGGAGTGTAAAGAGGGTTACAGGGCGGTGCACTAGGGCTGCTACTCGTACCTCAGCACTATGGCCGGATCCAGCTTAGACGCCCTCCACGCGGGGTAGAGGCCGGCGAGCACGGCTACCCCGAGGGAGTAGAGCAGGGTCAACGCTATACCCACCGGGTCTATCCTGAACGTCAGTATGCCTATCACGCTCCTAGTCAGTATGTAGCCGACCACGAGCCCCGCTAGACAGCCTACTACGCCGCCGAGTATACCTATCATTGCAGCCTCCGAGAGGAAGAGGGTGAGCACCTGCCTATCAGTATACCCTATGGCCTTCAACACGCCTATCTCCCTTGAACGCTGCTGCACAGACATCATCATTGTGCTCGATATGCCTAGGCCGGCGACAACCGTGCTCATAGCGGCCAGCGATATGAAGAACATTGTAAGCAGGGTGCTGAACTGCGTTATGCTCTCCACAAGCGCCTTGAAAGTCATGACCTGCACAGACCTACCATACATATCCTGTATAGCCTTCGCAACCCTGTCGACGAGCTTCACGTTAGCAACAAGTATGTAGAGCACCGTGTAGCCCTTAAACCCTACAATGCTCGCCAAGTCCGCGATAGGTATGAAGACCGACGAGTCTATGTTGATGAACGGGGCCGCGCCATACGGGGCATAGACGCCGGCGACAATGTACCTACGCTTAACACCCATACAGTCAAGGTACACCACCGTGCCCGGGCTCAGGAAGGGCGTCGTCTGCTCCGGGGGATGCGCGACATACCAGCCGGCCATCAGCGTGCCGGGCTGATCCGTCTCAATACCCTCCGCTACGCGGAGCGATGGCGCAAGCATCTTAAGCAATGGTATCCTCGTAGCGATAACCGTCACATCCCTCGGCGCACCCATGCCTGTAATCCGGCAACTCATAGAGAACGACGGCACAACCGCCGTCACACCCTCAAGCCTCGCGAGCTTAACAACATCGACATCGGTGAAGAGCATGCCCCTGGGGAAGAGCACTATAGTCCTCGGGTTGAATGCACTACTTATGATCCTCTGAGCCTCATAGCCATAGCTGGCTGTGAGAACTATAACACCGACTATGAGGGCAGCACTGATAGCTACGCCCAGCATCGAGAGTATGCTCCTAGTCCTAGCCTCCCCGAGGCTCTTGAAGGACCACCATACAATGTCACTGAGCCTCAGGCCCGAGACCCACCACCCCTACTCATCCTCATGAAGTAGACTATGAAGAGGGCTGCAAGGCCGACGCCGACGATTATCGCGGCCAGGGTCAGCGGGGGCACGGAGACCCTGCCAGCCCCTATGACTACTCCCCCACCTCCCTGCGCCGGGGAGGAAGGTGCAGCCGTCTCCGTCGAGGCGCCCGTGGAGACCTTTATGGGCACCTTTATCTCTACAGAGTGCTCCCTCATGAGGCTATCATGGTACTTTATATGGATAACGGCAGTATACGTGCCCGGCGCCACGTGCTCCGGCACCTGCAGGGTGTAGCTGAGCACGGTCGTAGCGCTCTTCAATAGCCTGCCGATATAGATCGACTTCTCACCTATAACGCTGAAGCCCTTCGGCGGGAGGAGGGTGGCCACCAGGTCGAATGCGGAGCCGGTGCCACGGTTGGCTGCAAGCACGCTTATCGCGACCACGTCGCCGGGCTTCGCCACCGCCGGCGCAACCGTCGTCGACACGGGCTCTATGCTCGGCCTACCACCCACAACGACCGTGCACGCGCCGGTGGATGCGCCACGCCTACCCCACCTATCCACATAGTCTATCGTCACCATCGACGCCAGGTTTGCACCATCCAGCTGAACCGGGACGACGAGCTTAGCTACCACCACACCCCTCCTCGTATCGGTGAAGTACTTCTCGAAGCTGGCCCCTATCTGCTGGAATGTAACCCTGACATGCATCTCCTCGAGCAATACATCCGATGAGACGTTAACGTATACGGTCGCCTCACCGGGCTGTATTATGGAGGGGCTGCACGTCACCGATATGACCGGCATAGGCCTGGGCCTGAGATCAACCATCGCCGCCGCAGCAGCCTGCCCCCCGCCGCCGGCACCACCCCTATAAGCGACGGCAGCCGCCAGCGTGGCGGCCATCGGTGCCGCTATCCTGCTGGCCGCGCAAACCTTCACCGGCACGGTTATCGAGTGGCCTGGCTCGAGGAGGGCTCCTCCAGGCTGGCTATAGGAGACTGCTATCAGCTGGAGGGGCTGTATCGTTACAGACGCTATATGTATCTCGGTCACACCCTCATTGACAATGTGCAGCTCGAGGCTCCTACACTCCCCCTCCGAGAGGCTCACATTACTAGGCGTGAAGTACGCCCTCACCCTCGCATACGCCTCGCCGATGGAGACGGGGACGCGTAGGGTGTAGGCGCCGTGCACGCCATACACGTTGCTATAGCTGAGCCCAATACCTATCATCGACGCCGTCGACATCGTCGTGGTGGGGGTACAGACCAGCAGCCGGAGCCTGGCGAACCCTCCCGCGGGGAGGAGCGGTATGAAGGTCGGGGAGGCCTCCTTCAGTATAAGCGGTGGCTGGACGGTGAACGCCACAGTCAAGTTATAGGCGTCGCCGGAGCCCGTGTTCCTCAACAGGATGTCAACAGTCTTACACGTGCCGGGGAGGAGGTAGACGGGCTCAGCAGTATAGGTTATTATGGGCGCCAGCGGCTCAAGCGAAACCCTCACCTGCAGGGGCATGACCCTCCTCGAGCCATCAGCATCTATGTAGACCGCCTGGAGGACGAGCACCGGCTGCTGGGCCGGAGACTCTATAGCCACGCCCTCAACGGGGATGGTGAAGTCCTTCTCGCCACCAGCGGGTATATCCCCGAGGCTGACGGTCAAACCATGAGTAACGAGGCCCATCCATGAGACGAGGCTTACATTGACACACCTAGCCTCAGCGTTACCAAGATTGTATACACGGATAACGACATACTTCTCACCAGGCCTCAGAACCCCCACCTGCATGGCCGCAAGCTTAGCCGCCGCAGGCCTCGAGACAAGCACTATCGGGACCTTCTCAGCCTTATACACGCCATCAACGGGATCATAGAACTTTATCACAACCGTGAACCCCGCCTGCCCCGGCGCCACCGCACGGGCATAGAAGACGTAGGCGAAGGACGAGTTGCCCTTAACAACCCCGACCCTCTCAACACTCGCCCTAACCTCGAGGTTCTGCGCCACCCCGGGCCAGACCTCGACGCCGTAGGCTGTGCCGCCAATGTTGGTTATGTTGAGCCGGACCGGCGTCCAGCCGGGCCCCACGCTCGTCGCGTTCGAGGTCACAAGGAAGTATGGGTGCTTCAGCGGGGTGGAGAGCAGCGCCCCGAGGTAGGGTAGGCCTGCCGCAGCCGCAGGGGCTAGGATGCCTGGTAGGAGCATTAGGAGTACTGCAATACTAGCTCCGAGCCTCAACCCTCACCACCCTTCCATCACGCATATAGGCTACGAGATCGCAGTACTTAATAAGCTCAAGGTTATGCGTGACCATAACTACTGTAACACCTCTTTCCTCGACAAGCCTCCTAAACAAGTGCATCAGCTTATGAGCAGTCACCGAGTCGAGGTTGCCGGTGGGCTCGTCGGCGAGCAACAGCTTGGGGTCATTGGCAAGCGCCCTCGCTATAGCAACCCTCTGCTGCTCGCCACCACTAAGCTCGCTAGGCCTATGATTAGCCCTATGAGCTATATGGACTAGCTTGAGAAGCTCCATGGCCTTCCTACGCCTAGCACTCCTAGGGACGCCGCGCGGCATCATGGCAATCTCCACGTTCTCCAATGCAGTAAGCCTGGGTATGAGGTGGAACTGCTGGAAGACAAAGCCGACGAAATGCCTGCGGTAGAGCGCCAGCTCCTTACTACTCATACGCGACAAGTCCCTACCAGCAACCCTAACCACTCCACGCGTAGGCTTATCAAGACCACCGATGAGGTTCAGCATGGTGGACTTGCCGCTGCCCGAGGGGCCGACGATAGCCGCGAACACCCTACCAGGTATCTCGAGGTTAACACCCCTCAGGGCAGGGACAAGAACCCTACCCATCCTGTATACCTTCCACACATCCCTCAACACGACCAGCGGCTCAGAGCCCCCCGGCAACACAGAGACCTAAGACCCTAGGGGACGGGGGCCAGCCACCTATAAAAGACGGTGAAGACAAGGGGTAGTAGGCGGGAGCCCTAGCAGAGAACCATGCCGAGACAGGTGATGGGTGGCTGGTGGGGAGAACCCCCAGGCCAAGCCTGCAGAGCCGCTAAAAAACCATTAGCCCCCTGCTGAACCCCCACATACTCAACGAGGCGAGAGGCCGTTATGGCGCTAGGCTGATGCTGACGCTGAGAGTGCTCTGCACAGCAGCGCCGAAGAAGAATAGCACTAGTAGTATGCTCACTATCTTGGCGACGCCAGTCATGTCGCCGCTCTCATAGTAGCTGTAGAGCTTCGCCAATAGGTATGGTAGCGCGGCTATCAATACGGGCGACAACTCCGCTGCCATATCCCTACACCTGGCCAGGTAGAAGCATCTATGACGCCAAGAGGAAAAATATCTTACTGATTATGCGGCATAGGTGTTACCTCAACCCATTATATACACGGCAAACATACACCATACATATCCCGGTATCATGGCGGCCACATGTACAGGTAGGTACGAGGCCTGCCGTACTCAGGGAGTTAGGCTTATGGCTAGGGTCGCGTTGAGGGTGCCGCCGAGCGCGAGCACGAGTACGAGCGCGAGTATGGGGTTTATGTAGCGGGCGTAGTCCGGCTCCCCCTTGACCGCGATTATATAGGTTAGCAGAACCGTCTCAACAGCCACTGCGACGAGGAAGAACATGAGCCTATACACGTCGCCCCCTGGGGGGAGGAGAGGTTCATACACCACGGCGCCCCTCAACCCTCCCTATGGGGGCTTGTCTAGCTGGATCCTGGGGTAAAAAATCACGCTATGTACGTCTTCGAGTACTTCCTGACGACGACCGCCAATAGTATCCCGGTTGATGCTGCGAGGCCGGCGACGCTGTATAGTGGTGGTATCGAGTACACGTTGTACATTACTGTCCTTGCTAGCTCGACGCTATAGGTCAGCGGGTTTATGTATGCCAGTGCCTTCATCCAGTCCGGCAGCGGCTTTATCGGGAAGAAGGCTCCGCTGAGGAACAGCATTGGCAGCATCAGCAGGTTCACTATCATGTGGAAGCCCTCCGGGCTCCTCATGGAGAGTGCTATCGTTGTTCCTAGGGCTGCCGAGGCTAGCGAGGAGATCCACGCCACCAGCAGCACCAATGCTATGCCCACGGGGTTCGTGTAGCCTAGGAAGGCTGCCAGCAGGAACGTCATTATGGCGCCCTGTATCAGCACCGTCAATGAGTCGCCGAAGATCCTGCCGAGTATCACTGCCGGCCTGCTGGCGGGGGCTACTAGTATCTCCTTGAGGTAGCCGAACTCCCTGTCCCATAGTACTCCGAGGCCGCTTGTGAAGCCGCCCATGAAGGTCGTCATGACTATTACTCCTGGCGCTAGGAACTCCAGGTAGTTGAGGCCCTCGAAGATCATCCTAGCCATGGGGCCTAGTGGCTTGAATGCAGCGCTCCACCCGATGCCGAAGAACACGAACCATATCAGCGGGAATACTATGCTGTTCACTATCCTCGACTTCGCGGCCAGGAAGCGCACCAGCTGCCTATAGGTCATGGCGTAGAATGCCTTGAAGGGGCTTGGCCTTAGAGCCTCCCTCTCCGCCATGGCTCCTCACCTCATCCTCCTCCTGACCATCATCCTGGCGATCTCCTTCCAGCCCTCGGTCTCGGAGTCTCTTAGACTGCGGCCGGTTAGGTGGAGGAACACGTCGTCGAGGCTGGGCCTCACATACCTAACCTCGACTATCTGCAGCCTCCTCCTGGCAGCCTCCATCATTATCTCCGGCAGCGCCCTCGGGGCGTCGCGTACACTGATTGCTATCAGTCCGTCGCTCAGCGTCCTTGTCTTCCAGCCCCTCTCCGCCAGGCTCCTCGCGAAGGAGGCCCCGTCGCCGACGACCCTTATGTATATGATGTCGCCGCCAACCATGCTCTTCAGCTCCTCGGGCGTGCCCTCGGCTATTATCCTTCCATGGTCTATGATCGCTATCCTGTCACACAGCTTGTCCGCCTCATCCATGTAGTGGGTTGTGAGGAAGACTGTGACACCCTGCTTCTTGAGGCTCCTGATAACCTCCCACACCTTGGCCCTCGCCTGTGGGTCGAGGCCTATCGTCGGCTCGTCGAGGAAGAGTACCTCCGGTGTGTTTATCAGCGCCCTGGCTATCTCCAGCCTCCTTATCATGCCGCCGCTGTAGTAGCGTAGCCTGGTATGCATGAACTTCTCGAGGCCGACCATCCTTAGTAGCTCGGGTATCCTCTTCTCCAGCACGCTCCTCGGCACGCCGTGTATGAGGCCGTGTATGTACATGTTCTGCCACGCCGTGAGATCCCTGTCTATCGTGGGGTCCTGGAAGACGACGCCTATCCTGGCCCTTACCTCCACCGGGTTCCTGGTTACATCGTAGCCGGCCACTATGGCTGTCCCGGACGTCGGCTTTATGACTGTGGTCAGCATGCCCAGTGTCGTCGTCTTGCCCGCGCCGTTGGGGCCTAGGAAGCCGTATATCTCGCCCCTCCTCACCCTGAAGCTGACTCCCTTGACTGCCTCGATTCCGCCGGGGTATACCTTCCTCAGGTCCCTCGCCTCGATGACATACTCACCCATTGAATATATTCCCCCAGAACGGATTCCGCCGAGTAATGTACTTATATGCCTTACCCTCAACAATACAACGGCGAGCCCGAGGAGCGGAGGGAGAAGAGTGGCTCAAAGCAAGGCACCCCTCAGAGCAAGCCTACTGAAACAACTAATACTCCTAGAACTAGCCGCCGAGGGGCCGAGCCACGGATACGCGATCGCAAAGAACCTGGAGAACATGATTAGGGGCTGGAGACCCTCCCTGGGAACACTATACAGGATGATGGACGAGCTCGAGAGGGAGGGCTACATAGAGTGCAGGAGGGAGGAGAAGACGGGGAGGCAGAGGAAGCTCTGCACGCTGACCGAGAAGGGGGCACACCACCTCCTAGAGAAACTGACGACACACATGAACTACATAGCATGCTTCATGGAGGTCGTGGCAAAGGCTGTCAACCAGCTCAGGGAGTATACGAGCAGCCGGGAGGAGGAGAGAATGGCTGAGATAGCCGAGAGGATAACCATGGCCGCCGAGAGGATAATACACCTACTCAAAAAACCTACTCCTTACCAAGCATCTCCTTAAGCTCCTTAATCCTCTCCTCAACACTCTTAAGCTCCTCCTGAAGCTCCCTCAAATCCTCCTCCAGGGCACGCTTGTACTCCTCAAGCATCCGCAGCTCCTCCTCGGGGGTCTGCGGGTAAGGCGGGTAGGGCGGCGGATAGTATGGTGGCGGATAGTAGTATGGCGGGGGATACATCGGCGGAGGGTACGGGTAGGGCATCGGGTACGGCGCCGGGTAGGGCGGGTATGGTGGTGGCGGGTACTGGGCCGGGCCCGGCTGCTGGCCGCCACCCTGCTGGTACTGCTGCTGCTCCTGCTGCCCACCCTCCTCCGGGTATCCTCCCTGCGGCGGTGGCCCGTAGGGCGACGGGATGAAGGGCGGCCTCCTCATCCTCCTAGGCACTCTTCGACACCCCCGCTGGCGCCGTGTATAGTTGTTCGAGCGCCCTCCTCCAGGCCTCTATTATCGACCTATACATCTCTATCATCAGCGAGTAGTACTGCGGCCATAGCGACAGCGCCGCGACCAGCATCGCCAGCTCGAAGGGGTCATACGGCAGTAGTGGCGGGTATGGCGGCAGCGGCGGGTACAGCGGCATCAGGTAGGGTGGTGGGTAGTAGGGCGGGTAC
>JAADEY010000020.1 GCA_013153145.1 Thermoproteota archaeon | reverse complement strand
GCTCTTGGGCTGTGATGAGTTGCCCGCATCCACCGACGCGGCTCTATGGGGCGTTATGCGCCCCGGCTGAGCCTCCTTTACTAGCGTGCTAGCATCCTGGACATGTAGGGTAACTAGGGCACGAGTGAAAAGGTGGGTTTGAGGATCTTGGTCCTATGATGGAAAAATATGGTTGATCTTTGTGTTGTGCCTTGTTCTTCTATCAGCCTTTGATCTTTTCGAGGAACTGGAGGTAGTCCTTCATCTTGTATACTAGGTCGGTTAGCTGGTACCAGCCTAGCTTGAAGGTTGTGTAGTCGGGGCCTGCCATTGCAGTGCCGTATCTTATGCTGTTGGCGTAGAATAGCCAGGACTTTACCCACATGCGCTCTATGTGTTCGTCGAAGAGGTTGTTGGGGTTTGCGAGGCCCTTGTTGTAGGCTGTTAGTAGGAGCTTTGTGGTTGCTAGTATTGCCTTGTTGGTCTCGTTGACTACTTCGTCGAGCTCCTTGAAGTGGTTCATTACGAAGCCGGTGCTGTGGCATGCCTCACAGATCTTCATCAGCTCCTCCTTCCTCTTAGCCTGCTCCTGGGGGGATATCAGGTATTCTGTGCCGGCGCACTTGCCCGTGAGCGTGTAGGGTAGTGGCTGGCCGTCGGCGTTCCTTATCTTCCAGGTTGCGCCGTTCTTTGGTGGTGGGCACGCGTATATGCCGAAGAGCCTTATGTATAGCCTCGCGTCAATGTTGTGAGTCCTGTTAGCTATCACGGTGCCCTGCGGGCTGACCACTAGTGACATGTGGCAGACGGCGCAGGAGGGTGCCTTGAAGTCGACGCCGACAACCCATGGTACGTGTGTTAGGTTGTAGTGCTTGTACTGCGCCATCCATATGTTGCCCATCTTGTTCTCCTTCCATGTCTCGAAGCCTGGCACGTCGGGCTCCTCGTGGCACTGGCTGCAGGTGTATGGGCTCCTCGCCACCGCTATGCTGAACTCGTGTGCAGGGTGGCATGCCTCACAAGCACCCATGCTTCCATCGGGGTTTACGCGGCCGCAGCCATGGTTTGGCCAGCCCTTCAGCCGTGGGACGGTGACGGTCATTGGGCCCTGCCTGGTCGTTATGGTGACGGTTACCGTGCCGTCAACGGTTACGACGTCTCCGTGGCACTTGAAGCAGCTGCTCAGCTCGGCGACCTTCCCGCCGGCCACTATACCGGTTGCGTTCACGGTGTTGGAGTCCTTTACGAGCATCATGTATATCGGGTTCTTGACTAGGTTGTAGTAGGCGTTCGCCATTGTGCTCTGCTCATACTCCTCGACCTCAACCTTGTGGCATACCTTACAGTCGTTAGGCGTTACTATGACGTGCACCCTCTCATAGAAGTGGTTGAAGGTGTCCGGGTGCATGTCCGGGTTGAGTCCGTGACACTCGTAGCAGCCAACGACATAGTTCCACATGTTCTCTGGCGGCAGGGAGCTGATCTCCTTCTCGAGTGCAGGCTTCTCCCATGCCTGCCAGACGGTTATGTGCGCGTGCCTGCTTGCCAGCCAGGCCGCGACTATCCCGGGGGTTACGCGTAGGTGGCACATCACGCACTTCTTGCTCTTAGGCGATATATAGGGCATTATCTTCTGGAGCTCGGCCATCAGCTGTGCCATGGATACATTGCCGGTGCCGGCGGCTCCGGCGCCCATCCCGCCTCCCTGGCCTTGGCCTCCTCCCTGACCCTGTCCACCGCCCTGTCCCTGCATGCCATGGCCCTTGCCAGCAAATGTTGCCGGCATGGTTGCTGTGGCTGTGTGGTTGTATAGCACTATCGATGTCGGCACCACGACAGCCAGTGCCAGGAGTACAGCCAGTATAGCTACTGTCCTTGCCTGCATATACTCCACCATACATGCTGGCCTACACGGCACCGGTAATAAAATGTTTTCTACCTAGCAGTATAATCTGCTACTAGGAACCCATTTCCAGAAAACCAATAAGAAGCATCACCCAGCAGCAGTCAACGCCCTGTCAAGATCCTCCAAGAGATCCTCCGGGTCCTCAAGCCCTACACTAAGCCGCACAAGGTCAGGGGTTATGCCTAGGCGTCTACGCTCCTCCTCACTTATAGTGGAGTGGCTCGACACGACCGGATACGCGATAGTAGATTCGACACCCCCCAGGCTGGGGGCAGGCGTTATCACACGCAGCCTCGAGAGGAACCTCTCAACATCACTCATCCCGGCGCCCCTAATGCGGAAGGAGAGCACGCCACCATAGAGGCGGCGGAGGAATAACCGGGAGGCAACACTATGGCTCGGGTGGCCGGGAAGACCGGGATAGTACACCTCGGCCACACGTGGATGCTCGAGAAGGAACTCGGCGACAACACGCGCAGTCCTCGACTGCCGCTCAACGCGGAGGGGCAGGGTCTTCACGCCGCGTGCAACCAGGTAGGCGGAGTCGGGCTGCATTATGCTCCCGGTCATCCGCCTCCACTCCCACAGGACGTCATCAACAAGCCTCCCGGGGCCAACCACGAAGCCCCCAGCAACATCATTATGGCCTCCCAGGTACTTGGTCGCGCTGTGCACCACAAGGGAGGCGCCCAGACGCAGCGGCTTGAGGAGATATGGCGTAGTGAACGTGTTATCGACTACGAGGAGGCAGCCCTCAGCATCCCTGCACGCCTTTGCAACCTCGTCGATCGGCGGCACATAGAGCAACGGGTTAGTCATAGACTCGAGGAACACGACCCTATACCCCCCACCCCCAACCCCCTCGACGAATTCATCAACACTATAGAATAGATCGAGGCTGAATCCCAGGCGCCTACTAAGCTCCTCTAAAAGCTGCAACGCAGTACCATACATGTGGGCGAGCGCCGCAACCCTATCACCCCTCCCAACAAGCCCGAGGACAAGCACGGTGAAAGCAGACATGCCAGTGTTAAACCCGAGCCCCGACTCACCCTCCTCGAGAAGAGCCAGAAGCCTCTCAGCACAATAGACGCTCGGGTTATCCTCACGTATATACTTCAAAGGCCTCCCATGGAAAGCAGCCCCTCCCCGACATGGGTACCGGTAAATCGCACTCCTATACAAAGGCGGCACCACAGAACCATAGGGATCCTCAAGACACCTAGACCCGTGAACAGCCCTGGTAGAGTCACCACCCCCTATAGCCATGCATACCCCCTCCCAAGGGGGAACTGACCCAGTGGAGCAAGAAAGCCTTTCAACCAGCAGCCACCGGTAATTAGGAGCAAGGCAGTATCCTCTTGGGCAGGAGACGCGGAGAGATACAGGTAATGCTTAGGCGATGCGTGTACGGCAAGAGGTGTCCAGGCTCACGCATAATCCTCATAGACCGCGAGTCACCGAGGGGTGTGATGGAGGTAGAGGTTTCAAGGATAAGGAAGGTGACGGAGACACACCTAATACTAGACGACGATACAATGATACCGCTGCACCGCGTCATAGGCATAGCCGATGAAGAAGGACATATCGAGTGGACCAGGAAGACTAGCCGCGGCAAACCTCCCTAAGAGTGCGGTAGACCGGCCCACTACGCTGCAGGATACTCTGCTTAAGCCTCACGCACCTCACAGTAATAGAGCCGACCTCCACGTCACGGTACTCCTCCAGGAGCTTAACAACCCTCCAAAGGTTACGCGACCCCTTAAGCCGCGCAATAGTGACATGCGGTACAAACCTCTCACGCTCAGCCCTAAACCCAAGCCTCCTAACACCCCTCTCAATAACCTCATAGATCCTCTGCAGCACCTCAGCCCCCTCACTCACACCAATCCACAACACCCTAGGCCTCGTAGGCGAGGGGAAAGCACCCACACCACGAAGAGTGACGCGGAAAGGCTCGAACTCAGCCTCCTCAATAACCCTCCGCAGATCATCAGCCATCGAGAGAGGTATATTGCCCAGGAACCTCAACGTGATATGCAGATTATGATCCTCAACCGGCTTCATAGGCGCACCAGTAGCGACAAACGCGTCACGGATAGCAGCAATCCTACTAATCACGCCAGGATCCTCTATATCAACAGCTATAAACGCCCTAACCCTCTCATACACACAGCCACACCAAGCAGAAAGGAGGAAAAGAGAAACCCAGCCATAAAACCTAGCCCCCCAGGGGAGACATGCCGGGATGAAGACCGGACCACGAAAGCAAGACCCCCGAAGCCCGGCCTCTCGGGGGTGTGAAGTGAGCCCCGCATAACAGACCGCAATCCCCTAAAACCCCAGGCGCTAGACACACCATAATCATCATGGGTGCGGCGGTCGTCTAGCCTGGACTAGGACGCCGGCCTTCCAAGCCGGTGACCCCGGGTTCAAATCCCGGCCGCCGCACCACATCTCATTATTGTTCCTTATCAACGGTGTCTTGTCCTGCGTAGTTTCCTTATGCGGTAGGCTATTCTCTTGACGTATCTCGGTTCTCCAAGGTCTATTAGAGTCTTTAGTGGGGGCTCGTCAACATCGTCCGGTATTGGGAGGCCATGTGCATAAAGTACTGTGGGTGCGACGGAATATATACTTGCATTGATTCCTTCAGCTTTTTTGACGCCTGGGCCGTAGATGAGTAGTATGCCGTCTCTATGGTGTGCCCCTGTATACTGTTTGTCTAGGACTCCTTGCTTGTAGATTGGGTAGTTGAACGTGTTGGCAACTAGTGTAGCGTATTCGTTTGCGATCACTATGAGATCGGGTAGAAGCTCTAGGAGGGGTCCGGAGTAGAGCTCCTCTCTTCTCCTAACCTCGACCTTTATCCCGTGCTTCTCCGCTTCCTCGATTATGGCTCTCCGCACGGCTTCCTCTAGCTCACCGTCTTTTCTCTTGAAGTAGATGGCTCCGAAGAGATTGCTATGGGCTAGGAGATACACGTCGCTTTTAGAGTAGTCGATTACGTCCTCAAGCCGTGTACGAGCGATTTTCCTCACGCCACCCGGTACTCTCCTTCTAAGTTTCTCCGCGACACCGATTCTCCTCAGAAAGCCTTTAACCATGCTAAGCAAGCGATACCTCAAGAGCCTTACTGTATGGACGTGCAGCAGGCCATGCTTATATAATACCCTTGCCAGGCCGAAGACCCCGTAATGTGCTTGAAACCCATGATCAGAGACCATCATGATTAACTTCTCCTCGGCCTCAGCGGCCTCAACGACTGGGCATATGACTTCCTCATCCAGCATAGTGTATAGCTCCTCGACCCTGCCGCGGTATTCTCGTTCCCCAAGCTTGCTTGAGAGTGGATGATCAGCTATGACATGCCAGGCCCTATGCTGAATCCAATCCGTAACCGACACCACGTAAGCCAGGCCATCGATATCCCCAAGCCTGGCTGCCAGCCATCTTGATATCCTGCCAAGACCCTTTATGTGAATGGCACAGTCTTCGATAAACCTGCCTAGATCCGAGTATATGCGGCTACGCGGCTCCACAACAAGTCTGAACCCGCTAGGCAACAATCCGAGAAGCTGGTCACGTACCTCCGGGGGCTGCGACAACACCTCGTCGCTTGGAACCCCTATACCACCTGAGACTATGAATCCTCCTTGGAGGGGATAAGGCGGGTAGAGCATAGGGTAAAACATGACACCGTATCTCAGCTCCTCAATAGAAGCTAGATCCCAGAAGGCTTTACCCCTATAGTCCACCGCCGAGACCGGCCTTAAGCTCAGGCTATCCGCTCTATCTCTCCTAAAGAAGTCGATTACACCGGTTTTCCCCGGGTTTAAGCCGGTGGCTATCGCGAGCCATGCTGCACCGGTAATGGCTGGATCCGTTGACCTCAGCCTCCCCCACGCCCCTCTAGATTTCAGCCTCTTGATAGTCGGGATCCGGGAGTCTCTCTCCAGCCTGGATAGCAGGCTCCAGGTGGCCCCGTCAAGCCCCAAGAGTACTACTCCTTTCGGTTTCTGCGGCTGCATCCAGCACCCATCCCTCGATCCAGGGCGTCGAGTCATCTGCTACTTAGATAAGCATCTACTCAGCCTACGGTAAATGCAGTGACCTTACCCTGTACGATTAATCCTTATGAATTTCTCGAGTATCTCGTAGCCTTCTTCGACTCGTCTTCTTACCTCCTTGGCTGCGAATACGAATGATATCTCGGCCTCTCTGTATGCTACATCTTCTAGCTCGTCTGTTAACTGTAGCGCATGTCCTAGGGCTTGTAGTAGGCGTAGTGCGGTCTGCATGGTCTGAGCTGAGGCGGTCGTGGACAAAACCGAGTGTCCCCAAAGGTATGAGCTTCCCTTTACCCTTCCCGGTACTGGCTGTTATTAGGGTTGAGGGTGTTAGCTTGCGTATTGTACCACTGGCTTGCTCTTTGCTTCTACACGTACACTGTGTTTTGCTGGTGGGCGGTGGCAGCCTAGGAGGTGTTTGACTAGGTAGTGTGGTAGCTCGTGGCGTATGAATGCCTCGACGATCTTTGCCTCAGCCCTTCTTAGTAGCTCTGCTAGGGTTGATACTGAGATTCCTATGTCTGCTGCGAGGTCTGCTAGGTTTAGGCGGCGTGGGTAGCTGTAGTATCCCTTCATGTATGCTTGTATCAGCACGTATTCCTGCCTCCTGGTCAGCATGTAGTCCATGTCTTCGATGGGGTGGTGTAGTAGTATCATGCAGCCCTGCTTCCTAAGCTCGTTTAGGAGTGAGCGCTTTGATATTATGTATTCTACGAGGACGCCGTGTGCCGTGACGACCATCGTCTTCACCATTGCTCCTGGTGGTGGGCTTAGGTAGGGGCAGCGTGGCGCCTTGCAGAGCTGTTTGTCATACACTATCCTGTATATCCTGCTCTGGTAGGCGTTGTAGATTGGCTGGAACCTTATCCCGCCGGTCCTCCTCATGTACTGCTCGAAGGCATACATCCTGCCATTGTCCCCGCTTATCCTTAGCCATGCCTCCCTCTCGCGCTCATTCTCGTATATCCTGAGTACTCTTGCTGCGAGCGTGTCGTCTACATCACCGTTAATCTTGCTGCTAGCCTCTATCAACTTCTTCAGCAGGCAGCCATCCCTGAATAAGCAAAACGCAACGGAGGGTTTGCTGTGCAATTAGCTCTCCTCGTCCTACCTCTTCACCTCCTACTAATAAGATTTTGTAGGTTTGTTGATTAAAAAATACCTCGTGGCGTGTATGTTTAAATCATATTTTCTATTTTAGGCGATATGCTATTAGAATGGCAGCGATGGCTATAATGATTGCACTAGCTATGGATGCATCCGAGAGTAGTTTCGCAGTATTCCCGGGAGCGCCACGCTTCACAGTCACAGTCACATGGAGGTATGCCGTACTTGTGGTCGTCACGGTCTTTAGGGTTGTTAGTGTGACAGTCACGGTTGATGCTGGCGCCGCCGGGGACTTCTTAGCCTCTGCGAAGTACTCCTCGAAGAACTTGTAGAGTATGTCGAAGTCCTTCGACGGTATAGACATACCCGTCTTGGTCTCAGCGAGCTTCTTCATCTTGTCCATGAGCGCCTTGTAGCTTGCCGCACCATACTCCTTCTGAACCGCCGCGTCGAGGCTGGGGTACTTCGCGGCCCAGCCCCTCATGACCTCAAGTATCTTCTGGAATGACAGTGCGTGAACCCCGTCGTGGCATACGTGGCAGTACTTCTCGAAGACGCTCTTAGCCTGATCCACCGATATTGTTGTGGCGGCTAGCCCAGCCACGGCTATGCCTAGCACTAGTGCCAGGAGCGCTGCTACGTAGAGCGCCCTATGGGCCGGGCCTAGGCGCGTCATGCGTACACACCCCGGGGCGTGGTGGGTTTAGACCGCCTCCATGCATATCTATGGAAAAAACTAGGCTGGTGTGGGTGCACTGTGCTTCACCATTAGCTTTAATGCTGGTAGTGCGAGTATCGCGTAGATTAGGAAGCCTAGAGTGTGCACGCCGAGGGTTATGCCGTACTCGATGGGGGTTGGCGTGTAGCCGACTACCTGGCCGAGTGGGTCGGGGGTGAATGCCGGTACTATCATTGTTAGTGTCTTCTCGCATATGACGGCAATGATGGTTATTATCGATATCGCTGCTATGCCTGCGCGCGTACTCCTAACACTCGGGATTATGCATAGTATCACGGCGGCGCAGCCGAGGATTATCCATAGCCATGCCATCAGCCCTACCCACCACACGTACTTGCCGAAGTACAGCACGCTCGCCTGCGCATACTTCATAGGCTCCGTCGTGTACCAGAATACCTCCTGTGCCTCGCTGAGAGTGAAGTATAGGCCTACCACCAGGCTCCCGGCGATGACGTAGACGGTCTTCTTGTATACGTCGGGGTCTACGCGTAGGCCTAGCCTCTTCTCAGCCATCATGAGTACTAGTAGGAGTAGTGCGGGGCCGCTGGCGAATGCTGTGGCTACGTAGCGGGGGGCTAGCAGTGGGCTGTTCCAGTACGGTCTCGCTGTCAGCGCTTGCGATATGAATGCGGTGACGGTGTGTATCCCTATCGCTACTGGCGCAGCTATTATGATGAAGAGGTGCTCGAACTTCAGTGAGGGCTCCTCGCCCGACAGCTGCTTCTTGACCACGTAGACGTATGCTATGATGTTCAGTATGAGGTATGTTGTTA
>JAADEY010000034.1 GCA_013153145.1 Thermoproteota archaeon | reverse complement strand
GCAGCGATAGCTATAATGGCTTCGTCCCTCGTCTTGGCGGTGCTCATCGGCAGGGAGCAGGCTTATTCATTAACCTCGCCTCCTAGTGTGAAAGGCCCACTAGGAGCCCCACACGGGGGCCGCTAGGCTCTCCCCGCGGGGCCGGGGTGAGGGGTTCTGCGTGGTGTCGGGTTGTGACGGTCTTCTATGAGGCTCTGGGCTCGGAGCTTGAGGCGTTCTGGAGCCTTGTGGGCAGGGGGGTTGATGCTGGTAGGGGGTCGAGGCTTGCGGCTCGCCGCCCTCTCGCGGCGACGGGGGCTGGCGATTCCTTTGCGGCGGCTCTTGCATGGATGGGGGTTGAGCCGAGGAGGGTTAGGGCTGTTGATCCTCTCGATATGCTTGCCTCGGGGTTTCTCGGGGCATGTATTGATGCGGGTTGTGTTGTCGCCGGCCTGAGTGTTGGTGGTGTTACTAGGAGTGTTGTTGAGGCGGTGGTTAGGTTTAAGATGCTTGGTGGGAGGGCTATAGCTTTTACCTCTAGGAGGCTGTCGCCGCTGGGGCTTGCATGCGACGAGGTCGTGGTACTGCCTTACTCGGAGACGGTTATGGGGGTTGGCGCGGCTAGGCATGCGGTGATGCTTGCTGCTATAGCGTCGGCCTCCGGTGGCACGGTTAAGCGCTGGGATCCGCAGCCGCCGGAGAGGGGCCGGGGGCTACTCGACTACGATGTGTACCTGGGGGTTGGGGAGGCGTCCGCCTCGGCGCTCTATGCGTCGCTGAAGACGTGCGAGGTGTTTGGGGAGTGTAGGCCCTGGTACATGCTGGAGCAATTCATACACGCCCCAATCTACACCTATAAGCCTGGCACGAGGATACTCTTCTTCCGTCAATCGATGAGGGATGAAAGGGTTGAGGAGATACTCCAGGGCCTACGCTCCGCCGGCTACATCGTCGAGGAGGCGCCGGCAGCCCGGGGGGATCCCTGGTCGACCGTCATCGGCCAGACATACATAGTCCTGGAGCTCCTGAAGCGGTCGGCTGAGAGGCTCGGGGTGGTGAAGCCGGCCTACCGCAGCCACGAGAAGCTCGGCGAGCTAACCGAGCTGATATACTATGTCTAGCACGCTGATGTACCCGCCCCTATCGGGTACCAGTATCTCGAACCCCTCATACTCCTCGAGGTGGCCGCAGACCCTCACCCTGCTCCCAGCCGGGATCTCCGAGTACCTCATGCGATACGTCTTGACTAGGAATGAGGCCTCCTGTGGGGTTCTGACCTCGTAGATCGCCGGCGTGGCATACGCGTCCGAGTACGCCACGGAGCCTTCGACACATATTCTGCCGGTAACCCTGCCGCGCATACACCTCCTCGGAGCCCTACGCCTCATCAACCGTATGCTGTATGGCAGCCCCATGTATACTCCTTCGAGCAGCCTCCAGGGCTCGTAGGGGTTCGTAGTCGTGTTTCTGCGTCTAAGCTCTAGGAGCACCTCGTATGCATCGTCGGCGTCGCCGTAGACTATGAGGTCTATGTCGTGGGCGGATCCCGGGTTATAGGCGAGGCTTCCGGTGAGACCCACCATGAAGCCTCGCTCAAGGAACTCGTCCGCGAGCCTCCTCGCTGCCCTAGCCAGCGGGGTCTCGGGGGGTAGTCGCTCGAGGGCCTCGAAGGGGTCTACCAGCGTGTATCGGCTGGGGTTCAGGAGGGGGGCGCTGGCCCCCTCCAGGCAGGGGTCCCTGCTGCACGGCATGTAGCTGCATACCTCCTGCGGCTCGGCATGTATCTTGACCCCGCCTATGAGCCTCGGCACGGCGTAGACTAGGGGGAATGGTTCCTCGTCCCCCTTGACTATGTAGACGTCGCCCTCAACGCCTACGAGGAGCCAGCCCTCCATCGGGCGGGACGGAACCGTGTTTAACCCTGCCTTCCAGGGTAGCCGGGTGGGAGGATTAAGCATGAGCGAGCAGCTCTCAGCCCTGGCCTCGGAGCTATCCAAGTATGCTAAGACAATCCTTGAGGGCCTCGGCACCCCGTCGAGCCTCGCCGAGCACAAGTATAACAGCTTCATGGCTGGGTTGGCGGCAGTGATAGACTCCCTCGCGGAGATAGTGAGGAAGTCGAACTGTGTAATAGAGTCTAAGGGGCTGAAGGGCAAGTTCGTGAGGTATTGTGGGGGGTGGATCGCGCTCCTAGGAGACGGTATAACGGCTGTCACCAGGGTTAGGCCGGCCCTCTCAATAAGGTATGACGGCTCACGCATAGTGTTCCGTAGGGACAAGGTCACATTGATCATAGAGGGTAGGAGGATAACCCTCTGCAAGTACCACTACTGCAAGGAGGTGGTGCTGGGCAACAAGGAGGCAGTAATAGAGGAGCTGCCACAGCTAAACTACCTGCTCAGAAACGTTGCATGGCACGCCACCAAGAGCCTCGAAGGCCTAAACGCCTGCCTCCGCAGCGAGGCACCAGCCTGCCTAAGGGCCTAGGAGCCCCCGCGACGCGTCGCCACAGCCGCCAGGAACTCCACCACAGTCTTTGCAGCGAGCACCGACGTGATCCCGCCCACGTCGTGGGGCGGGGATACCTCGGTGACATCTATACCTACAACCCTCTTCTGGCTCGACCTCACAATACTGCTCAGCATCCCGAGGAGCAGCCACGACTCAAGGCCTCCCGGCTCGGGGTTGCCTACTCCGGGGGCGTATGCCGGGTCGTAGGCGTCCATGTCAACGCTTATGTAGAGGGAGTCGCAGCCGCAGCTGTTCAACCACTGCTGTATACGCCTCGACACCTCCATTGTACCGAGTAGGCGGATGTTCTGCGGGGTTACGTAGCGCACCCTATGCCTTCTGGCATACTCTATCTCCTCCCTGCACACGGCCCTCGTGGCCACGTAGAATACACGGTCATGCCCATGCCTCTCAAGAAGCCTCCGCATGAAGGTAGCGTGTGACAGCTTGAGCCCCATGTATTCGTCCCTCAAGTCGAGGTGGGCGTCGAATACGAGGATGCATGGGTTAAGCCCCCGCGCCACCAGCCCTTCATAGACGCCGAGGGTCACGGTGTGCTCCCCGCCTATGACTACCAGGGGCTTGGGGGGCAGGGAGGCTATGATATCCCTCAAGACAGTAACCATGTCCCTCGCGTCGCCGAGCTGGGCGAGGTCGCCGAGATCCCCTATCCTGTACTCCTCGAGGTCTACGCCGCTAATCATCGAGTAGAACTCTATGTTCGCAGCCGCGACCCTGACAGCCAACGGGGCCTCCCTTGAGCCGGGTCTGTAGCTTGAAGTCGCGTCGAACGGCACCCCCAATACGAGGAAGTCGGCCTTACCCGGCTCCACGCAGCTGCCGCCGAAGCAGTACGGCGCCGGGTTGAGGTAGACCTCTGCTAGGCTCAACCTCTAAATCACCAACTGCTCTCAAAGGAGTTAAGGGTATTATAGGATTGAGCGGGCTGCGTGTGGGAGGGTAAGCTACGTTGGCCGCGCAAGACCTCTACGAGAAGGTAGTGGAGCTGGCTGTAAGGAGGGGCTTCTTCTGGCAGAGCTACGAGATCTACGGCGGCGTCGCGGGCTTCTACGACCTAGGCCCCCTAGGGGCGAGGCTCAAGCAGAAGATAGTCGGGTTGTGGAGGGAGTACTTCATCAAACGGCACCAGGACCTCGTAGTCGAGATAGAGACCCCAGTCATAGCGCCGGCGAGGGTGTTCGAGGCAAGCGGCCACGTAGAGCACTTCACCGACCCAATAGTCGAGTGCATGAAATGCGGGAGGAAGTACCGCGCCGACCACCTCGTCGAGGACAAGCTTGGCATAAACGCTGAGGGGCTAAGCCCCGAGGAGTTGACCAAGCTGATAAGAGAGCATGGGGTCACCTGCCCGGCGTGTGGAGGCCCCCTCGGGGAGGTTAAGCTCTTCAATCTCCTATTCAAGACGACTATAGGCCCCTACGAGGGCAACATAGGCTACCTGCGCCCGGAGACAGCCCAGGGCATGTTCGTTGACTTCAAGAGAGTGTATACTGTAATGAGGAGGAGGATGCCGCTGGGGATAGCCCAGATAGGCAGGGTCGCAAGGAACGAGATATCCCCACGCCAGGGCATGATGAGGCTCAGGGAGTTCACGATAGCAGAGATAGAGTTCTTCTTCGACCCGGAAAACCCCATGCAGGGCCTCGAAGAGAGACTAGCCGAGCGCAGCAGGGAGAAGATAGCAATACTACGAGCCGAGGATAGGAGGAGGGGTGAGGAGAAACCCTCACAGTACAGCCTCGAGGAGGCGGTGAGAGAGAAGATAGTGGCGACGCCATGGATGGCATACTGGATGCTCGTGGCACAAGACTTCATACAAGCCCTGGGGGTTCCAAGGCAGAACACGTTCTTCGAGGAAAAGCTCCCCGAGGAGAAGGCACACTACTCCGCACAGACCTTCGACCAGCTCGTCAAGGTCTCCAGGTGGGGATGGGTCGAGGTAAGCGGCCACTCCTACCGCACAGACTACGACCTCTCCAGACATATGAAGTACAGCGGCCAGGATCTACGGGCATTCAGGCAGTACCCGGAGCCACGGAAGGTGAAGAAGAAAATAATACTCGTCGACAAGGCATGGCTAGGCCGCACATACCGCTCCAAGGCGGCTGAGGTATTGAGGGAGCTATCATCAATCGACCCGGAGACAGTGGTGAAGATGCTGCAGGAGAAGGGGGTACTCCGCGTGGCGGGAGTAGAGATACCCAAGGACAAGGTCACTATAGTCGAGAAGGAGGTCACTGTCGGAGGCGAATACTACATACCACACGTCGTCGAACCCTCCTTCGGCGTCGAGCGACTGCTCTACGTCACGCTCGAGTATGCATACACCGTTAAGGAGGGGAGGACGGTTCTACGCCTACCACGCCGCCTAGCACCCATAGAAGTCATAGTACTCCCACTGACGGCCGACGAGAAGCTTGTAAGAAGGGCGAGGGAGATATACATGGATCTAATGAAGAAGGGCTTCGACGTCTCCTACGACGAGGCGGGGAGCATAGGCAGGAGGTACGCCAGGGCCGACGAGGCCGGAGTACCGGCAGCAGTAACAGTCGACTACCAGACCCTGGAAGACGACACCGTCACGCTCAGGGATAGGGATACCTGGAGGCAGGTCAGGGTGCCGTGCAGCAGGCTAGCTGAGGCGCTGAGAAGCTTCCTCAACGGCGCAAGCCTGGATGATGTAGGCGCCAAGTACTCTACATAGACCAGGCTAGATCAACCACCTATAATTATGTAGAAGAAGCGATAAAACTCGCCAACACGCCCAGCACACCAGGGCACAAGTGGCGCCCGAGGCCTCCTCGAAAACAATTCTCATAGTTGCAATCGTCATAGCAGCAATAATCATCATAGGCGCGTCAATCTACATCATAACCGGCTTGAAGAAACCGACAACAGTAACAGTCCCAACAGTCCCCAAGGTATCCGTGACCATACCACAGACACTAACAAAGACGACAACACCGACAGCATCACCGACACAGACGAAGACGGCGACAGCCACGAAGACGCAGACAGCCGCAGCCCCCTCCGCATGCAAGGAGAAGATAACGCTCACAATACTGACGCGTCACCCAACAGAGATAATCGAGGCCGCCAGGAAGTTCTTCCTAAAGTCGAAGATAGCGAAAGAGTACTGTATAACAGACCTGAAATTCATACAGCTACCCCCAGGCTGGTGGCCCGAAATCGTACGCAACAAGCACATCGACGTTGCTTGGGGCGGTGGCCCGACACTCTTCGACATACTCTTCCAGCAGGGGCTCCTACGCCCACTCCAGACAAAGCTCGCGCTTGAGGCGGCCGCCCAGATACCAAACACGATAGCAGGCATGCCCCTCAAGAGGATAAAGAACGGGAAGATATACTGGGTCGCAGCGGCAATAGCGAGCTTCGGCTTCACCATAAACCGCGCCGTCGCGAAGTCCCTAGGGTTCGACTGGCACAAGCTCAAGACATGGAAGGATCTCGCAAGCGACGCGCTCGGGCTAATACTCGTGAAGACCGGCCGCCCGGCACTAGCAATAGCCGACCCTACTCAGAGCACCAGCAACACAAGGATGTACGAGATAATCCTGCAGGCCTACGGCTGGGAGAACGGATGGCGCATACTAACACTCATGGCGGCGAACGCAGACGTGCTCAGCGGAAGCGCCCTCGTAAGGGATGGCGTGATATCGGGCGACTACATGGTAGGCATAACGATAGACTTCTACGGCTACACCGCAGAGAAGCTGAACCCCGCATGCATCTACATACTTCCAAGCGGGCAGACAATAGTCAATGGAGACCCCATAGCAGTGACCGTGTCAACCCAGCACCCCAAGGCAGCAGAGGCCTTCGTGGCATGGGTGCTAACCGACGGCCAGCAGATATGGCTCCTCCCAACAATTAACAGGCTGCCTGCCAACCCGCGTGTCTTCGAGACGCCGATGGGCAAGAAGAGGCCCGACCTCAAGAAGGCGTACGAGATGGCGCTGCACGCGAAATCCATGAAGTTCAATGACACGCTTGCAATGCTCACAGAGTATGCAATGCAGAACTACTTCAAGGCAACCCTCGTGGACGACCACAACCTCCTGCAGCAGGCGTGGGTGAAGCTACTAAAGGCATACTACATAGAGCACAAGATATCCAAGGAGAAGTTCGAGGAGCTCAAGAAGAAGCTAACCGACCTACCAACCTTCAAGGACCCGGTGACCGGCAAGATGGTCAAGTTCACCATAAAGTACGCCGAGTGGGTTGACAAGCTGCTCGAGAAGAAGCCCTCACTACTCTCACAATACCTCAGCGTCTGGAGGGAGGCAGCTAGGGCGAAATACCTCGCTGTGATAAAGGAGCTTGGCGGCTAGCGCAGGGTTGAAGGGGTATGCGCGCCACACTCCGAGGAGTGCTGGCAAGGCTGAGGATCCAGCTCGAGCCAAGCATACTAGTACTGCTCGCTATACCACTCTTCTACTACACGCTGTTTTTCCTCGCCCCGCTCGGCTCAATACTCATTTACGGCTTCGGTTTCGACTGGAACCTGATCCTAACCCCACACTACTTCAACCTGGCCCCCATAGGGGCTCCATACTTCGTCTCAACAATCCATGGAGTACACATACTCGTACTCCGAGGGGTGGATCTCGGGGTAGTCCTCAATAGCCTCGTGATAGCGGCCGCGGTTACACTCGCATCCACGGTGCTCGGTGTGGCAGTCGCACTGCTCACCGGGCTCTACGACTTCCCCGGTAGGAGGATCTTCGCCGTACTCGCCTTCCTACCCCTGCTCATAGCGCCCTTCGTAAACATGTATGTTATAAGGAGGCTCTACGGCTACGGCTTCGAGCTCAACACGTTCTCCTGGCTCCTCAGCCGCCTAGGCATCCCATTCGGCATCGCGTTCGACAAGCAGGCGGGCGTCATATTCGCCCAGACGCTCGCCTTCTACCCGATAGTATACGTTAACGTTGTCGCCGCGCTCGGCGCCCTCGATGCAACGCTCGTCGAGCAGGCATTGAACCTCGGCTCTAGGGGCTTCAAGCTGCTCCGCACGATAATCCTCCCACTCATAATGCCGGGTATACTCGCGGGCGCCATGCTCGTGTACATACTGAGCCTCGAGGACGTCGCCGCACCCATAATATTCAACTTCAAGAACGTCATGGCGTACCAGATATACTACTTCTTCCAGAGTGTTGCGGCGGGCGTGGGCAAGCCCTACGAGGCGGCAGCCCTAAGCATTATACTCCTCCTAGCCGTAGTCGCCCCACTAGTCGTCGTAAGGAAGTACCTCAGCCTACGCTACTACGCCAGGCTCGCGCGCGGGGCTCCAAGACCCCTCCAGAGGATAAGGCTTGGGCGGAGGGGGCTCCTCGCAGCATACCTCCTAGTCCTACCAATAGCGGTTGCCGCAGCGGCCCCCCAGATAGGGGTGGTGGTGCTCGCCTTCGCGCATAGGTGGACGGGCCCCCTCCCCAATGGGGTGACCCTAAACAACTATGTACAGTTATTCGCGATGCCCGGGGCGTTCCGCGGCATAATAAACAGCGTCGAGTACACGCTCGCATCACTGCCACTCATACTAATCATAGGGTTCGCCACGGCATATGTTATAGCAAGGCTACACCTCCCAGGCATGACGGCCCTCGACGCACTAGCCACACTCCCCCTAGCAATACCCGGGCTCGTAGTGGCCTTCGGCTACTTCGTCTTCCTCCACAACCTCTTCAGGGCTACGCTGCTCGACCCGCTAGTATACCCTGGCGTGGCGCTAGTGATAGCATACGCTGCGAGGAAGTCACCATTCACCGTCAGGTCGGTGTACACGGGCGTCATAAGCACCCCGCCGGAGCTCGAGGAGGCCGCTAAGTGCCTCGGCTCCAAGAGGTCGAGAGTTATTAGGACGATAGTGATACCACTAGTCTGGAAGAGCATGCTGGCAGGCCTACTGCTAAGCGCCATATACGTGCTGAGCGAGGTGAGCGTAAGCATAACCATAGGAGCCCTCGGCGGAGACATTACAAGCCCCAACCACGCAGGCCCAATAACCTTCGTCATACTGAGGCTTATACAGGCGGGAGGAGTGGTGGGCGGCACGCAGCCGCAGGCGGTGGCGGCAGCAATGGCGACGATACTGATGGCGCTCGAGGCGATAGTCCTAGCGACGATATCGAAGGGGCTGCTGAGGAGGGGGCAGGCCCTCGTAAGCTTCTAGCCCACCCCTCATCCCCGGGAGGTGTTCGGCTCGATGGTCGAGATAAGGGTTGAAGGCGTGAAGAAGAGGTTCGGGAAGACAGTCGCACTAGCCGGTGTCTCGCTGCACGTGAAGCCCGGCGAGCTCTTCGCGATCCTCGGCCCAAGCGGCTGCGGTAAAACCACGCTCCTAAGGATCATAGCGGGCTTCGAGTACCCTGACGAGGGGAGGGTCTACTTCGACGGGCGCGATGTAACCGATATGAGGCCGGATGAACGCGGGGCGGTTATGGTCTTCCAGAACTGGGCCCTCTGGCCGCACATGACGGTGTATGATAACATAGCCTATGGGCTGAGGATAAGGAAGGTCCCCGAGGACGAGATCAGGAAGAGGGTTAAGCGTGTCCTACAGCTCCTGGGCATCGAGGGTCTGGAGCACCGCTACCCCCACCAGCTGAGCGGCGGACAGCAGCAGAGAGTAGCACTAGCAAGAGCACTGGTTGTGGAGCCTAAGGTTCTGCTGCTGGATGAGCCCCTATCGAACCTGGATGCCAAGCTGAGGCTGAGGCTGCGCGGGGAGATAAGGAAGCTGCAGAGGAGGCTGGGCATAACAGCGATCTATGTGACTCACGACCAGGAGGAGGCGCTTGCAGTCGCTGATAGGGTTGCCGTTATGCATGCGGGCCGCATAGAGCAGATAGGGACGCCTGAAGAGGTCTACAAGTACCCGCGCACACTGTTCACAGCGGTCTTCCTCGGCAAGACGTCGGTTCTCCGCGGCAAGGTGTTGAGGAGTGATGGGGACTACGTCTTAGTCTCGGTGGGCTCCCATAGGATCAAGGCGATGAACTGTGGTGTGAAGGAGGGTGATGTGGCGGCAGTCATAATCAAGGCTGAGGCGGCCAGCCTAGAGCCGCATGATGGCGCTACGCCGATCGAGGGTGACGTAACCGTATCCATGTACATCGGGTCGTACGTGGAGACCAGGATAGCTGTCAACGGGCAGGGGGAGATAATAGTCAACTTGCCGCCGGCCATGAGGCTGCAGCCCGGGAGGAGGGCAACACTATACCTAGACCCCAACCTGGTCTACGCGTTCCCCTACGAGGCTGAGGAGATCCGCGAACTGGCTGAGGAGGCCTAGATAGTTGTGGAGTGCGACGTCGACCAGCTGGCCGAGAAGGTTAGGGAGGCTGGAAGGCTCCTAGGAGACCCCGAGCATGCCTCCGAGACGGAGAAGCTGATAGAGGATTTCCGCATCTGCTTCGTCAAGACACACGCTGCGGAGGGGCTCCTAGAGGCACGGGCATGGATAAGGATGTTCAAGTCGGCTATGGAGAGGGCTGTGAGGCTGCTCGGCGCGCAAGGGGTGCTACTCCCAAGGGAGCTTAGGAGCTTTATCAACGATCCGCAGAGGCACCTTGTGAAGAAGCTCTTCAACTACGCCTATGAATACGCCCGTGGCAAGATGAGCTATGAGGAGTTCAAGAAGACAGCGGAGGCAGCCATAAGGACGAGCATAAGGTCGAACATGAGGAGCATATACGAGGGCTGGGTGTTCCTAACCATAGCGGCACTCGTAGCCGAGAAGGCGAAGGCACGGCTCGTCTTCCCGGAACACTCCTTCATACTCCTCGAGAGGAGTGGGAGGCAGAGAGGGGGCCGCATACCACCCAACATAGTCGTCAGGGTTGAGGGTAGGGGCTACGTCTCATTATTCCTGGAGGCACCCAGGCCGATCGGGTGGGGCGACAGCAGGGATCTAACGAGGATATGGAAGCTCTACGTGGCTTTGAGGCCCGACATAATAGTCTATAGGGGCGTGGTGCTCAACATCCTGAGGCCGCAGCAGGATCCACCAATCCTCCGGCCAGACCTCATAATAGAGTGTAAGGAGCTCTCGGACTGGTTTGTGAGATCAAGAGAGGTTAGGGGCCCCCTAGCGGCGCCGATGACCGCTGAGGAGTGGAGGAGTAGGTGGCTGCGGGGGCTCTGGACGGGGCTCTCCGACATACTCGGCTTCAAGACCCCCGAGGAGGCGTACAAGGAGGTTCGGAAGAGGAGGGGTGTTAGGCTCACGGAGCCACAGATAGTGAAGCTCTACGTTAAGCTCTACCAGCCAACCCGCGGCGCCATACTCGTCTCAAGGGAGAAGGTGCCGAGGGAGATCAAGCGCGACCTCGAGGAGTCAATGATAAGGGTTATAGATGGTGTAGGCTTCAACTCCGAGAAGCTCCGGCCAGTCGCAGAAGAGGTTCTAAGCCTTGCAGGCTACCGTGGAGAAGAAGAGGAAGTGATCCGCATCCCCGCTGGACTGGCCGAGAGGCTCTCAGCCTACATGAGGAGGGTCGGCGCCTCAAGCTTCGCGGAGGCGATAAAGAGGCTCCTGGACACGGTGGAGCGCCTTGAGGCTGAGGAGGAGAGGGGATAGGGACTGGAGCCGCCTGCTACAAGCCCTCGAGACGATAAGCGGCGTGTATGACGCGCTAAACGCCGTCATGGGGCTCGGCATAGACTTCGACGTGAGGGTTAGGGCTGTCAGGGCTGCAGCCGGCCTCGCCGGGGAGGGGCGTGGCGTATTCGTGGATCTAGGATCCGGGCCCGGCACCTCGGCGCTAGCGATGCTTGAGGCTGCAAAGCCCTCCTACCTGGTGCTAGTCGACCCCTCCCCAAGGCTCCTGGGCGTAAACAAGGCGTATGCGGTGAGGCCCGAGCTCTGTGATAGGGTTGTCGGGGTTATGGAGGCGCTGCCCCTGAGGAGCCGTGTGGCGGATGTCGCCGCCTCCTTCTTCGTGTTGAGGGATGTGGTCGACCTTGAGGAGGCCCTCCGCGAGTCGTTCCGCGTGGCTAGGGTAATCCTACACGTAGACCTATTCAAGCCGTGGTGGATGGCTCAGAGGGTTGCAATGTATGGCTGGTTCTGCATATTCATACCCCTGGTCGGCGGACTGGTAGGCAAGATGAGCAGCTACCTCGAGCTCTGCAGAACCCTAATCTACTGGCATGGCGTCGAGGAGCTCGCACCACTCTGCCCCGGGGCTGCAGCATATACAAGCCTAGACCCCATCGGGTTCTCCTACGGCCTCCTCTGCCTCAGCGAGACGCAGAAGTCCGGCGTCTCGCAGACAGTTACACGTGACACGCGGTAGCCTTTCAGCTTCTCCGATACCTCCTCATAGATGTGGCGGGCCAAGACCTCGCTTGTAGGGTTCTTCGTCGCGAGCACCTCGTTGAGCATCGCGTGGTCTAGTGCCGACACCACCCCGTCGACAACGCTCTTTAACTCGTAGTAGTCGATAACCATGTTCAACTGGTTCAAGCCCTCGGACTCGACGCAGACGACAACCCTATAGTTGTGCCCGTGAGGCCTCGAGCAGCTGCCGGGATGGCTCAGTATGTAGTGGCCGGCAGTGAACCATGTCTCGTAGCAGGCCTCGTAGCTGTACAACGCCCCTGCACCCTCCCATGGTGGCGTGCTGGGTGAACCACTTTATACCTAGACTCCATGCCGTCACCTCTACACGGTGCCTTCATGTGGCGGCAGGAGGCATGCCGGTGGAGGCTGAGGTTCCGCCAGGGCTCAATGTCGCAGGCGCTTTGGCGCTCCTCTCGGTCTGGCTCCCCCTACTACTATTAGGAGCGCTCCCCTCAACAGCATGCCTGCTCCTCGGACTCAGCTTCTACACGGCATCATCGATAGCGGCGGCGGTCAGCATCTATGAGCTGGCCGGCCTGCTCGGGGAGCTAGGCCTCCTCGAGGGCTCTGGAGCTGCTAGGTTCGCGGCGAAGGCAGCCATACTGACGCCGGTAACCCTGGCATTCACCATCTACGAGATCCTATACGTCGCCATGGGGAGGCTCAGGGAGAAGGTTAACGGGCTACAGGGATGCCTGGACATAGACCTTGTCGAGGACTTCAAGAAGCTGAGGGAGCCGCAGCCCCTAGACCTAATGATGGTCTTCATAACGCTGGGGCTGCATACAGCCCTCTACGCCGCGAAGGCGCAGAGGGTCTTCAGGTACATGGTTTATGTGGCCAGGGAGGCAGCCAAGGCGGAGAAGTGTTGTAGATCGATGTAAAAACAGTCCTGCTTCCCTCCTAGCGCTAGTAGGGTGGGACGAAGTCCTCCGGCTTCGGTATCTGCAGCGGCAGGCCCTTCCTCTGCCTTATCTTCATTATCAGCTCCTCTAGCATGTTGTCCGGCACCGGCGCCCAGCGGCTGAACTCCGTGCCCCAGAACGCCCTGCCGCTCGTGGCGCTGCGCAGCGCCGCTGCCAGGTCGAAGCTCTCCGCCACCGGTATCTCCGCTATTATCCTCATCATTGCACCATGCTCCTTCATGTCTATTATCCTTCCCCTCCTCTTCGTTATCACGGCAATAACGCCGCTCACGTACTCCTGCGGCACCCTTATGTCGAGCTTCTGCAGGGGCTCCAGCAGCGTCGGATTGCCGGTCAGCATGCTCGCGAAGATCGCGTTACGGACGGCTGGGAATATCTGCGCCGGGCCCCTGTGCGCCGGGTCCTCGTGTATCACAGCGTCGTGGAGCACTACCTTGACGCCGCGCACGGGCTCCTTAGCCAGCGGGCCCTCCCTCATAGCGAGCCTGAAGCCCTGGATTATCGTGTCCTTAACCTCCCTTAGGTGCTGCACGCCGGTCGTCATGTCGACGAAGACGTTTATGTTCTCGTCTATCGCCCATATCCTCTTGGCCTCATCGTAGTCCCAGCCCGCCTTGTCACGCAGTATCCTTGCCCTCTGCGTGGCGTCCATGTCCTCGCTTATCACGCCCTCGCGTATCAGCTTGATGGTCTCCTCGTTTAGCGGCTCAACGCTTATGTATAGCTTGTTGTGCTTGTTGGGGCTCTTGCCCTCGAACATCTTACCCTTCTTCCTGACAGTCTCCCTATACACTACCAGCGGCTGGGATGTCTTCACCTCGAGGCCATAGTTCTCCTTGAGCCACCACAGCGCTATCTCTATGTGTAGTGGGCCCATTCCGCTCAGCAGGTACTCGCCGGTCTCCTCGTTTATCTTGACGACGAGGTTCGGGTCCTCTATGGTTAGCTTGCGCAGCGCCTCTATCAGCTTGGGTAGGTCGCGTGGGTTCTTCGGCTCTATCGCTACGGTGACTACGGGCTCGCTTACATAGTGCAGCTTCTCGAACGGCGCCATCTTGTCGGAGTAGCTGACGTCCACCAGCGTCTCTCCGGCCCTTGCATCGTCGAGGCCTAGGAGGGCGGCTATGTTGCCCGCGGGAACCTCGTCAACCACCTCCCTGTCGGGCCCCATGTAGATGCTTACCTGCAGTACCTTCGACTTCCTCCTGGCGTTTACGAGCCAGACGTCCATGCCGGGCCTTATGGTTCCACTGAACACCCTGCCTGTCGCGACCAGCCTCCTTATGCGCGGGTCTAGCCTCATGTCAGCTATGGCCATTACTAGTGGGCCGTTGGGGTCTGCCTCCATCATCGCCTTGCCTATCTCTGAGTTTATGTCGCCCTTCCAGATCTTTGGTATCCTATACCTCTGCGCGATGCGTGGGTTGGGTATGAACTTCACTACCGCGTCTAGTAGTGCCTCGTGGAGCGGGGCCACCTTGCTGGCCAGCTCCTCGACGGCGTCCTTGCCCTTCTGGTAGGCTGCTACTATGTCTGAGAACTTCACTCCCTTCTGCTGAACCATGGGTATCGATATGCCCCACTTGTCCCTCGCGCTACCGATTATCACCATGCCTGCCTTGGGGTCTAGGAGCCACTTCTTCTTGAACTCCGGGTCCGCGTAGGTGTATATGAGCTGGTTCACGTCCTTGATTATCTCCACTATCCTCTGCTGTATCTGCTGCGGGGTGTACTTCAGCTCCTTGATCAGCCTGTCAACCTTGTTTATGAAGAGTAGTGGCCTTACCCTCTCCTCAACCGACTGCCTCAACACCGTCTCCGTCTGGGGCATCACGCCCTCAACAGCGTCGACAACTATGATTGCACCATCTATCATCCTAAGGCTCCTGGTCACCTTGCCGCTGAAGTCCACGTGGCCGGGTGTGTCGACCAGGTTGATCACGTAGGCTTTTCCATGGTACTCGTGGTAGAGGCTGATGTTTGCAGACTTTACAGTTATACCCCTCTTCTGCTCAACGTCCAGATAGTCCATAGCCAATGCCTCGCCGGCGATCTTATACGATATAATGCCTGCAGCGGCTAGCAGCGAGTCTGTTGTAGTGGTCTTGCCGTGGTCGACGTGGGCGAGTATTCCTATGTTCCTCACACGCTCCAGGTTCCTCATCAGCTTCAGGATATCGGCCACATGCTTTACCCTGGGCATCCCTCTACCAACCCCAGGAAACCCATGCATCCGGGGGAGCGCCTTATAAGCGCGACTGATACTCATAAACCAGTCTTCGCCATTAGCTCTGCGACCTGGTCTGCTATAGTCTCGAGGAGTGCTGCAGCATCCTCCTTGTCGAGTAGCGGTATGAGTCTCCGGACGAGCCCCCAGAGCTCGGCGGCCAGTGAGGCGAGGATATACGACCTCGTGCTCTGATCAACCCTCTCAACGAGCCTGCAGGCGGAGGCGGGGGAGGGGGCTATCTCCCCCTTCATGTACCTGGTGACCGCGGCCTGGCTCACGCCCATGAGCTCAGCTATCTCCTTGTAACTGTACCCGGACTCCCTCACCAGGCCCACTATCCTCCTCCTCAGCTCCGACGACACGACCTCCAACACGACGCAGATATCTCTCGACGACGCCGACCACCTCCTCCACTACCCCGCCTCTAAGCATTCCAAGCCTGTAGCGGCGCAGTATACGCCTTAACTCCTCCCACCCCTCTCCCGGCAGCCAGCCGAGGATCCCCCGTAGCCTCCTAAGCCCCCCGACGAGCTGGGTGAGGTTACTCCTCCCACTCCTCCTAAGCGTCGAGGACTCATAATCAACTATGAATGGTTCAGGCATGCATTCACCACCCCTAAGCAATACGTGGTCATGCGGCCTCGCGAGCTCACCGTGGAGCAGGCCGACCCTGTCAAGCATGTACGCCTTCCAGAGCAGCCTCGAGAGAAGGTAGAGTAGATCCCGGATCCTCCCCGCCCGGTACTCCTCTATCCTCGGCCCCAAGACGGGCTCGACAACGAGCACCCTCAACCCCCATGCATACGGCTCCGGAGCAGCCCCAGCCCACCAGGCGGCAGTCCATGCCGCCGCCTCCCATACGACGCTCCTACGCCTCGAGTCGGGCCGGAGGGCCTTGACGGCCACCGGCCTACCATCCATCCTCGCCAGGAAGACGTTGGCCGCCCACCCCCTGCCGATCATGTGCAGCCTACCTACAGTGCACCTGCCGTAGTCGAGGTAGCATTCAACGCCTAGCTCGGCTAGCTCGGCGATAACCCGTCTACACTCCGGGCTCCCTGGGCGCGGGTAGCAGATGGCCTCGACGGCATCCCCTAGTGGTATGCAGGCCTCCATGGCTCCGCAGAGCCCCTAGACTCCTTAGGTTAAATACCTCAGTACCGCCGTTACCCTTCAAGCACGGGGGAAGCCCTTATGGTCTACAAGCACATCCTCGTAGGCTATGACGGCAGCGAGGCCTCGAAGAAGGCCGTGCAGAAGGCACTCGACCTCGCAAAGGTGCTTGGAGCAAAACTGCACCTGGTCACGGTCGTGCCCAGCCCCGTGCCGCTGGTGGGTGAGCTCCTAGTCCCCGAGGTGATAACTGTCTCGGAGATACTGGAGTCTGCGGAGAAGACGCTCGCCAAGCTCGCCCAGGAGATAGAGTCTACGACAGGCCTACCCGTAGAATACACTGTCGCGGAGGGCGACCCTGCGGAGGAGATCGTCGAGACGGCGAAGCGCTGCGGCTGCGACCTAATAGTCGTCGGGAGGAGGGGCGCCGGTAGGCTGGAGAGGCTACTCCTCGGAAGCGTCTCTGAGAAGGTGGTCAAGATAACCAAGGGAGTCGACGTCCTAGTAGTCGAGACCAGGCGTTAAGCGCCCTTCAGCAGCTTCAAGAGGAGCTTGATTAACTCGTCCTCGCCGCCGCCCCTCTTTATAGGGGGTTCGACCTTCTCCCCCCGGGCAGCCTTCTCCCCCCTCTCAGCGAAGCCCGGTACGACCTTCAACAACTCCTCTAGGGTTAGGTAGCCCTCATACTTCTCCTCGTAGACCTTCTTCCCGTCCTTGACATAGGCCAGTATGGTTGTAGGCGAGGCATGCACATTGAACTTCTTAAACGTCGCTGCAGCGGCCGGGGACTTACAGTTCCTGGCGAACCACTCACACAACACTATGACGAAGTGGTAGCCCTCCAGGCTCTTGCCCGTAGTCTCGATGAACGGGTACCAGTGCAGGTCGTACTTCCTGCATGCGGGGCACCTCGTGTTATCAAAGTACATCACGTAGGCTCCATCGCCGAGCTCGCCGGGGTTGAAGGGCTCTCCATCCCTCCTCAGCAGCCTCCACACGTCCCGCTCACGGTCATAGACGTATATGCCGTGGGGTGTGTTCTTGTCAACCCTCTTGTACTCCTCAACCTTGCTCGCCAGCTCCTTAGCCTTCTTCTCTATTAGCTCCTCTATGTCCTTCTCCTCTGTTGTCATCGGCTACCCCACGGGGAGAGGGAGGCCACCGATTTTTCAGCCTTATTCCCAAAAAGCCGCTGTAAACCCATTGCAGCTTCTAGGGAGGAGGGACGATAGATGCAGGCACGGTGCATGGAGGGCCTTAAAACACCAGTGATATGTAGATGTCATCTCCCTCGACGCGCCAGTGCTTGGCGTTTGCCGGCGGCTCCTCGGCGAGCTCGATGCTCTTGGCGCGCACCTCGCCTGCTATGTAGTCGCGGTGAGTCTCCACGGCCTTCCGCAGCCTCTCGCTGGGCGTGTATATCACCACCTTCTCCACGAACATGTCCAGCGGTAGGTTGGCCTTCTTCCTCATAACCTGTATCCTCCTAACCACGTCCCTGGCGAGGCCCTCTAGGAGCGTCTCCTCGTCCAATTCTACTATGACGTATGCCTCGACAGCCTCAGTCTCTATCCTCGTAAAGCGGCTGTCCCTCGGCGGTGTCTGTGACACCTCGACATTCTTTATATTGGCATATACCTTGAGGACGTTCGCGGCACCCTCAACCTCCTCGATGCTATAATCCCTCCTCGGCACGAGCACCGCCCTGGGCAGGGGCCACCTCCTCTTTATACCCTTCTCCATCCTCATCCTCAGCACCTCCTCGGCTGCCTCGAATACACTATTTACTAGTAGCTGGTTCCTCCTGTCCACGATGCTGCTTGGTATGCTCGGCCACTCCTCCATATGCACGCTCAGCTCCCCATCCCTATACGCCTTGGTGAATGACTGGTAGAGGTGCTCAGCTATGTATGGCGCGAAGACGGCCAGCATCCTTATGGTGTTGTCGAGCACGTAGAAGAGCGTCTCATAGACAGCGTTCTTTGATTCATCCTCACCCTCAACCCAGACACGGGGCCTGACAACAGTCACGTAGCGGTGGCTCAGCTTCTCCACTATGAAGTCCACGAGGCTCCTCAGCGCCTGGTGGTAGTTGTCCTGCTTTATGCTCTCCTCAAGCTCCCTTGCCAGGTCTGCAAGCTCAGCTATTATCCACCTATCCTCGGCGCTCAGTCTTGCCGACGCCAGGCCCCGGGGCTTCCACTTGTCGAGCTCCATGTAGCTTGCAGCGAACCTCACAACATTCCATAATGTGTCTAGGACTCCACGGTACCTCGCTATCTCCTTGGGGTCGAATATTATGCTATCCCACGGCGCCCTGCTCACTAGGAAGAGGCGTAGGGGATCGGCACCGTATTTCTGGAGGGCGTCACCCGCCCAGATGACGTTACCCTTACTCTTACTCATCTTCCTGCCCTGCTCATCCAGCACATGCCCCTGCAGGAGCACTGAGCGGTATGGGCAGCGGCCATGCCAGAGCGAGCCGGTTACAAGCAGTGTGTAGAACCATCCCCTCGTCTGGTCGGCTGCCTCGGTTATCCACGTGTATGGGTAGAGCTCCTTGAAGAGCTCCTCCCAGCCATACTGGCGCAGCGCGGCTGTGTGGGCGACGCCACTATCCATCCACACGTCGACGACGAACGGCTCCCTCCGCATCTCCCCGCCGCACTTAGGGCATCTCAACACAACCCTGTCTATCCAGGGCCTGTGCGGGTCCTTGAACTCCTCCGGGTTCAGCGCCAGTTTCTTGAGCTCGTCGAAGCTCCCTACGACGACGATCTCTCCGCAGTTGCTGCACTTCCAGACCGGTAGTGGTGTGCCCCAATACCTCTCCCTGCTTATGCACCAGTCCTTAGCGTTCTCAAGCCAGCCGGTCATCCTCTTGACTGCCCAGGATGGCCTCCAGTCTGTCGCCTCCGCCTCCTGGACGAGCAGCTTCCTGCCCTCATCGGTTATCCTTATGAACCACTGCCTGGAGGCGTAGTAGAAGAGCCTCGTCCCGCACCTCCAGCAGAACGGGTAGTTGTGCCTATAGACGCCGAGGTGTACGAGCAGGCCCTTCCTCCTCAGCACCTCGACGACGCGGCGGGATGCCTCCTCGAACCAGAGGCCGGCGAACACGCCAGCGTCCTCCGAGAAGTAGCCATCTATCTTCAGGGGCGTGTAGACCAGCAGCCCCCTCCTCTTAGCGGCCTCGAAGTCCTCCGGGCCGTGAGCAGGCGCGGCATGCACTATCCCGGTACCCTCCTCCATCGTCACCCAGTCCTCGGCGATCACCGTGTGGTTCGGCTCGCCGTGGCTCCTATGGTACGGCACCTCCTCGAGCAGCGGGTGGCGATACCTTAGACCCTCAAGCTCTGAGCCCTTAACGCTCCCAGCAACCCTATACCCCTCCAGGCCCACCTCCCGCGCGAAGTCCTCAAGCCTCCTGGCCGCGACGATCCACGTCTCGCCGCCTACCTCGAGGTATACGTACTCCTCCTCGGGGTGAACCACGGCAGCCTCATTGGCTATTATCGTCCAGGGGGTCGTCGTCCACGCGACCAGGTACGTGTTGGGCTTGTCCATGAGGGGTATCTTGAAGTAGAGGCTTGGGTCGTCGACCTCCTCATACCCCTGCGCGACCTCATGCTGGCTTAGAGCCGTCTGACACCTAGGGCATCTCGGGACTACGCGTAGATCCTCGTAGAGGAGCCCCTTCTCCCACACCCTCTTGATGAACATCCATACAGTCTCTATGTACCTCGGATGCCTCGTCTGGTAGGCATGTTCATAGTCGAGCCAGACGGCGAGGCGTATGTTGTCCCTCGTCCACTTATCTATGTAGTAGTCGACAAGCCTGCTGCACTCCTCGACGAACCTCTCAACACCGAACCTCTCCACATCCCTCTTCGTCTTAAAGCCGAGCTTCTTCTCGACCTCAAGCTCGACCGGGAGCCCCTGTGTATCCCATCCACCCTGATCCCAGACCCTAAACCCCTTCATCCTGTAGAACCGTAGCTTTATGTCCTTGAACGTCCTGCCGCGGGCATGGCCTATGTGCATGAAGCCGTTGGCCGTAGGGGGGCCTTCGAGGAAGGCGAATATCGGCTTGCCCTTCCTCTCATCCCAGCACCTCTTCTTGACGGCGCGGTAGACCTGCTTCTCCTCCCAGAACCTGGCGACCCTCTCCTCCACCTTGAAGGGGTCGTATCTCGCCTTTAATACGTCATTTAGGCTGAATAATATTCACCACCCCGTCCCCGTCCAGCGTATATGCGTCTTGCCGTGGATTCACGGCTACCCTATGCGGTTATAAGCTTAGTCCTTGAACCCGCATAGGCGTCTAAGGGACTCCTCCTCGACGGGGTGCAGCCTCGGGGAAGCCACCACGATGCTGTGTGGCGGCGGCGGCCACCGCTCCTCCTCGAGCAGCCCCGGGCTGCGGGAGGCCCTGCACATGGAGTCCGGGAACCCGGCCCTCGCGACTCCGACGTAGACGGCGTCGATCACAGCACCCTTCTCCGACGCCATCTCCCGGAGTAGGCGTAGCGCCTCCGGTATAGTCATCATGTAGCCCTCATCAAGCCTCAAGTCCAGGAGTAGTAGTGTATGCAGCCCCCTCCCAAGATTCTCAGCCACCACGTCAAGCACGCTGTAGGGCTTCACCCCATACTCTGGCCTCACAAGGGTAACGGGCCTACCAAACTTGTACCAGCTCAACCCGGTCTCGGCAACAACCATCTGGAGCCCCGAAACAGCCGGCACAACCTCAACCCTAACACCCTTCCTCATAGCCTCAAGCCTCAACGCGTTATGGGTAGTCGCGGTCAACGGGTCGCCGACGACAGCAACAGCCACATCACTACTCCTAGCCTCCTCAATTATCCTGGCAGCCCCCTCCTCCAACACCCTCCTCTCAACCGGAGCGACGACAACCCCGGGGCCAGCGAGCCCCCTAACGAGCTGGAGTACGTCGCCGAACCCGATGCTGGTATACGAGTCGACATATATCCTCGAAGCCCTTGACAGGACGCTGATAGCGCGTAGGCTTAGATAAGCAGGGCTCGGGCCCAGCCCGACAATGTAGAGCGTCAAGCCCGCTGCATCACCCCTCGTCATCCTCAGGGCCTGCGTCTAAGGGCTGAGAAGGGACTCGTGGAGGAGTATGTGTACCAAAAATACGCTGTGGAGTGCGCTGACGCGTAATGGCTCCCCTTGTTTAGCTGCTGCCCTGCCCCTTCAGCATCATCATGACGAATATCGCTAGTACTGCTAGGTCGAGCGGCGAGACGGCTATCACTATCTCTGGAGGCTGCCCCCTTAGAGCCATCTGCAGCGCATACATGACGATCAATGATAGGACGTAGAGGTATATGTAGAGGGGTATCCTCTGGAACTCCTCATACACTGTCGTCACGGCGGCCCGCCTCCACTTAGCCGGCCGGAGAAAGGGTGGAGGACGGCTCCTCAAGAGGTTTACCGGGGAGTGGCAGGCGGCAAGGTATACCCAGGCGGCCGTGATAATACGGGGCCGGACGCCTTAACCATAAAGCCCCCCAGAAGCTATGCCACCGGTGCCCCGTGTATGAGTAGGGTTGACGGCTTCGTTAAGGTCTGGTCACCAGACAAGAAGCCCGGCCTTGCTGAGAGGATCAAGAGCAAGATAACCCCTCAGCCTCCTCTGAGGTACAAGCTCACCATAGCCCTGTACAGGATAAGGACCGAGACCAACAAGCTCGACTACATGATAGCCAAGATGAAAGAGAGGGACGCGATGCTGTTCGAGAAGGTAGTGCAGGCGCAGATGGACAAGGATCAGGCAAGGGCGGCGATGTACGCCAGCGAGGTCGCCGAGATAAGGAAGCTCGTCAAGGCACTCATGACCGCCAAGCTAGCGCTCGAGAGGGTAGGCCTGCGCCTCGAGACGGTGATGGCGATGGGCGACGTGGTTGCCGGCATAGCGCCGGTAGTGGGCGTCATAAAGGACCTGAGGAAGTACCTGCTAGGAATAGTGCCCGAGATAGGCCTCGAGCTCACCGAGATAGGAGAGCTACTGGAGAGCGTGGTAGCCGAGGCAGGCGAGTTCACCGCGTTCACGAGCATGCCGACCGTCTACAGCGAGGAGGCAAGGAAGATACTCGAGGAGGCCGCAGCCGTCGCCGAGCAGAGGATGAAGACCGAGTTTCCCGAGCTGCCCAGCCCCGGAGCACTCCCAGAGCCCCAGGGCCAGAAGCAGCACTGACGACAACCACTAACAACACACAACCACTCGCACAACTATTTACTCGTGAAACCCCACTCGTGTTTTTAGATCCACTCGCCGCGTGAAGCCCCACGGGCCGGCCAAACCACTTAAGGAGTATTACACCAAACCCCCGGCTTCTAGGAGAGGAGGGGAACCCGTTCTGTGGGGCCTGGCTTGTAATGGCGTGGCCCTGGAAATGGACACGTGAAGCGGTGCTCATAGAGAGCGTTGAGGGTATCGAGAGGGTAGAGGTCCCCGTATACCGTGCGACGCGCGGCAGGCTCTTCAAGACAGCTCTAAGTAGTTCATGTAGAATGGATTGCCTCTACTGCCCCTTCCGCTGCGGCTCAAGGATAGTTGCCCGGGAGAGGTGGGAGCCTAGGAGGCTTGTAGAGGCGTTCCTCTCGGCATACCGGGCTGGCGTGGTTAGCGGCCTCTTCCTTACCAGCGGGTTCTACGGAGACCCGGATAGAGTTGTTGAGGATATGCTCCGGGTCGTGGAGGAGCTTAGGCGTAGAGGGTACAGGGGCTATGTACATGTGCGGTTGATGCCTGGGGTCTCCCGCTGGTATATAAAGGAGGCGTTGAGGCTCGCCGACAGGGTTGGCCTCAACATAGAGGCTCCATCAGAGGCCGCGTTCTCCGAGATAGCCCCGAGCAAGGCTGACTGGAGGCGCGACATCGTGTGGAGGCTTAGGCGCGCAGCTGGCCTTGCAGGGCCTAGGGGGAGATGGAGGGTCGACACGCAGCTGGTCGTCGGCGCGTCGGGGGAGTCTGATGAAGAGATAATAGATGCGATGGCTTTGATGAAGAGGATCGGCGTCGGTGTTATGCATTTCAGCCCATATACCCCGATACCGGGTACGCCGCTGGCGGAGAAGAGGCCGCCGACACCGATCCGGAGGATCCGCCTCCTATACCAGGCGTGGAGCCTACTATCACGCTACGGGTTCAGGGTATGGGAGGTTAAGGAGCTCCTTGGGGAGGATGGCATGCTTCATGCGGTGGGCGACCTAAAGGAGGTGCTTGCATCAATGCATCCCGAATGGTTCCCCGTAGATCCCCTGGATGCCGGCTACAGTGAGCTCGTAAGGGTGCCGGGCATAGGGCCTAGGAGGGCTAGGCTAATCATTGAGGCGAGGCGTGAGGGTAGGTTGACGCTCTACCTGCTCCGGAGGATCCTCGGCCCGGCGTGGAGGAGGGCTAGCCGCTACCTAGACTTGTCGAGGCTTAGGGCTTCGAGGCTCCCGTAGAGCACGCGCCAGGCGAGCTCCCTCCCGGGCCCCGAGACTGCCTGGAAGTAGTCCTCCTCGTCGTCGACCTCCATCCATGGAGTATCCGTGGCGTCGACGACGGAGACCTCGAGCACGCCCTCCACTATAACACGGTTCCAGAGGTCACTGAGGCTCATGGCGTGCGGGTAATCCATGTAGTCTAGCAGGGTCTTCGAGGCCTTCGGCGAGATATAGAAGACCCCCATGTCTATGAAGCTGTAGGAGGTTAGCAGCTTTGAGAACCTCAAAGCCCTCCCCTCCTCCGCCTCTATCTTAGTCGCCTCCTCCACGTCCACGTAGCGGGGCCTGCGGTCACCAGCCACGCATATATCGCCGCTACACTCCCGTGTAAGCTTCTCCACGAGCACCGGGGGGTAGATGTGATCTGACATCGAGAGTATGAAGCCCCTGCCAGCGAGCCTGACCAGCGCCTGCCGCAGGCTTAGGCAGGCCTCGCCGAAGTCCGGGTTCACGACGACGCTGTACCTCCTCGCACCGGCGGATCTCACCGCGAGTCCTAGTGGTGAATGGTTGTATATGTTCCCGACGACGAGCAGTTCTTCGACGCCGGCTGCAAGCATGCTGCGCACCGGGTAGGTTATCAACGGCACCCCATTAATGATGGCCAGGGGCTTCATGTACCTCTCGGCGACGCACCTCGAGAGCCTAGACCCCTCCCCCGCGGCTAGAATCACTCCTATCACGGCCAGCCACCCTGTAAAGCAGTATGAGCTGGGCTAGCGTGTAGGCGTAGCCCGACACACCTATGTAGAGGAGGCCTGCGGCGAGCGCAGCCCAGCCCAGGAGCGGCACGAGTAGAGATGTGAGGAAGATCGTGAATAGCCTTACGTCTCTGCTGCACCAGCACGTGAGCCCCGTGATGAGCATTGGGTGGCTTCCAAGCTGCAGCCTCGCCTGTGCATGTATGTAGCTGACCAATAGCCCCCCGGTGACCGGGAGGATGTATAGTAGTGCTGCTAGTAGCCCTCCAATCCCGAGGCCTGACACGACAGCGTAGCTGGCCGCCCCCGTGACCCCTACATCGACGATTCTGTCAAGCGTTGCATCGAGCAGGGCGCCGTACCGGGACGTCCTCCCAGTGAGCCTGGCGACCTCCCCGTCGACCCCATCCAGTATAGACGCGGCCTGCACGAGCACGCCGGCAAGGGCGGCGTTGACCGGTGACGGGTTGACGTAGAGTATTATGGGTAGGAGCCCGATCAGGGTAGTTGCAACGGTTACCTTGTTCGGGCTCGGCCTCCACCTCCTGAGAAGCAGGGAGGTGACTACGCCCGAGAACCTACGGTTTATCAGCCTTGAGACCGGCCCGTCCGTCCTCTTCCCCGCCGCCCGCAAGGCTCCTGACCTCGCTCCTCGGGATCCTCTTATCGCCTAGAACCCAGTACTCGCCGCTCCTCCTCTTTTCAAGCTTGAAGACTGGAGCCTCGTGTTTCACCCTCTCCAGCAGCTCCTCAGCCGCCCGGAAGGCCTCCCTCCTGGACTTGGCGGCGACGAGTATGTATATTGTTGGCTCGCCGGCCCTCAGCCTCCCAACGCGGTGGTATACATGAGCCTCGAGCACGCCATGCCTCTCGGCGACCTCCCTAGCTATCCTGCATAGCGCCTCCTCGGCGTACCCCTCGTAGACGCTGTACTCCAGGTACTCGACCTCCTCCCCCTCGACGACCCCCTTCACGAAACCCATGAAGACTACGAGGGCACCACCCCCCTCAGCACTACACCTCTCGGCAATCTCCCCCGCGAGCCTGTCAAGGCTCACCCTGCCCTGCAGAACCCTGCAAGTGACACGGGGCATGGCTCAGCCACCACCCGCAGGGGGCATGAATGCCACCTCGTCCCCCTCTGATAAAACGTAGTCATCCCCCCTCTTCACGCCGTTAACGAGGATTATCAGTGGGATTCTCTCCGCAAGCTCCCTAAGCCCAGGCACAATCCTGTAAACCTGCTCGACTAGGTCGGCCAGCCTAGCCCCCTCGGAGACCTCAAGCTCTATGGCTCTCCTACCGGCAGCATCAGCGGCGGCAGCCAGAAACCTTACCCTTACACGCAACCAGGGCCCCGAGGAGGCAGCTGGCCGGCCCGGGATTGAATATGCTGCCCTGGGGCTGGAGGCAGCGCGTTGTCAGCGCTCCAGTTTGCGGAGGACGAGTATCGTGTATGTGTCGGTCACGCCCTTAACCCTCCTCACGGCCTCTATGGTCTCGTTCAGCTCCACGGGATTGTTGGCGGTAAGCCTGACAACTATATCCCTGTCACCGGTCACCTCCATAACCTCAGTCACGCATGGTATCAGGGTGAGCCTCCTGGCTACGCTGGCGGTGTATATGTTTGGCTCGCATCTAACCAGCACGAGTGCCTCAATGCCCTTGGATGGCTGTAGCTTTACACGCCTCCCAGTCACCCTCTCCACTATGTCTAGTAGATCCTCGTCGCTTATCCAGCGCGCCGTCGACGCCTTCTTGACCTCCATCAATACCTTTATGAGCTCGTCGTCGCTCAGCTTGACCCCCAGCTCCTCAAGCCTTGCCTTGAGGGCCTTACGGCCGGTATACTTGTCAATGGTGTAGCTCCTCGTCCTCCCAAGGAGGCTTGGCGGTATAACCTCGTAGGTCTGTGGGTTGCTCAGAACGCCTGCCACGTGGACTCCAGCCTTATGCGTGAACGCGTTGTCTCCCACTAGGGGCGCGTTGGGCGGCACCATTACACCGCTGTACCTCTCAACCATGCTCGTCAGCTTCATGAGGTCTGCGAGGTTGACGGGGGACTTCCCGTAGAAGACGTGGGAGGCGGCGGCTAGCTGCTGCAGCCACGTGATGCCAGTCCTCTCGCCCAGGCCGTTCACAGTCACATGCACTATTGATGCACCCCCCTCGACGGCGGCAAGCGAGTTCGCCAACGCTAGTCCAAGGTCGTTATGGCAGTGGGCGTCCAGCTCGAGACCCGGCACGCTAGCCCGGATAGTCTCAACTATCCTCCTCATGACCGGGGGAGTTGCAGCGCCGACGGTGTCTGCTATGGATAGGCGGTCTGCACCGGCCTCATAGACCGTCTTAGCGACCTCCACCAGGAAGCCCAGGTCAGCCCTGGTAGCGTCCTCCGCGGTGAACCTCACCCTGACACCGTGCTGCCTCGCATACTCCACGGCCTCGCCTATGATGCTCAGCGCCTCCTCTCTCGTGACCCTATGCTTGTACCTTAGGTGGAGGTCGCTGACGCCATAGAATATCGCTACCCGGTCCGGCTCGAGCTCGGCTGCATCCTCGATATCCCTACGTAGGGCTCTGCTATGGGCCACGACCTCCGCCCTTATAACGCCCTCCCTCTTCAACCCAACTATCCTGCGCACAGCCTCCCTAACATCCGGGGCGACTGTTGGATGCCCCGCCTCAATCATGTCGACGCCTATACTGTCGAGCATCCTTGCAATCTCTATCTTCTGGTCAACAGTGAACACAACCCCTGGCGTCTGCTCACCCTCCCGCAGCGTGGAGTCGAGGACACCGAACCGCACCCTCTCCGGGCAGGGGCTCGTTACACACATCCTGGGCTCGGCCTCAATCACACCCGGTACCCCTCGAAGGCGTCCTACGACGCGGAGGCCAGCGGGTATAGGTGTTTAAGTGTGGTATGTGCGTGGGACGTGCGTAAACGGGACGAGGCGACACGAGATGGTGCGGATCCATGTAGCCGGCAAGACGATACCCCCCGGTAAAAAGTGCGGATTCCTACTCTACACCTCCGTAAACCTGCACAACGCCGACTGGATGCACGTGGATAGGAGGAGGCTCGACATAATCCCACGATGCCTCCAGGCAATATACTGCCACAGCCCCGACGACACCCTAGACGCGTTCACAATAATCCATGGAGGCGGCTACACAATCATAATAGAGGGGATGGACTGCACAGCCTCAGAGAAGCCTATAAGGAGGGCACTCGCACAGGTAAAGCCTCACCCAATGAGCTATGAGGAGACACTACGCATGGCGATAAATGCAGGCTACACACCAACACTACTAATAGAGCACGGCCACCCATGGCCCCCCAACAGCAAGCCACCAAGACTATACATCATAGGCACTGCAACAGACCCGCCAGAAACCGGAATCGAGGAAAGAGTATCAATAGGCCCAAGAAGCTACCTCGCAAGCCAGGTTGCAGCCTATATAGCGTTCTGGGAGCGCGGAATACTAGACACACGGGGATGAGGAGGGTTAAAAGCGGCCTCAACCGCCTCCCGGGGAGCCTCCCAGGAGAAGGGTGTTCAGTCGAAGCCCTACACGGGCTGGAGACAAGGAGGCTCTCCGGGAGGCCCTGGTGATGGGCTGCGCCAGCCAGCCGACCCCGTCACGCTAGTATGTCTTCGCGGCCCTGAGCACCGTTACCGCCTTGGCTCCGCATGCCATGCATTTCTCGCCGTCCACCCATGAGGCGTCCTCGTCTAGTGGTGTGCCGAGTATCTTTGCGTCTAGGAGCTCCTCGAGCCTATGGCCGCACTCCTCCCTGCCGCACCAGGGTACCTCTACAACGCCCATCCTCTTTGAGACGATGCTGCGTGCCTCCTCGACGCTTGTGGAGCGGTGGGTCATGCTGCGTAGCCAGCTCCACGCCCTCTGCCTCAGGGTGTTCATTATATCGTCTAGGAGCTTCTTGATCTCGTCGACGGCCGTGTCGAGCGGTATCCTTAGCTTCTCTAGCTTGTCACGCCTCGCTACGGTGAGCACGCCCTCACGGGCCTCACGGGCGCCCAGCTCGACGCGTACCGGGACTCCGCGGGCCTCCCACTCGTAGTACTTCCTCCCCGGCCTTACGTCGAGCCTCCAGTCCGTGTGCACCCTCAAGCCTGCAGCTTTCAGCTCCTCCTCTAGCTTCTCGGCAGTCTTCTTCAGCTCGTCTGGTATTGTGCCGCCGGAGGGTATGGGTACAATCACCACCTGCACGGGCGCGACGATGGGGGGTAGGCAGGCTCCACGGTCGTCGCCATGCAGGGCTATAGTTGCAGCTATTATCCTGTCCGATATGCCGTAGCTGGTCTGCCATGCATAGTCTATGGTTTCATCCCTCCTCTGAATCCTTACCTCGAAGGGTATCGTGAAGTTCTGGCCGAGGTGGTGCACGGTTCCTATCTGCAGGGTTCTTCCATCCGGCATTATCGTGTCGAAGGCTACCGTGTAGACTGCGCCCGCGAACTTGTCCCACTCGGGCCTCCTGGAGACGAGGTATGGTATGCCGAGGCTATCGAATATCTTCTTGTAGAGCTCTATCGCCTCGGCGACGGTGGCGTCTGCGTCCTCGAACGACTCGTGGACTGTGTGGGCCTCCTTGAACGTGGTTACCTCCCTAAGCCTTATCATTGGCCTGGTCGCCTTAGTCTCGTAGCGGAACATGCTGACTATCTGGTAGTATTTCTTGGGGAGCTGCTTGTAGCTCTTAATCCAGAAGCTCTCCATGTAGGAGATGGCTGTCTCACTCGTAGGCCTGAGAGCAAGCCTCACATCAAGCTCGTTCACACCCGCCCTGGTAACCCAGAAGACCTCAGACTCGAACCCCTTGATGTGCTCGGACTCCTTCCTCAGCAGCGTCTCGGGTATAAATATTGGTAGCAAGACCTCCTCGTGGCCCGCGGAGTCAAGAACGTCGCGTATAAGGCTGGTCACGAGGCGTCTAAGCCTAAACCCGTAGGGGAGCCAGACGCCGACACCCTTCACGGGATACCTCCCATAGTCATAGAAGCCGCCGACCTCCAGGACCCAGTCGAACCATCGCTGGAACTCGCCACGCCACCTAGACCTTGGAGGCTCGGGCACGCTGCAACCCACCCCTCACTGGGCGGAGAAGCGGGAGGGGTATAGTTGGAGGGTGGTGGGGCCGGCAGATCCCCACGAAAGGGTTTCGTCCCCTCCAGCCTAGGCGAGGGCTCTGCGGGTCGTGTCGCCTAAAAAGACTCACATGGACATCACGAGGATTGCTATCAGCAGGCCGTAGATGGCTATTCCCTCGCCCAGGGCGACGACTACTATAGCCCTACCGAACATCTCCGGCTTCTCTGTTATGGCGCTTATCATTGCTGCACCGGCGGCGCCTACAGCGTAGCCTGCACCTACACCCGACAATCCTATAGCCAGGCCAGCGCCTATCGCCTTACCCATCGTCGCGTAGCCAGCGCCAGCGGCCTGCGCATAGGCGGTGGCAGTGAACAGTATGAGCGCGACGCCGGCAAGTATCAGTGGTGCCAGCCTGGCTAGCCTGCGTAGCCTCCTGGAACCCAGTGCAGTGTACTTCAATAGAGTCCACCGGGTGGCTAGGACATAATTCTAAGACTAAAAAAGAATATCTATGCATGCGGGAAGGTGATGCCTCAGTTCCGGCAAGGAGTGCCGAAACGGGATTATCTACCCCCGGGTTCGTGTGGAGCCCGAATGCATGCTCTGCACTCCCCTTAAGAGGGGTGCACCGGGGCCTGCTGACCACACGAGGAGCAGTGTCTTGCCCGGCAGGAGCGCCGTCGAGAAGATAATCGCGGCCCACCTAGTCGAGGGAAGCCCGGAGCCCGGGGAGCACGCGGTAGTGAGGGTAGACCTGCTATACGCGCACGACGGCACGGCCCCCCTCGCCCTCAAGGTGCTCCGCGACCTAGGCGTGGAGGGGGTCTGGGATCCGAGGAGGATACTCTTCTTCATAGACCATGTAGCGCCAAGCACGAACCCTAGGAACAGCATACTACACAACATGATGAGGGAGTTCGCGGCGAGACACGGTATAAGGCTCTACGAGCCGGGCCACGGCATCTGCCACCAAGTGGTATTCGAGGAGGGCTACTCCGCCCCAGGAATGCTGATCATGGGGGCGGACAGCCACACCGTCATGCAGGGCGCGGTCGGCGCGGCGGCGATGGGTATTGGGAGCACCGATGCAGCACTCATAATGGCCACCGGCACTACATGGATCAGGGTGCCCGAGCCTATCAGGGTTAGGATCGAGGGCTCCTTCCAGCCAGGTGTGACGGCGAAGGATGCAGCCCTCTACATGGTCTCCCTCCTAGGCCCCATGGGGGCCAACTACAAGGCCATAGAGTTCCACGGCGAGATAAACCAGTTAACAATGTCGGACAGGCTATGCCTCGCAAACATGACTGTTGAGGCGGGCGCGCAGACGGCCTACTTCCCTCCAGACACGGTAACCCAGCACCACCTAGACCTAGTGGGAGCCTCCGGGAAGCCAATCTACCCCGACGAGGACGCGGAGTACGTCGACGAGCACAGCATAGACCTATCAACGCTGGAGCCCATGGTGGCGGAACCATACTCCCCCGCGAACGCTAAGCCTGTCTCCGAGCTTGAGGGTGTTGAGGTGGACCAGGTCTTCATCGGGAGCTGTACCAACGGCAGACTAGAAGACATGGAGG